>JAGCTZ010000119.1 GCA_017963165.1 Treponema sp.
GAAGACACGGATTATACAGAAACTGACCGAACAGGAGGCAGGACTTATGAACGCAAAGCAATCACTTTCTTCGATAAGTGCAGACAGAGATTTGTGGGTTGAGCAGTTCCGGCAAGAAATGTTTGAGCGCGACTACCGTTCTGGCTTAAGTGCTGCCGAAGAGCGCGGTCACAAGCAAGGTCTTGCCGAAGGTGAACAAAAACGAAATATAGCTCTTGCTAAGAAATACATGGCTATGGGGCACACAGCTGAAGAAGCAGCAGCCTTTGCTGAAATAGATGTGAAGCTACTAAATGAAAAAGGCTAGGCAGGACTTATGAACGCGAAACAATCACTTTCCTCGATAAGCGCAGACAGAGACTTGTGGGTTGAACAGTTCCGGCAAGAAATGTTTGAGCGCGACTACCGTTCTGGCTTGAGTGCTGCTGAAAACAGAGGCATCGCCATCGGCGAAGAACGCGGTAAAGAAGCAGGTCGCTCTGAAGCCAAGCTTGAAGACGCACGGAACATGCTGATGGAAAACTTGCCAGCAGAAACTGTTGCGCGATGTACAGGACTTTCGCTTGAAACTGTACAGCAACTTAACGAGCAACTGAAAGCCAAGCCAGGGTTGCAATAGAATAAAAGGCATATACATGGCTGTCCGAGCTGTGAAAGATAAACTCAAAACAAGCAAATCATTGCCCCAAGTTTTATCAAGTTGCACATTATGCAATTTGGTCCTCGGCAGCGAAATCGGCACACGCTACCGCTATATAGACGACACTCCGCTTGTGCCGCTTTCTGAAGCAGCCTCAGGCGGTGGCTCGAGCGCGGCGGCAGGCGGTGCAAAAACCAGAAGCAGGGCAAGCAGCGAATATGTGCTTTACTCTCATGGCGTGCCGGCAGCCGTTAACAGCGATGAAGGCACGTCATACTTCGGCACAGACATCTTGGGCAGCGTCAGAAGTGTTACAGACAAATACGGCGCAGTGCAATCAAGCTATGATTATGACGCTTTCGGTTCTCCATATCTGGGCAATCTCGAAAACGATGTTGGTTTTGGTTATTGTGGTAAATCTTACGATGTCGGTACAGGTCTTTATGATTACGGCTTTAGAGATTACAGCCCTATAAGCGCAAGATTTACAACCGTTGACCCGATTAGAGACGGCTCAAACTGGTTCAGCTATGTAGTTAATGACCCTGTGAATTACATAGATCCATTCGGATTAACAGCAACTGATAGTGGTTCGAAGTCTAGTATAAGAAGTACTGTCAACGGTTGGATAGAGTCTGCGAAATCTGACCTTATTCAGACATGGAACGATATAAAAGGTGTTGTTTCAACTGCTATTGCAGATACAAAATCAGTGGTTTCAAACTTTATATCAAATGCACAGACAAATCTTTCTAAATGGGGTGCACAAGCAAAAGACGCACTTCAAACTACAAGTGAGCAAATAAAGAAAAATATAAGTAACTCTAAAATTATAAGAAATATAAAGGAACAGATTGATAGTTGTTCTAATTATCAAGCAATAAACAATACTGATGATGTTTTCTTTGCATTTCCTGAAAATTATGATAACCTCATCAAGGCAAAACTTGATGAAGACCCAAGCTATGGATTAATCGGTGGTTCTAGAAAAAAATCTTCTGATTATAATTCTGATGGAGCGATAAATCCAAGCACATACCAAGGTTATAAAACAATAAATGGATATTCTGTTATCATTACTAAAATTGTTGATGAAAATGGAGAAGCTAAATATGTTTATACTCCTAAAAATGTTGTTCCAAAATCGCACCCATTTTTACGTTTATTTGCAACAATCAGTTTTCAAATTGAACTTCATGGAAATGTAAAGGAATATAACAACAAAGAAGCGTGGGAAAATTCTGAAGAAAGAAACTGGTTAGAAACAAAATATTATATAGAAGCAAAAAAGCTTGTAACGCCTACAGAAGAATCAAAATAACAAGGAAAAACATATGCTTAAAAAATATATCGCTTTGATAAGCTTCTTGATTTCATCTTCTTTTATTTTCAGTCTTCCATTGTTTCCAGATATTTCTGACTGGGAAAAAGAAATAAAAAGGCTTGATTGTGTTGAATCTTTGGAAATTGAAAAGCAATATCCTAATTATGATGAATCTGTTGACTATGACATGAAAATATTTTTAACAGATAATAGATTCCTGCAAATAAAGTATTTTAATCCACATAAAAGAAAAAAGAATGGTAATTTTATTATTGCAAGAATAGGTGATATTGTGCCAATAACATGGGGATATGATTCTTATTCACTAAGTTTTCATAGATTTGAATTTAAATACTTACATCCCTTTTTTAAAAGCACAAATTCAATAATAGATTTATTGGAGCAATATGATGAGATATTTACGTTTATAAAAAATTTGCCGGATTTTAATGTTAATTTTCCATATGAACTTGTTGATAATTCTTCAGAACCGAATGAAAAACCTGTTTTAAAATCATGGAATGATTATCCGTCTCAATATGTATATTCAAATTATAATAAGAAATGGAATTATTGGGAGGAATTCAAACTTTATCAAATGCCTGTAAAAAAATATAATGACTTTGTTATTGCTATTGATAGAGAATGGCTTTGCATAGAAGAAAACCCATAAGTAATGCTGGAAGGTACTTATCACAGCAAGTATAAAAGA
>JAGCTZ010000120.1 GCA_017963165.1 Treponema sp.
GACACAGTAATCATGATTGAATCTATGAAGATGGAGCTTGAAGTAAAGGCTCCTGAAGCAGGAAAGATTTCTTATACAGTAAAAACAGGTGACCAGGTTCAGGCAGGTCAGACACTGGGTAATCTTGGTGGTGCAGTTGTTGCAGCTCCTGCTCAGCCAGCACCGGCAGCCGCTCCAGCCCCAGCTCCAGCAGCAGGCGGCGCAGGTAAAGATGTTGCCGCTCCGGTAGCCGGAACACTTCTCCGCTATGCAGTTGCAGAAGGCGCTGCTGTTCAGCCTGATACTACAATCATCATAATTGAATCTATGAAGATGGAACTTGAAATTAAGGCAGGTGCCGCAGGTAAAGTTCACTTTGTTGCCGCAACCGGTGCTCAGATTGCACAGGGACAGACTGTAGCTCAGATTCAGTAGAGATTGTACAGGGGCCCCTTCGACAAGCTCAGGAACCCCGATGCAATGACTGATAAGGAATTAATTATGGAAACAGAATTAAACAACAAAAAAGATAAATTTAAATACCTTAAGATTACAACTATAATCTGCCTTATTGCTGTAACCCTTTCTTTTGCGGGCTGCGGTGCAGATGGAAAGTCTGGTAGTGGCCCTTCGACAGGCTCAGGGACCACAAAGACCGCAGGTTCTACAATTGTTAAGGGTTCAGAAGGTATTCCAGAAATCAGCGTTTCTAAGTTTTTTACAAACGTTTGGAAGAATACAGGAATCTACAAAATGATTCATACTCCTACAGCAGAAGAAATTGCGCTTGAAAAAGCACAGGAAGAAGCTGTAGAAGAAGCTGCTGAAGTTGATGTTTTTGCAGATACAATTGTTCCTGGCTGGCAGAGACTCTTGATGCTCGCAATCGGCTTCATCATTGTATATCTTGCAGTAGTATATGGCTTTGAACCGCTTCTGCTTATTCCAATCGGCTTTGGTACAATTCTTGTAAATATTCCAGGTGCCGGCATGGGAAATGCTCCGGACGGAATGCTTTACATCATCTACAAGGCCGGTGTTGGAAACGAGTTCTTCCCAATGCTTATCTTTATGGGTATTGGTGCCATGACAGACTTTGGTCCGCTCATTGCTAATCCTAAGACTGCTTTGCTTGGTGGTGCCGCTCAGCTTGGTGTATTTGCCACACTCTTTGGTGTTGCATGTATGAACTTTATTCCTGGTATTGACTACAACATGAAGCAGGCTTGTGCCATCGCTATCATCGGTGGTGCCGATGGTCCTACTTCTATTTATGTATCCGGTAAGCTTGCTCCAGAAATGATGGCTGTAATTGCTGTTGCTGCATATTCTTATATGGCACTCGTTCCTATGATTCAGCCACCAATCATGAAACTTCTTACCTCTAAGAAAGAACGCCTTATTAAAATGAAGCAGCTCCGCCCGGTTTCTAAAACAGAGCGCATCCTGTTCCCACTTCTTTTGCTCATCGTAACAATTCTGCTTTTGCCTCCTGCAGCTCCACTTATCGGTATGCTTGCCTTCGGTAACTTTATTAAGGAAGTTGGAATTGTACAGCGTCTTTCTAAGACAGTAGAAAACGAAATGATGAATATTGTTTCTATTCTTCTTTCTCTTGGTGTAGGTTCACAGATGACACCTGAAAAGATTTGTAATCCAAACTCTCTTGGTATCATCGTTCTTGGTCTTGTTGCCTTCTGTATTGCTACAATGGGTGGTCTTATCATGGCTAAGATTATGAACCTCTTCCTTAAAGAAAAAATCAATCCGCTTATTGGTTCGGCTGGTGTATCGGCAGTTCCAATGGCAGCACGCGTTGCAAACAAGGTTGGTATGTCAGAAGATCCTACTAACTTCCTTTTGATGCACGCCATGGGACCAAACGTTTCGGGTGTAATCGGAACTGCAATTGCTGCGGGTGTATTTATTAGTACATACGGAATGTAAAATCAAAGGCCCTTTTTTAAGGGCCTTTTTTTAAGGACAAAATCATGTTACACATAGGATATCACGAATCAACATCAAATGGTTTAGAAGGACTTGCCACTGAAGCACTTAGCGTAGGCGCAGATACCTTTGCGTTTTTCACCAGAAATCCACGCGGCGGAACTGCAAAACCTATAGACCCATCTGATGCAGAAAAACTGAATATCCTTATGAAGGAAAATAATTTTGCTCCTCCTGTAGCACATGCACCTTATACAATGAATCCCTGCTCAGCTGATGAAGGCCTGCGCCAGTATGCTTTAGACATGATGATAGAAGATTTTAAACGCCTTGAATATACACCAGGCTGTTTGTACAACTTTCACCCGGGCAGTCACACAGGGCAGGGGGCAGAGGTTGGCATAGCGCACACCGCAACCATGATTGCCAACGCTCTCAAAACAGTAAAGGCCGACCTTAAAAAAAATCCTTCGACAATTCTTTTAATTGAAACAATGGCCGGTAAAGGCTCAGAAATTGGCCGCACTTTTGAAGAAGTTCGTGCAATTATGGACAAGGCACGCGAGCTTTCAAATGCAAACTTGGAAGGTGAACTTGGCGTTTGTCTTGATACCTGCCACATCTGGGATGGCGGCTATGATATTGTAAATGACCTTGATGGTGTAATTACTCAGTTTGATAAAGTTATCGGCTTAAAAAATCTTTATGCAATTCACCTTAATGACAGTATGAATGAGCTTGGTGCACATAAAGACAGACACCAGAAAATAGGGCAGGGTTTTATCGGCCTTGAAGCGTTATCCCGCGTTACAAATCATCCTGCCCTTAAAAATCTTCCTTTTATACTTGAAACTCCAAATGAACACGAAGGCTATAAAAACGAAATTGAGCTTTTACGTTCAAACTGGAAGTAAACGAAAGTTTGTTTTCTTTTTTCTGTGACAATGTTAATGAGTTGTTCCAGGAAATATCAGGTATTCCTGAATATTCAAAATTAATCCCCAGTTTTTCTGAATAATTCCAATTGTGTTTGCTGTCAGTCGTGTAATAGAAGCCTGTAGTAATTTGAGTTTTAAAATCATAAATTGCAAATGCAAAGCCACCCTTAACATTCCCATCTGTAAAGTCATAATTCGTTTTATTTTGATATATGAGTTCAAAATTATTATTTGTAGTAATATAGCCGGAAAAACCCGGGCCGGTAAGCTTTATTCCAAGTGCTGTTTTTGAATTATTTTCTTTTTTGTCCAGACTAATATTGGTCTGAGCGTTAATTCCAGTCAATATTGTAAGCTTAAGTTTCGGAAGCTTGACTTTATACTGTGCACCGGTTTGCAGTTGCAATAAAGGAGAAAGATTTTTGGATGTGCTTGTAATAATCTTATTTTCATAATTCAGATAACCATTCACATTAAAAAGCAGATTTTTAACCTGCAGAGAATTTTCAATTCGATATGTATTCTTAAAGTTCCCCTGTGGTGTTTCATACGTATTAATTGTCAAAACAGATGAAAGGTTTTTAAATGAAACTGAAAACTGAAAATTGGAGCAAAGATGCGACCCAGGTGGGTTAAAAAATTGCATAAACCAGGCAGTGGTGTTTGTAGTTTTATATTCATAGATACCACCTGTAAAACAAAATCCAAGTTTAAGTTGATTAATTGGCATCAGCTTAAAAGAAAGACTTTGTGTTATTGTTGATTTGTCATAAAAAGTGATACCGCTTAGGAAACGTTCTTTATTTCCATTTTCGAATTGAATGGATACAGCCTGTGGTTTTGAAAAGCTTGAATCAGACGGAAGTGAAATAGTAAGTTCACAAGATTTTGCTGTTTCCTGCCCGAATGCACTTATTGTCTGCGAAAGCTCCGGTGAATTAAGCCTCGAAAGACTTCCTCCTGCCGAAAGATTTCCCGCTTTTAATGTTACAGGAAAAAGGGGAGAAAAGGGTTTAGAAGTAAGTATGAGCCCATAGTTATATCTTTGCTCTCCAAAAGGTTTGTCTACCGCTCCTCTTATTTCCATAAATGGAAACGATATTTTTCCCGACACAGTTGAATCTTCGAGCAGCATTTTATTTTGTTCTGCCCAAACCAACATTTTACCCCAGCCCAAAAGGCTAAAGCTGACGTTAAATAAAAAAGCAATTAACCGTATATTTTTCATATATAGTTAATTGCTTTTTTTTGTTTTTTTAGGAAGTTTTTATGAAAAAAAATTGAAAATTCTTCAACTTTTTTAATATTTATATATAATTTTTAATTATTACCCCTTAATTTACTGTGCTTGTAACATAACTACCGGCTTTTGCAAAATCGGCAATTTCTACAATTTTTGACTGCCAGTATTCAGCTTCGCTCTTTGTTGTAAATGGTCCAACTCTTACGCGATAGAACAGCTTTGATTTGTTATCCTCGTAAGTGTAAATGTCTGAATTTATCTTTTTGTCAGACAAAATAGAGCGTGCATTTTCTGCAGTTTTCTTATTACTGTAAGCTGCAACCTGTACCCAGAAGCGTGTAACTGTTGCTGCAGCTTTTGCTGTTGAAGTAGAAGTCGAAGTTGTTTTTGCAGCAGTTGAAGCTGACTTTGTTGTATCTTTTGCAGTTGTTGTCTTTGAAGCAGTTGCAGACGCTGTTGCTGTTGAAGAAGAAGTTGTAGTTTTCTTTACAGCAGTTGCTTTTTCTGCAGCTTCATCGTCCTTTGCCTTTCCTGTGTAATATTCTGTTGTAAGTACTACAGGAGGTTCTTCAACCTTTGCCTGATTTTCCTTGTCAGAAAGATTTACAGTAATATTTATATTGTTCTGAGCAGGATTTGGATTAAGAGCTGCTTCAGAAGCAAGTTCGCGTTTAAGTGCGTTTAAATCAATTGTTGTAGATTGATTAGAGGTTTCCTCTGTCTGTGAAGGCTGATTAAAGCCCAGAACTGTAGTATTTTCAGAAACAACAAACATGTCATTAACTTGAGGCGAACTTGTAGCCTGTGTCTGTGAACTACTATTTGTCCAACCACTCTGAGTTGTTGTAGTTTTTTCTACAGGGTTAATACTTGCAATTTTTTTAGAAGCCCCTAAAGTTGGATTATAAAAAATAATAGCTGCTCCCATTACGACGAGTAGAAACAAGCTTACTGCGGCAATAATCCATAATGTTTTTTTCTGTTCCATAAAATTTTCCTCTTTAACGATTTTTTACAATCGTCCACCTTAACCTTTTTATCGGAAGTATAGGAAAATAGTTTAGAGAAAAAAAAGAAGATTTTTATATTAATTTTTTACTATTATAAGGTTTTCTGGGAGAACTGTTTGCTGATATTCCTGTAAAAGGTAGCGTTGTGAATAAAAGCGACGGATAATATTTGAATAGGAAAGATGATCTCTTTTATGTGCACGACCTAAACGCTTTAAAACCGGGGCTGAAACAAAAATTACTTTCTGACAAAGAGCAAGCAGCTCCGGAGTTTTAAAAAGTACAGTTGCATTTATTACCGATTTTTCATGAATAGAAATAAAATCTTGTATTTGTTTTGTAATGATTGGATAGACTATTGATTCCTGAATTGTAAGTAATTCGGGAATAGAAAAAAGCAGTTTCCCCAAAGCACGTCTGTCTATAGAACCATCGAGTCTTGCAAGCTTAATTTTTTTCTTTTCGGCATATGGGGTAAAGGTATCAAGGATTCTATCTTTTGCTATTTCTATTGCATCGTGAACAAGAAGATCGGCATCTAAGCAGGCCCAGCCTTGCTGTTCAAGTTGAGAGCATATATAGTTTTTTCCGGCAGCCATTGGACCTACAACTGCGAGAGTCGTAGCTTTCTTTGACTCTTCAAGTCGCGCAATAACATCTTCTAATTTGTCTATCAATGGAATTCACCCCAGTTTGTTCCGTATTCTATGCTTACTCTTAATGGAACGTCAAGCTCTACGGCGTGTTCCATTTTGTCTTTTATAAGTGCGATTGTTTTTTCTATTGTTACTTTGTCGTCTGGGCATTCAAAAATAAGCTCATCGTGTACCTGAAGCAAAAGCTTTGCAGGACTTTTTGATTCGTCTAATGCCTGACTTATGTTTATCATTGCTTTTTTTACAATATCTGCGGCACTTCCCTGAACAGGTGAGTTTACGGCAATTCGTTCTGCTGCTGCTTTTTCAACCTTGTTACGGCTGTTTATTCCGATAATCGGGCGCGAACGACCGAAGATTGTTGTAACTTTACCTGTCTGTTCTGCGCTGGCAACGGTGTCTTTTATAAACTTGTCAACATCTGAATACATGCGGAAGTAGTTGTCTATAAATTGGGCAGCCTGAGTGCGGGAAATACCTAAATCATTTGCAAGCCGGAATGAACTCATTCCATAAATTACTCCAAAGTTAATTGTTTTGGCAGTGCGGCGCATTTCTGGTGTTACATGCTCTGGTGGAACATTGTAGATAAGTGCTGCCGTTGCTTTATGAACATCTGTGCCGTCTATAAATGATTTGCACATGTTTTTATCGTGGCTCAGGTGAGCTAGAACAACAAGTTCAATCTGAGCATAATCTGCAGAAATCAGGACTTTTCCTTCTGGAGCCGTAAAGGCTGCTCGGATTTTTCTTCCTGCATCTGTTCGTACCGGAATATTCTGAAGGTTAGGGTCGCGGCAGCTTAAACGACCAGTTGCTGTACCTGTTTGAACAAAGTCTGTATGAATACGGCCATCTTTATCTGTAAGTTGAGGCAAAGTTTCTACATAAGTAGAGTTGATTTTTGCAAGCTCGCGGTATTCCAGAATCATGCGTGGAACAGGATCATATAAAGCAAGTTCTTCCAGAACAGATGTGTCTGTTGAATAGCCAGTCTTTGTTTTTTTACCGGCTTTAAGATGACGTTCTTCGAATAAAACTGTCTGCAACTGTTTAGGTGATGCAATATTGAATTCGTGTCCAACTTCTTTGTAGATATTCTGTTCAATAAGACTGATTGATTTCGTCAGTTCCTTGCTGTAGTCGTTTAATGATTTACCATCAAGGTGTATTCCTGTAAGCTCCATTTTTGTAAGGATAGGAAGCACCTGCATTTCCATCATCAAAAGCTTTTTGAGTGTTTGTGATTTGTCTGCTTCAAATGGTTCACGAAGCTTTTGTCCAAGCTTGTAGGTAAAATCTGCATCTTCTGCAGCATAGCGATATGCCTGCTCTAAAGGAACATCTGCAAAGGTCTGACCTTTTTTTACGATATCTGAAAATTCAATTCCTTTAAGACCAAGTATAGTTTCGCCCAGATATTCAAGAGAATAACCGTTGCGGCCTGTGCGTTCAGGATTTATAAGCCAGGCAGTGACCATAGTGTCGTAATATTTGCAGCCGTCAAAGATTTTTGTAAAGCCCGTGTTGTAAAGAACCTTTAAGTCGAACTTTGCATTGTGCATTATTACTGTGACTGTACTGTCTGTGAAAATACGTTCGAGTTGTGAGTAGGCTTGCTCCTTTGTTATGTAAGCTGTTTCGCTGAACAAGTCGCTTGATTCCTGCTGGAGTGGTATGTATACTGCTTTGCCTTCTTCGTAACATAAGCTAAAGCCTAAAATACTGCAACTGAAGGTGTCGAGCGAAGTTGTTTCGCTGTCGTAGGCAATGAGTTTTTTTGCTGCTGAAGATTTTAAGAAAGTTGTAATGTATTTTTCTAACTCGGCAATGTCTGTGATAGCCTTGTAGCTGGTGGTGTCGTTTTGAGTAAGATTGATTGGAGGAGTTAGCCCTTCGACAGGCTCAGGGACCACGAGTTTTTCCTGTGTTCCCTGCGGTCCCTGAACTTGTCGAAGGACCACATTACCAACGTCGGGGGTTTTAGGGGCAGAGCCCCTAGGCGAAGGGGTAGGCGAAGACGTTTCGGCTGAGCCGAGGGGAAGGCCTTCCCCTCCTGTGTTACTTAATCCTAACTCCGCATAACTTTTGGCAACAGCTGGCGTTCCATAAGCAAATAGTTTATCTGCAGCAGCCTTGAAATTAAACTTCAAAGGTTCGCCATTCAAAGCAGCGTCAATTTCTGAACATGGAACTTCATTACAAAGGCGGATAAGCTTCTGGCTGAAGTAGGCATTTTCTTTTCCATCGGTGAGTTTTTGTTTGAGGGCGCCTTTTATTTCTTCTATATGATTGTAGATTCCATCAAGGTCGTTATAATCGGCAAGAAGTTTGGCTGCTGTTTTTACACCAACTCCGTGAACACCAGGAACGTTGTCGGCTGTATCTCCGTAAAGACTAAGCAGGTCAAGAAGTTGGGCGGGACTAACTCCCCATTCTGCAGTAACTCCAGCTGCATCTGTAATCTTCCAGGTTTGTGCACCAGATTCTGGTTTTAGTATGAGCGTGTTATCATCAACTAACTGCATAAGATCTTTGTCGCCCGAAAGAATCTTGCAGGTAGCTCCCTGTTCACCGCATTTTTTTGCAACAGTGGCAATTATGTCATCTGCTTCGTAACCATCACATTGAAGAACAGGGATTCCTAAGGTTTCAAGAATATCGCAAATCCATGGAATTTGTGCATGAAGGTCATCCGGGGTTTTATTGCGGGTTGCTTTATATTCTGGATACATTTCGTGACGGAAGGTTTTTGTCTTTGAATCCATTGCTGCAAAAATGTAATCTGGTTTGTAATGCTGGAAAATCCAGTGAAGATTACGGAAAAAACCGAACAATGCGCTTACATTTTCGCCTTTTGGATTTGTAAGTGGTCTGCTGATGAATGCAAAGTAGCAGCGGAATATAAGTCCGTAGCTGTCAAGAATATATACTGTCTTTTTTTCGCTCATATATTGATTTTAACACTTATGATTAAAAAGTCATAGGGGTAAAATTTTTATAGGCATTATAAAATAAAGATAATTTATGAAAAAAAGGCTGGATGCGGAGTGAAAACCGGCTGGCGTCTGCTTCTGAGTGGGGACCGATCATAGAAGAAATCCGAGGATTTGCGAAGCAAACCGCAGGATTTCATCACAACCCAGCTCAGCCTGCAGACGACAGTCGGTTTTCACGGTAGCATCCAGCCTTTTTTTCATCTTTATGATTGTATTTTCTTCATATAATGCCTGTAAAAAATCATATTTGCTACGAAGGTCAAAATCCAGCTTATAGGGTATGTTACGTAAATACAGTACACGTTATGGAACTGCGGCAGCTGGAACACTGTAAAAATCCATATGATTCGATAAAGACATGCTCCACATAATGATGTTATTACGGGCGTAAGAGAATGACCTATTCCTCTTATGCTGTTTGAAAGACCGTCCATCATACCGCATAGGTAATAGGTTGTCATGATTACCCAGAAACGGCGGACTCCTGCCTGGATAACTTCTGGACTGCTTGAAAAGATTCCTACAAGCTGGTTTCTGAACAACAGGAAGAGGCCTCCTAATACTGCTCCTATTACGATTATGCAGGCTTGAGAAACTAAAACAACTTTTTTTATTCTTTCGGTTTTTCCGGCTCCCATGTTCTGTGAGCAGAAGGTTAGTGTACCCTGCGAAAAACCGTTCATTGCAGTATAAACAAAGCCTTCAAGATTTACAGCTGCTGCGTTTCCTGCAATCGTTACAGCTCCAAAAAGATTTACCGAAGACTGAATAATAACATTTGAAAAAGAAAACATTATTCCCTGAAAGCCTGCCGGTAATCCTATTTTTACTATTTTCGCGAAAATGTGTGTATTAATAGAAAGCTTTTTAAAATCAAGCTTAAATTCATCTTTTTCACGGACTAAAATTATAAGAACAGCTCCTGCAGCAAAGCATTGAGATATAACTGTAGCCCAGCCGACACCAGCAACATCCATTTTAAAGGCAATTACAAAAACTAAATTAAGAAGAAGATTCATTACTCCTGCTGCAAAAAGAATGTAAAGAGGTCTTTTTGTATCACCCTTGGCACGAAGCAAAGCACTCCCAAAATTGTAAATCATTGTGGCTGTAATTCCACCAAAGTAGATTTTTAAATAAAGGGTTGCAAGTGTTAAAACTTCGTAAGGTGCCTGCATTAAAATAAGAATATATTTTGAGCAGATAACGCCGACAACTGTAAGAACAATACCGCAGCCAAAAGAAACAAGAATTGAAGTATGAACTGTTTCTTTAAGCTCTTTAGTACGTTTTGCTCCAAAATAGTTTGCGGCAACAACATTTGTTCCGATGGAAAGTCCCATAAAAAGATTTACAAGAAGATTAATGAGAGAACCTGTTGAACCAACTGCAGCCAGTGAATTGTTTCCTGCAAATCGTCCTACTACCACTACATCTGCGGCATTAAAGAGCAGCTGCAGTACACTCGAAAGAATAAGTGGAATTGAAAATTGAAGGAGTCGTGTAAAAATGGGGCCTTCGGTAAGGTCCAGCTGGTTTCTTGTGGTCATTTGTTGATATTATACTAAATTGTATATTTGTTGTAAATTTCCATCGTTTTTTGAAGCTGTCTGTAGGCTTCAAGTTTGTCTGTGACGGCAGGATTTGCCAGACGGACAATTTCTGCAAGAGGGGAGGCTTTGATTTTAGAATCAATCTGTTCAAGAGTTGTCTGAAGCTCCGGCCCTCCAATAATGCATTTTTCTACGGCCTGATTTATGAGGGCAGTAAGTTCCTTGAGATCGTTGTAAAAGAGGGAAATATCAGAAGTTAGTGTCTTGCCTTCGACAGGCTCAGGCACCACGGTTTTTTGCTCAGGCACCACGGTTTTTTGCTCAGGCACCACGGATTTATTTGCGGTGTCTGCGTCTTCGAAAGGATCTTTCTCTGCAACCAGTACACCAGGAATCTTCATGCTGCTTGTACTTAAAGTGTATGTCTTTACTTCCGGACAGGTAGCAATTTTACTTTCGAACCACCAGGCAAACATTTTCATACGTGCATCTGTCAAAACTTGATTTCCGTTGTAGTCCTGAGCGTATTCCGGATTAGCCCCGAATCGTGAACTGCTGTTATAAGCTTGTACAGGAGAAAGTCTGTTAGAACCTGTGTGGAAGGTCTGTTCGGCACTGCTTCCTTTTATATGAGTCTGGCCTTCTGGATATGATAAATCAAGACCTGCAAAATAAATGTTATCTGCGCCTAACATTCGGCATAGGTTCCAGGCAGAGCTTGCAACAGAACCACCTGCTCCAAGGTCGCCGAATGAACCAAGTTGTTTTTCAAAATAACTGCTTACCGGAAACATTTCTGAACATATAACAATCTGACGGCACTTAAAATTGAATACAGCAGGATAAACACTAAGCGGGCAGATAAGTGTGCTTGATGGTGCACTTAAACCGGCAATATGCCTGTATGCATAATATTGAGGATCGGTAATTACAATATAATCTGGTTCAACTCCGTTTTTTAAAAGAGCATGTAAAGCTGTTTCCACACAGACAATTACAGCATTCTGTTTATAAAGCGGCATCTTTGGTAACAATGCTTCCAGCGAAGGCCCCGCGGCAACTACAACAAAGTTTTTGTTTTCTGGAGTACTTTGTACAAACTGTGTTAATGTCCTGTGTCGCCCGAGTTGTACGATATTTTTCATGGAATTACGAATCCAAAGCTTTTCGAACTTTTTATAAGTTGCAGCGTTTATATCATTTTTGTCGCGGTTTCGTTCTATTAATTTAATTACAGAATCAAAATAAGGACGGGCATGCTGAATAAAAGAAGGAATTGCATAAACGTAAGAAGCAGAAACTCCTGTATTTCCTATACTTATTTCGTTTCCTTCTAAAAGACCCATAATCGAACCTTCCGGGCAGCCTACTGCAATTACAAGCTGGTTTACTTCAAAAACAGCAGTCCAATCAACATAAAAAAGTGCACCAAAAAAATGAAACGGATCAGGTTCAATAAGAATAAGTTTTTTTACCGGGCAGTCTTCTTTTTCAGCATTTATCATTTTTGCTAATGCACAAAACTGCCAGCCAAGTCCCGCCCCCATAAAAATGACAGTTTCTTTATTTTTTGAAGCAAGCTGGCTGGCGGTACTCATTGCTTCTCGTTCCGGATTATAGGAAGAATGCAAAAGCATATTATCTATCTGTGCTGTAAGGCTTCCGTTTTTCGCAGGTATTATTTTCCAGAAAGAAAAAAAGTCTTTTTTATCACCAAAAGTATTAATATCTTCTATTATATTATGATAAAAATTGGCGAGCGCGGGAAAACGAGATTTAAAGGCCTGTATGTTTTTATTCCAGATAGAGTTCAATTATCATATTCTCCGTGAGTGGAGTTCCCGGCTCAGGATTCTGACTTGTTACCCAGCCGCTTCCATTAATATTAAGCTTGCCTTTTGACTGCTCCATAAGTGGCAGCAAATCCTTTTTAGAAAGACCGGTAAAATCAGGAGTAAGCTCTCCCAAGGTAATACTCTGTGTTGTAGGAATTGTTATTACACCATTATGTTCAACAGAAGAAGCCTTTCCTCTGCTCATACCCATATAATCAATAATTGTATCTGCCGCTTCTGCAATAACAGGGGCAACAATTCGTCCACCGTAAGTTTCACCCTTTGCTTTTTCGACTACTATGTAAAGAACAATTTCCGGTTCATCAACAGGGAAAATTGCAAGACAGCTTGAAAGGAAGTCTGTTTCACTGTAACCACCGTTTACTTTATCTGCCATCTGAGCAGTTCCTGTTTTTACACCAATAGGAACGTCACCAATATTGGCACGGGCACCGGTTCCTGTTGTTGCAGTAGTTTCCATACAGCTTAAAACATATTCGGCAGTAGTTTCTTTAAATACTCTGTCTTTGTATTCCGGCTGATGTTCATAAAGGACAGTGCCTTCTTTGTCAGTAATTTTATGGATGACAGAAAGCTTTACCGGAATTCCACCGTTTGCTATTGCAGTTGCAGCCTGAATCATTTGAAGGGCAGAAACACTTATTTCCTGTCCGATTGCAATTGTAGGCTTAGAGCGCGCAGACCAGGTTTTGCTGTCGGGATCCTTTACAACACCTGTTGTTTCTCCTGAAAGCTCGATTCCTGTACGCTGTCCAAAACCAAGCTGACGGATTCTGCCAATAAAAGTGTCTTCATTAATTCTGTCACTAATCTGACCAAGAACATCGTTACAAGAATATTTAAGTGCTTCCCGTGGTGTAAGCCAGCCATGATTTTCAAGACATTTGATTTTTATAGTTTCGCCACCCGGAATTTTATGTTCATAAACTCCGTCACATAAAAAGCTGTCATTAGGATTGATTTTTCCTTCATCAAAAACAATTCCAAGAGTAAAGATTTTAAATACAGAACCAGGCTCATAAGCATCGTTTGCAGGCTTATTAACTTTTTCTGCAGAAGGAGCGCTTCCATATTCATTAAGATTTGCTGCAGGAAGACTTATATATGTAAGAATTTCACCTGTTTTAGAATCAGCCGCAAGCAGCATCATACTTTCGGCCTGTGTATTTTCCATTGTTTTATAAGCAATCTGCTCAAGCTTATACTGAAGGTTTGCATCTATACTAAGATAAATATTTTTCCCCTGTTCAGGAGTTTCAAGTGATTTATCAATTTCGGGACTAAGGATTCCCTGCTGTGAAAATTCAATTCCCGCAAGACCAAAGCCTTCATCACCCATATAACCGATTAATTGAGAGGCGAGGGCGCCATTAGGATAAACGCGGCCAGGAAGCTTTTCGTAATTAACATAGTTATAACCACATTCCTTTGTCTTTATGCTTATATCCTCATATTCAGCCTGTGTAGCTTTTTTCTTAAGAATTACATAATCCCTGCGATTATCAATTTTGGCAAAAAGCTCTTCCTCTGAAAGACCAAGTACTGCAGCCATATTTTTGCTGAATAATTGAGTGTTTTTAATATCCTTTGTACTTACACCAATTCTATAGAAGTTTGTTTGAACTGCAAGCGGAAAACCCGAACGGTCAACAATTGAGCCACGTTCAATTTCAGGAACATTCTGCGCTTTTGGAGCAACTGGCTGCAATGCAAGACGAAGATAAGCAGCAAGAATAGCAATGATTAAAATACCTGCAAAAGCGAAAAAAAAGATAAGCCTTTTTGTCTTAAAAAATGAATTCAATTTACCCCACCCAAAAATGCATCCAAAGTAACAACTGTTGCTCCTGGAAAATACAATTAAATACTTTTAAACTATACTCTTATTTTTACCGATAGACAAGTATGGAAATAATCAGTTACGTTCAACAGTCGAAAAAAAAGAGTAGTATTGCACTACCAATACGTCATAAAAAGTATAATTCTGTTTCTTATGCGTATACATATCCATCAGAACGTCATACTTTCAAGGCAGGAAAAGTCCGCCGTGATTTTACGCTTAAAAACTGTCTTGCTTCTGTGGGGCAGGGGATAAGTGATTTTGGTGATAGTATTTCCAGAAATATAAAAGCAATTGTCATAACTTTGTCTGTCATTATTGGTTGTTTTGGAATTGCTTTTGCCGCTTTTTTTGTTGTTAATTACACACAAAGTCATACAAAGGCACTTTTAATCAATGCCGAAGATACATTAGATATTGACCAGCTTGATGCACTTATGAAAAGCTTTGCGCTGGAAATTACAGACAATATAGATGAAAACGGCATGATAACGGATGCAGAAGGAATTGTTATTGATACAAGTCTTCTTTCGCAGCCGGTTGAATATCAGACTTATACAGTTAAAAGCGGAGACACAATAAGTGGAATTGCAATTAAATTTGGTCTCAAAAACATTTCAACTCTTATTTCTGTAAATGATATAGGAAATGTTCGTCAGCTTGGAGCAGGTCAAAAGCTTAAGATTCCTTCGATTGATGGAATTATTTATACAGTAAAAAGCGGTGATACACTTGATGCAATTGCAACTGCAAATAAAATAAAGCTCAAGAATCTGCTTGATGTTAACGAACTTGATTCAGAAATCCTTACAGTAGGTCAGCAGCTGTTTCTGCCTGGTGTAGGCCTTGATCAAAAAACACTTCAGTCTCATATGGGTGAACTTTTCATCCTTCCAATCAGCGCAAGCTTCAGATGGTCTTCTCCATACGGCTGGCGTGCAGATCCTTTTACCGGAGTTCAATCTTTCCATACAGGAACTGATATGGCTTGTCCGGAAGGAACTCCAATTCTTGCTGCAATGAGCGGAAAAATCTCTGATGTTGGAACAAACCGTACATACGGAAACTATATAATCATAAATCATGAAAACGGCTATCAGACTCTGTATGCCCATATGTCTAAAACGATTGCCAAAAAAGGACAGTGGGTAAGTCAGGGTACAAAGATTGGTCTTGTAGGTTCTACAGGCTATTCAACTGGCCCGCATCTTCATTTTATGGTTTATAAAAATGGAAACAGAATAGATCCGATGACGGTACTTAAAAAATAGGTGAAAAAAATGTATGATATCTGTGTATGCAAAGGGTGCGGTCGTACCCTTGATAAGAAATTTTTATATTGTCCATGGTGTGGTTATTCCAGAGTTTCGCATGATGAAGAATCTCTGGACGTTCTTTTTAACCAGTTTGAAGAAAATAGAAAGGACGTAAGACGAAAACAACTGCACGAAATGGAGCGCCAGCTGGAAGATCTTGAACAGGAGCTTTCGGTATTGGTTTTAAGTGCGGAGATGCATAAATGAAAAAATATCTGATTGCTGCTGTATTATTACTGGGGCTCGCATTGCCATTAGCGGCAAAAATTTCGTTCGGTTCGTATGACATCAATTCAAATGATGAAGTTCTTTTTGCTCTCAAACAGAATATGCCGGGAACAAGCTCGTACAGCTCTTTGTTTTATTCAAAGCTTGTAGACGGCGAAAGTGAAAATACTCCGGAGCTTATTACCTGTTATCCGGAACAGATGGAGCTTCTGGAAGATGGAACAGTACTTCAGATTCGAAACCGCTACGGTACAGGAAGATACAACACAAAAACAGATACTTTTGGCTGGGTAGAAAAAACAGAAGGAATCCCTGTAAATTCTCTGCCTGTTTCTCCATATTCAATTAGTGCCGATGGAAAATGGCTTGTTAAAATAGAAAAATATTCGCTGTCTACAGGCTCTCTTGTAATTCAGAATATTCAGTCTGGAAAAACAGCAGTTCTTTGCGAAACAGTTCGTCAGAGTTATAAGAGCCTTCCTGTAAAATGGGCTCCAGACAGTTCAATCCTTATTTATGAAAAAGAAGGTTCCCTTTATTTTTGTAATCCAGATGCAGTTTTGCGTAATGTAGAAATGGACGAAAAGTACCGTAAAATCGGTCGTGGAACAATAAATGCTGTAAACTGGTGTTCAGAAAAATCACTTATTTATATAGATGATTATCTTGTTTATCAGATTAATGCAAAGGAGCTTTATACTCTTGGACTTTATTCTGGAGTAATTGGACAGGGAAAAGCAATTGGTAGACTTCCTGCACAGTTTAATTCTGCTTCTGATAAATTTAGCGTAAACAGTTCAGGAAAATCTTTTGTTTTGATTCAGAATAACAGACTTTTTACATATCTTAAAATTCAAAATCAGCAGCATTCGTGTGATTATCTTGATGTAATTTATTCACGTCCTTATACAGATTCTTCTGCATCGCTTATTGACTGCTTTGTTTTCTGGGATTCTTCGGATCAGCCTGTATTATGGCTCGAAAAACTTCCTTATGACGGCAGCAAAGAAAAGGGCTCTGTATATAAGCTTGGCGCAAAAACTGTTCAGGTGCTGGAAATTGAAGATTCTGGAAAACCATTTATTTCTCCAGATAAGACAAAGGTTGCTTTTTATGCAGGTGCCGCAATTTACGTTTATGATATAAATAACTGGCAGAGAGTAGCCGAGCTTCTTGGTGAAAAAATTGCTTCTGCAATCTGGGTAAACAGAAATGTTATTTATGTTGGCGGCGAAAAATCAATCCGCAAATGGAATCTTCTTTCTAATACAAACGAAGTAATTATGCTTTCGTCTGCCTCTGCCGGCTATTGGGAAGGACTTGATGGAACTATTGTAGCCGATACAGGCTCTCAGATTTACTATAAATTCAATTCAGAAAAACGAACCTGGAAGCGTACATCTGTAGCTAATGCAAAGGCACAAAGTCAGAATGGACGTTATCGTCTTTTTACAGGAACAACTTCTAACAGTCAGTATGAAAATGCACTTTTTGTAAGAACTCTTAGTAAGAAAGCTGTTACAAAACCATTATACAAACAGAGCGCAGAAAAAACTGAAGAAGCTAAAAAGGTTGCCCTTATTTTTGATGCTTATGACAATGCCGATGGGCTTTCTGAGATTCTTTCTGTGCTTACAAAATACAACGTTCCTGCAACCTTCTTTCTTAATGGTGAATTTATCCGTCGTTATCCTGCAGAAACAAAACAGATTGTTCTTAATGGTCATCAAGCCGCTTCTATGTTTTTCTCTCAGACTGATCTTGTAAATAATCCTTTTGTTGTTGATGAAGAATTTATCCGCCGTGGACTTGCCCGCAACGAAGATGAATTTTACACCTGCACAGGACAAGAGCTTTCTCTTTACTGGCATGGTCCATATTATTCTGTAAATAACGACATTATAAAATACAGCGCAAATGCCGGTTATACTACCGTAGTTTCCTACAGCCGCCTTAATGATTCCGAACTTCTTGATAAAGACGTAAAGCCTGAACAGATTATCCAGGATTACTGCAACACTCTTTCCAAAATTGGCGGTGGAGTAGCCCCTGTTTCTGTAGGTTTTGCACAAGGTTCACGCACAGAACCTCTATATAATTATCTTGATTTACTTATTTGCGCATTATTGGATAGCGGATTTGAATTTGTGAATATTCAAGAATTATAGGGTAAATCTAGAGATAAAAAAAAATAGAAACTCTAAAAAAATGCGGAGCGGGGTTCTGACTTTGCGGAGCGTTGAACGCAGGAAGTGCAGGGCTGCCGCAGGCAGGCCTGCACTTCGGAATAATTTCCTATCCGCGTTCTCGGCGGAGTCAAAGGCAGAAACCCGCGGGAGCATTTTTTCCTTATTGATTCAATTCTTATATTTTCAAATATTCATTTTTAGATTATAATTATTTTATATTATTAAATTATAAGGGTATTTTTTATGTCTCTAGACAAAATGCGAAACATCGGTATTATGGCGCATATCGATGCTGGAAAAACAACAACTACAGAAAGAATCTTATATTATACAGGAAAAATTCATAAAATCGGCGAAATTGATGATGGTCAGGCTACTATGGACTGGATGCAGCAGGAGCAGGAACGAGGAATTACTATCTGTTCTGCCGCAACAACAACTTACTGGCGCGATCATCAGATAAATATTATTGATACACCGGGACACGTAGACTTTACTGCAGAAGTTGAACGTTCTCTCCGTGTTCTTGATGGAGCTGTTGCAGTTATCTGTGCAGTAGACGGAGTTCAGCCACAGACAGAAACTGTATGGAAGCAGGCCGATGAATTTTCAGTTCCTCGTCTATGTTTTATGAATAAAATGGACCGAATTGGTGCAGACTTTTTTGGTTCTATGGATGACGTTGCCCAGAAGTTTGGTGTAGAAACTCTTGCACTTCAAATTCCAATTGGCGAAGGTCCTGATTTTGAAGGCGTAATTGACCTTTTAAATATGAAAGAGCTCCGCTGGTCTGCAGAAGATGAAGGCGAAACAATTACTCAAAGCGAAATTGATCCATCACGTTTAGATAAAGCAAACGAATGGCGCGAAAAGCTTGTAGAAACTGTTGCCGGAGCAGATGATGCTCTTATGGAGCTTTATCTTGACGGAAAAGAAATTACAACAGAACAGCTTAAGGCTGCAATCCGTAAGGGTACAATCAGCCGCTCTTATGTTCCATTTGTAATGGGAAGTGCCCGCCACAATCAGGGAGTGCAGCCTCTTATAGATGCAATCGTAGATTACCTGCCTTGTCCAACAGATGTTCCACATGCAAAGGGACTTAAAATAAAAAAGGACCAGCAGGAAGAAATTGAAATTCCATGCGACCCGACAAAAATGCCGTTGGGACTTGTTTTCAAAATTCAGTATGACCGCGAAATGGGACCTCTGTGTTACGTAAGAATGTACTCGGGTAAGATTCCAAACGGAACTCAAATCTATAATATTAATAAGAAAAAACGCGAGCGTGTAAATAGAATTCTTCGTATGCACGCAGATAAATCAGAACCAATTGACAGCCTTTCAGCCGGAGACATTGCAGTTTTCATCGGCTTAAAGTTTGCTCAGACTGGTGATACAGTCGGAACAGAAGCTTTTAATGTCCTTCTCGAACAGCCTGTTTTCCCACAGCCGGTTATTTCTGTTGCCCTTGAGCCGGAAAGCATGAGCGAAAAAGACAAGATGAATGAAACTCTAAAAATCCTTAGTCAGGAAGATCCGACCTTTACTTCTCACGAAGATGCAGAAACAGGTCAGCTTATCATAAGCGGAATGGGCGAGCTTCATCTTGATGTTCTTGTAACACGTATGCGCGATGATTTTGGCGTAAAATGTAATGTTGGTGCACCTCAGGTTACATATCGTGAATCTGTAAGTGGAACTGGCGAAGCAACAGAAGAATACAGCCGTGTTCTTGCAGGAAAAGAAAATACAGCCGGCCTTACAATTACAGTAGAAAAGCGTGAAAAGGGTACAGGCAACTCCTTTGAAATTACCTGCCGTCATGCAGAGCTTCCTGATGAAATTGTTACAGCAATTGCAGAAGGCTTTAAGAACGCTCTTGATTCAGGTATAAACTATGGTTATCCATGTACAGAAGTTGGTGTAAAGGTAACTAATATTGTTTACAATGAATTAACTTCAACACCATTTGCTTTTGAAGCATGTGCTGCACAGGTTTTTGACAAGGCTTGTAATGCAGCCGGACCAGAAATCTTAGAGCCTGTAATGAATGTAGATATTTCCTGCCCTAAGGAATTTGTTGGACCAGCTTCAAGCCAGCTTAGTCAGCGTGGTGGAAGCATCATGGGACAGGATTCAAAGCCAACAGGTGATGTGATTCACGCACAGGCACCTATGGCAAATATGTTTGGATTTACAACAAACTTGCGTTCCGCCACACAAGGCCGCGCAAGCTTTAGTATGGAGTTTAGCCACTTCCAGGTTAAGGTTGGTGGATTAGGAGGATATTAATGGGACTTATTAAAGCTATATTTGGCGCAACAGGTGGTGTTCTTGCAGATCAGTGGAAGGAGTATTTTTACTGCGATGCTCTTCCTGCAAATGTAATCTGTAAAAAAGGACAGAAAAAAACAAGTGGTCGTTCAAGCAACACAAAGGGCGATGAAAATATCATCACTCAGGGCTCTGTAATTGCAGTTGCGGATGGCCAGTGTATGCTTATTGTAGACCAGGGTAAGGTCGTAGATGTCTGTGCAGAGCCAGGCGAATATAAATACGATGCCTCTACAGAACCTTCTGTTTTTGCAGGCGGCTTTGGAAATGGTCTTATAGAATCCTTCAAAAATATAGGTAAGCGTTTTACTTTTGGCGGCGAAGCTCCAAAGACACAGCGTGTTTATTATATAAATACAAAGGAAATCATGGGAAACAAATACGGCACACCTCAGCCGGTTCCTTTCCGCGTTGTAGATCAGCGTGCCGGAATTGATATTGATGTTTCTGTTTCCTGCTTTGGTGAATACAGCTATAGGGTAGTTGACCCGGTTGTTTTTTATACAAATGTCTGCGGTAATATTGATGAAGAATTTGTACGCGAAAATCTGGAAGGTCAGCTTCGTTCAGAACTTCTTACAGCTTTGCAGCCTGCTTTTGCCCGTATTTCTGAGCAGGGAATCCGTTATTCTTATTTACCGGGACATACAACAGAGCTTGCAGATGCACTTAGAATAGAGCTTACTCAAAAATGGACAGAGCGTCGTGGTATTCAGATTCAGGTTGTAGGTGTTTCTTCAATCAAGGCAACCGAAGAAGATGAACAGATGCTCAAGGGACTTCAGCGCGATGCTGCATTTATGGATCCAACAAGAGCCGCTGCTCACTTAGTTGGTGCTCAGGCAGAAGCAATGAAAACTGCTGCCGGAAATACAAATGGTGCTGCAATGGCATTTATGGGAATGGGAATGGCTCAGCAGGCTGGTGGAGCAAGCGCACAAAATCTTTATCAGATGGGTGGCGCAAATGCACAGCAGGCTCAGACACAACAGGCTCCTGTTCAGCCACAAGCACAAGCTCAGACACAGGCTCCTGCCTCATGGACTTGTTCCTGCGGTGTAGTAAATACAGGAAAATTCTGTTCAGAATGCGGACAGCCAAAACCTTTACCGGCTCAGTGGACCTGCTCTTGTGGTACAGTAAACAAAGGCAAGTTCTGCTCTGAATGTGGAAATCCTAGACCAGCAGGTGTGTAATGCCAAATACAAATCAGAACGCAACAAATTATCAATGTCCTGCCTGTGGAGGTCCACTTCATTTTGTTGGTGCCTCGGGCAGGCTTGAATGCGATTACTGTGGAAGCTCTTATTCTATAGAACAGATTGACAGTAAATATGGTCAGACAGCAGAGGGTGCAAAAGCCGCTCGTGAAAATGCTGCCGGTGAAAAGACTTCTCCAGAATTAAATAATCTTTTTGAATATAACTGTCCTTCCTGTGGTGCACAGCTTTTTTGTGATGAAACAACAGCCGCAACAAGCTGCCCTTACTGTGGAAACAATCAGGTTCTTCATAGTCAGTTTAAGGGCGGAAAAATGCCGCAGAAAATCATTCCTTTTAAGGTTGAAAAAAACGCTGCAATCGCAGGACTTAAAAATCACTATAAAGGAAAAAGACTTCTCCCAAAAGTTTTTTCTGCTCAGAATCATATAGAAGAAGTTAAAGGTGTTTACGTTCCATTCTGGCTTTTTGACGGTCATGTAGATGTTCAGCTTGATATGAAAGCTACCCGTTCTGCAGTTCATTATACTTCTAAAGAAAAGGTCGTAACAACTTCTCATTATGATGTAACAAGAGGCGGTACCGTTAAGTTCGAAAAGATTTCTGTAGATGCCTCAAAAAAAATGGATGACGCACTTATGGACTCTATCGAGCCGTTTGATTACGAAGATCTGCGTGATTTTACCTCATCTTATCTGCCGGGCTTCTTTGCCGAAATTTATGATGTTTCTACAGAAGAATGCTATGAACGAGCAAAAGTACGTGCCGAAAATACAGCAGTTAACGAAATAAGAAACAGCGTGTCCGATTATGATACAGTTTCTATTCAGAATAAAAAGGTAAAGCTTACTAACGATAAGGTTACGTATGCGTTTATGCCTGTCTGGGTTTTGTCTACAAAATGGCGTGATCAAAACTACATCTTTGCCATGAACGGTCAGACCGGCAAAATGGTTGGTAACCTTCCCGTAGATAAGGGCTTGTTCTGGAAGTATTTCTTTGGCATTACTTTAGGTGTTGCAGCTGTAGTCGCTCCGCTTGTATATTTATTTTTCTAGGAGGTACTAAATGAAAAAACACTTTTTACTTTTTTCAATCATGTTTTTCTTTGTGACTTCTTTTATGTGGTCAGTTACCTCTGTTGTCCATGACGACTGTGGCCTTCTTTCAAATCAAGAGATTGCAGAACTTCAGACAAGAGCAGAGCAAACTGCAGAAACCTATAACTGCGGAGTATACATCTATGTTGTAAAAGATATGGATGCCTTTTCTTTTGATTATGAAATCTACGAAGATGCGTTTGGAATCGAAGCGTTTGCACAATATATTTTCTTTAATGAACTAAAAGGAACAGGCAGCACAGGAGATGGAATTCTTCTTATAATGAGCATGAAGGAACGCGATTACGATATTATGGCTTATGGTGATTTTGGGAACTATGCCTTTACAGACTATGGCAAATCAAAGCTTGCAGATTCTTTCCTTGATTATTTTGGTGACAATGAATGGTATCGCGGATTTTCTGCATATCTAAATCGCGTAGACAAATTCTTACAGGTTGCTTCACAGGGAAATCCCGTAGATATTGGCTCCGGCCGCATCAAAGAACATAATCTTCCTTTTTCAATTATAGTTGCACTTATTTTTGGAATGATAGTAGCACTTATCAGCTGTCATAACATGAAGAGAGGAATGAAGTCTGTTTATACAGCAAGAATTGCTTCCAATTTTATTGCAGAAAATGGAATTACAATTCCTTTGCAAAAAGATTTATTCTTGCGCAATACTGTTGTGCGAACACCACTTCAATCATCGTCTGGCGGTGGTGGCGGAGGAGGAACTCATATAAACAGTTCCGGCTCTTCTCATCACAGCGGAAAATTCTAGAACTTTTTTGTGTTACGGGGTCAGTCATAAATGTATGTAATTCCACAAGAATTCAAAAACTTCATTTCTCCTGACTGTAACCGTGCACAGTTTATTCAAGATTATTTGAGCAATATCGGGCTGGAATGTCCGGTGCTCCAGATAGAAGGCAAAAATCATTTATATGTAAAATTTCCTCACCGACAGTATGACGGCATGTTCAAAATAAAAACGGTGCTTGCACATTATGACAGAATTGGTTGCGGGGCAAACGATAATTCTGCCGCTGTATTCTGTTTGCTTCAGTGGGCACAAAGCCTTGCCGCAATGCCTGGTTGTCACAATGTAAGACTTGTATTTACAGATGGCGAAGAGTTAGGTAGTGGTGGAGTAGAAGAGCAGGGAGCTTTTGCACTCGCAAAGGTTTTTAAGCGGTTAGGTATAACTAACGATGATGTTTTTGTTTTTGATTGCATGGGCCGTGGTGATGTTCCAATTCTTGCGCAGACCCAGCTTTCGGCAAAAGTTTCTTCAGATTTTGCAAAAGCTTTTAATGCATTGGAGCAGAGGGCGCAAAAGCTTATTCAGCAATCGGCGGGCGGCAAATGGTTCAGCCTTCCGTGCAGCTGGTCCGACAACGCAGGCTTTATAGCAAACGGCATTCCTGCTGTTGCCATAACAATGCTTCCATCATCCGAAGTAAACGAAGTGCTTTCCGGTGGCCGCCCGCTCTCCTGGCAGCTGCTTCATACACCACAGGATAATTTTGAATCACTTACATCAGTTTCTTTCGAAATCTTCTATAATATTCTAAATAATCTGGCACGGCAAAAGACACTAGCCATATAAAAAAATCTAATGTATAATAATTTTATATAAAAAAGCTTTTCGCAAAAGTGGTGGGGAAAATGAAAAAAAATCTGTACAATCCTAACAAGGACGGTGTAAAAATCCGCAGCATAAATTTATCTATGGTAATTTTATGTTTTGTTTTATGCGCGGGAGTCTTTGTTTCAGCATTTCAATTAAAATCAAAATACAATGACATTATTAAAAATATGAATGAGTATGCCCGTAGTACAGAAGCGGTAAATGTTTTCCGTGATACTTCTGATTTTCTTACTAATCAGGTAAGACTCTTTTTAATTCAACAGGACGAAAGCTACGCACAGAATTACTTTAAAGAATGCTTCGAAGCCAAAAACCGCGAAAAGTCTGTAAGTGTTATCAGCGGATTCCACCAGGGCGATGAAGTCCAGATGAATATGATTCTTGCATATCAGGAATCAAAGGATCTTGCAGAAACAGAAATGTATTCTATCGCACTTCTTTATAAAGCTCTTAATATTCCGGAAAAAATGTTTCCTTCCAAAATAAAAGATATTAAACTCTCGGCTGAAGATCTTGCACTTTCTGCTGAACAAAAGCTTGATAAAATAGAAGATTATTTATTTGGAATCGATTATCAGACATCAAAAGACAAAATCAATAGATATACAACAACAGTTTTAGATAGTGTTCTTTCTCAATATATAGAGCTTCAGACACTCGATAAAAACAGATTTTACCGTTTCCTTGTAATTCAGATTTGTACAATTATTGCGCTTTTCTTTGCTTCTGTTACGCTGTTCCTTTCGATCCGTTTCCTTATTCTTCGTCCGATTAATTATGATATTAAGAGCATCCGTAATGAAAAAAAGATGCACGTGCTTGGTTCTTATGAAATGCGCCTTATTGCAAAAACCTATAATGCGCTTCGCGAAAAAGACGAAATCCGTGCATCTATGCTTAAGCACAAGGCAGAGCATGATCCACTTACAGGTCTTATAAACAGAGAAGCGTTTTCAAAAATCAAAGAAGTTCTTAGCGATACTTCTGAATCTATTGCTTATCTGATTATCGATATTGATTTGTTCAAAACTGTAAATGATAAATATGGTCATATTGTAGGCGACGAGGTTCTTAAACGAATTTCTTTAATTCTTACAGAACAGTTCCGTAATACTGATTATGTTGCAAGAATTGGTGGTGATGAATTTGCAGTTATAATGACAAAGTTCGGCGATTCTCCTGAAGTAATAATTCAGCGCAAAATTGAAACAATAAATAAATCACTTCAAAATATTGGCAATGAACTTCCAAGCGTTTCTTTAAGTGTTGGTGTTGCAATTTCTTCTATGGGCTATAATGAACAGCTTGAAGAACAGGCAGACAAAGCCCTGTATCACGTAAAGAAAGGCGGCCGCTGTAACTGTTCCTTCTATTCTGTTGAACAATCGTAATTTAGTGTTATAATGAATATATGAGAAAATTGGGGTCCCTGAGCCATTGCACGGGGTCCCTGAGCCATTGCACGGGGTCCCTGAGCTTGTCGAAGGGCCTCATAAAGGATTTCACCATGAAAAAATTTTTTTCTATATTCATTTTAACTTTTCTAATCCTTATCACCGCCTGTAAATCTGCAAAAACCACAGAACAGGATTTTTTCGATTTTACAGAACCACAAACTCAAACAGAACAAGTCCAGAAGCAGGGTTATGAGCTTATAAAGCATCCCGGAACAATGCTCTGGGAAATTGACGGCTATACACAAAATGGCGAACCGACAAAGGTTTATTTTCTTGGAACATATCATGCAGGCGACGGACGAATTGACGCTTATCCCGAATGTGTTGCCGCAGCCCTTGAAGAATCAGACCGTTTCTGCTGCGAAATTTCAAGTGATGAATGGGCAGCACTTCCCGATATGATGAACAACCTTACAATGCAAAGCTTTTTAAAAGATTTTTCGCATACACTTATTGATGACCTTTCGCAGGAAGAAATTTCTCTTATTTCAAAATATATAGATTCACAGACATTTGCTTCTCTTGTTTGCTTTGAACCTTGGGTTGTAAATAATTACCTTCAGTCAATTGTCATGATGGCTTCGGGATTAGATCCTCAAAAAGCTTATGACATAATGATTATGAATGATATTCTTACAAATCGCCCGGGAACCAAAATTGACGGACTTGATGATGTTCAGGTTCAGCTTGATCTTACAGCGTATGGTGACTGGAATACTCAGATGATAATGTTAAGGGATACACTTGCCGATCTTGAAAAGCTTACAGAGGCAGTTCAGGAAATGACAGATCTTTATGAAATCTTCCTTACCGGTGATGAACAGCTTTTTGAAGAAATGTATTTTAAAGATATAAATACAGAAGTTCTTACTCAGCCTGTTTGCCGTGATTACATAAAAGCCCTTCTTGATGAACGCAATAAAAACTGGGCTCAGAAAGTGACTGACTACCTTGATATGCCGGGCACTACCTTTATTTTTGCCGGCTGCGCCCATTTTGTAGGTCCAAATTCAGTTTTCTCATACCTTCCACAACTCCAATAATATCTAGTTTTTTCTTGCAAAAACATAATAATGGGAGTTATAATAAATTGGATTGTTTTTGTTTTTTATTTTGGGGGTTGGTATGAAGAAAAACTCTGTATTTAAACTTTTTGCAGGAACTTTTTTTGTTTTATTCTTATTACTTCTTGCAGCTTGTTCTGGCGGAATGACAGAACGTTATAAGGGTGGGAAAGTCTCTTTCTGTTTAGAAAAAGCACAAATTCAGGAACTTCTGGAAGAAAAAGGAATTGCAGCTTCTTCCACTGATTCGTCCCGTGCAATACAAATGCCCGGGCTTCCGGACGGACAAAAAATCTTCTTTACAGTTTCGCTGCTTGGAGATTACGAACAGTCACAAACAGCCGAAGTTAAAGGTGATATAGAAATAATTTTCGAAGAAGTCCCGATTGGTGCCAGCATCTACGCTCAGGCAAAATTATATATTTCTACCGACGAAGGAAAAACTTCTTATCTTACAATCTTCCAGGGTGTAAGTGATCCAATCACAGTTCAGGAAGAAATAGAAAATACACTCGAAATCAAAAAACTTGAAAATGCAGTCGAAGGCTTTGTGCTTGTTCTTGGAGGAACAAAAGGCTACGTAGCAGGTTCAAATGTTTTTGTAAATGGACGAAGTGTTGATTTTACAGATTTTTATATCGGAGCCAATCAGGTAACAGAAAAAGAATACAGTTCAATAATGAACAAGGGCAGCAGTTCTAACAATGCTGTCACAAGCGTAAGCTGGTTCGATGCTATTGAGTATTGTAACAGACTGAGCTTAAACGAAAATCTTACTCCTTGTTATACACTTGATGGAGAAAATGTTTCCTGCAGCTTTAAGGCAAACGGTTACAGACTTCCTACCGAAGCAGAATGGGAATATGTTGCCCGTGGTGGAAATGACGGTAATCTTTCTGGTGTTAAAGGCCTTTCTGACGGAATAAGGGAATGGTGCTGGGACTGGCATGATACAATTAAAAAGGCAACTTTTGCAACTGGTCCTTCAAGTTCTTTAACCGGTGTTCGCGTGAACAGAGGCGATAATGAAGCTGCTGCTGTAAACCGTTACTATAACAATCCTTTTTATAATGGTAAATCTCCTTTAGTAGGCTTTAGAGTTGTTCGTACAATCGGCGTTTCTGATATGGTTCTTTCTTATGTTGTTACGTTTAAGACAAACTGCAGCACAACTATAGATAATATAATTGTAAAAGAAGGCGGAACCTTTGATGAACCTGATACATCAGCCTTTGAAAAAACTGGTTATAAATTTTCAGGATGGTATACAGCCAAATCACAGGAAACTCCATATGATTTTGCAATACCTGTAGCTCATGACATTGCATTGGAAGCTGTATGGAACCCAATCAAATATACAATTTCTTTTGATAAAGGGCAGTCTTCTTCGGAAGAAATGGCGCCTGTAACAGCAGAATATGATTCAAAAGTTGTTCTTCCAAAAATAACTTACGAGGCTCCTGCCGGTATGAAATTTGGAGGCTGGGCTTTAACCGCCGATGCCGAAGATTGGACTTATGAAGATGGAGCAGAAGTTCTTAATCTTACAGCTAAAGACGAAGATGAAGTTGTGCTTTATGCCCTCTGGCTCGATAAAGATGTCTGCAGTATTACTTATGTAATAGATGATTATGATACATCTTCACTTTCTCCAAAGACGTTCCTTCCATCAAAGAATATAACACTCCCATCTGCAGAAAATATTACAGGTTATACATTTGGCGGCTGGTATCTTGATCCTGACTATTCAGAAGATTCAAAGATAACTGGCTGGAATGCAGGCGAAAAGACATCAGGTATTACTGTTTATGCAAAGTGGATTCCTAATTCAGATACAGCTTACAAGGTAGAACATTATAAGCAGAATTTAAATGGAGTAGGATATACAATCGTAACTGCCGATACTGAATCAAAGACAGGAACAACAGATGCCAATACAAATGCTGTTGCAAAAACATACGAAGGATTTATAGCAAAAACAGTTGAACAGGCAGCAATCGCAGCAGACGGTTCTACTGTTGTAAAGATTTATTATGACAGATATAAAGCAACTTATACCTTTAACTCAGGCGACGGAAGCTGGGCTAACGGAGAATCAAAAAAGATTGTATCAGGCTTCTATGGTGCTAATGTAACTCCTCCTTTTGTTTCTCCAGAAAAAGACAATTATAAATTTAATAAATGGGAGCCTTCGGTTCCAGAGTATTTCGGTACCGAAGATTTAGTATTTGTAGCTCAATATGCAAAAGCTCTTGCAGGTTATACTGTAGAACATTACAAGCAGAATTGCGAAGCTGTTGATGTTTCAGAAAAAACATATACTCTTGCAGATACCGATAAAGACAATATGGGTGCTGCCGGTGAACTTACAGAAGCCAAAGCAAACGAATACGAAGGCTTTGAAAAACCGGAAATTAAACAGGAAACAATTGCTGAAGATGGTTCTACTGTCGTAAAGATTTATTATGACAGAATCAAAGTAACATATACCTTTAACTCTGGTGAAGGAAGCTGGACCGGCGGAAAAACTGAAAAGACTGTATCAGGTCTCTATGGTGCCGAAGTAACAGCTCCTGATTCTCCGGATAAAGACAATTATCAATTTAATAAGTGGGAGCCTTCAGTTCCATCTGTATTCGGAACAGAAAATATAACATTTATTGCTGCATATACTCAGGAAATTGCAGGTTACACCGTAGAGCATTACCAGCAGAATTGTGAAGCAATTGATGTTTTACAAAAAACATATACTCTTAAAGAAACCGAAACAGACAAGAAGGGAAATATTGGTGCTTCAACAGAGGCTGTTGCAAAAACATACGAAGGCTTTGAGGTTCCAACTGTAACTCAGGAAACAATTGTTGCAAATGGTTCTACAATCGTAAAGATTTATTACGACAGAAAACAGATTCAATATACCTTTAATCCTGACGGCGGAAACTGGAATAATGATACAGAATCAAAGATTGTAAAAGGTCTCTATGGTGCTGATGTAACAGCTCCTGCTAACCCAGACAAAGCCGGTTATATATTTAACGAATGGGATGCAAGTATTCCGGATACATTTGGAACTTCTTCAATTGTCTTTACTGCTCAATGGGAAGTTTCTACAGGAACTCCTTATAAAGTAGAGCATTATCAGCAAAACCGAGATGATGAGCAGTATACTCTTAAGGAAACAACAAATAAACAGGGAACAACAGGCTCATCTACTTCCGCAGAACAAAAGACTTACGAAGGCTTTACTGCAAAAACCTTTGCACAGTCTACTATTTCTGCAGATGGTTCTACAGTTGTAAAGATTTACTACGACAGAAATACAATTTCATATACTTTCAAAGCTAATCAAGGTGAATGGAACGCAAATGAAGAAGAAAGAGTCTTTACTGCAAAGTTTGGTACAGACTTTAATGCAACAGCAGTAGGGGAACCAACAAGAGGCGGTTACGACTTTGACGGATGGAATGATACAATTCCAGAAACCTTCGGAGCAGAGAATAAACAATTTACTGCATCGTGGGCATTAAAAGATTATACAATTACGTATTATTCAGAAGGTCAGAATATTACCGGAACCGAAGCCTGCGCAAGCTTCCCTAAGACATTTACAGTCGAAAGCTCTGCAATTTCTATGTCTTCATATACATTGACAAAAGATGGTGCAGTATTCCTTGGCTGGTTTAACAATGCTGATTTCACTGATTCGGCCGTAACCACTATTTCTAAAGGCACTACAGGTAACAGAACGTTCTATGCAAAATGGAGTTATCCAAAGGGCATAAGCGTTACAATTCAGTCTGGAAGCTGGAGCTCTGATTCAACTGCTGCAGAATTTAAACTTACCTCCGGTGGTTCAGCTGTTACTGAAGGTCAGACTTTGACAAGCAGCGGTAATTCAATTTCTTTGACTGCAACAAATCTTTCGGGCTACACCTATACCTGGAAGGTAGACGGAAGCACAACAGATTCATCAGACACTGCATACAGTTCAACTAATACTCTTACAATTTCAACAACAAGCTGGAAGAAGGGTGTCTACGATATTGTAGTAACAGCAACAAACGGAGCTGATTATAAATCATGCTTTGTTCAGATTAAGGTAGGCTACTAAGGGTTAGGGAGGAAGAGTTATGAGGAGAAACGTAATGAAAGGACATACATTTTTTAGAGTAATTTCAAAAGCCGCTGTTCTGCTTGCCTTGTTTACACTTGTTTCCTGTCAGAACGGTCTTGAAGATAAATATAAGGGTTCATCTGTAAAACAAAAAGCAAGAATTGTTGTTGCGGCTTCTGCAAAAACAAACATGCGTCAGGCTGTAGATCCAGATTTGAGCCTTTCAAAGTTTTCGGATTTTAAATTATATGCAACAACTCAAGCATTGCCGGACGACCTTACAATACTTACACCAATTGCAACAGGCGATACAGTAGAGGAATTAAACGACCCTGCTATTGAACTTGATGCAGGAGTCTGGAACTTCCATCTTATAGCTTCTCTTAATGGAGTAACTTTTTCGGGTTCAGTTTCCAATTTCGAAGCTTCTTCTACTGTAACAAATACAATAAGCTTTACGCTTACTCCAGAAATAACCGGCGGTGGTCTTGAAGTAAAAATTACTTTCCCGTCACAGGCAGATAAAGTTCACGTAACACTTGAACCTGTTGCAGGAGGAACTGCCGTTATTGATGAAGATGCAACTACCTTTGAAACTTCGGGCAGTAACAAATCATTGACAATTTCCCGCGATATTTCTGATAATACCGAACGAATTGCACCAGGAACATACCTTCTTTCTTATGCCTTCTATGAAAATGATATTACAGAAGCGTTGAACACCTGCGAATTTATAGTAAATATTGCATCCGGTATTACAACTACAAAAACAGATTTTGCAATTGCAGATTTAAACGAAACACATACTATTACATATCAATATAAGTATTTTACAGTTGGAAAAGAAACTGGAGAGACGATTGATGTAAGTTCTCTCTTAACAGAAGATGACGGACCTATTGTTCTGCCTGTAAAATATTTCCGCAAGAGTAATATTTCGAATACAAATCTTCCTGTATTGAAAAACTATACTGTAGATGGAAAAACTTATAGCTTTGCCGGCTGGTATGATGGTCCGGATATAAATTATTTCAACCACCGTTGTTCAAAGTGTCCGGATACAGGTTCAGATATTACACTTGTTGCATGCTTTACAGATACAATTTATGTAAGCGAATCAACTAACCATATCAGTGGTGATTTTACCACAGGTTTTTCTTCAGCTTATCCTTGTTTTGCATTAAGCGATGCAGTTGATTCTATTCAACGATTCAATGAGTTTAAAACTATTGATAATGCAGACAGCAATGTTGATTGGAAAATTATTATTGATGGACAAACTTCTGGAGCAGAACTTAAAAATATTTCAGGAAAATCTCTTACTTTACAGGGAAAAACTGGCAGTGATACAGATATCCTTGATGGTAATTGTGCAGATCTTGCAGATGACCCAGATACTTTAGATGTAGGTGCGGTACTGACTGTACAAACAGGTTTCCCTGTATACATTTCAAAGCTTAAAATAACTCATGGTGGACGAGCTATAGGTGTTTATCCTGGCAAAATTAATTCTTCTACGCCAAATACTCCAACAGAATTGACTTTACAATCAGATACAAAAATCGAAAATAATATTGGTGGCGGCGAAGCTGGTGCAATTTATCTTTTTGGTGATTCTTCTACTGTAAATGTAATCTTAAACATTGAAACTGGAGTTGTTATAAGTAATAATATCTCAAGAGCTGCAGGTTCTGCTGCGGGATTGGGTGGAGCAATTGGCGCCGATGGCTATAGCGTAATCAATATGTCTGGTGGTGAAATCACCAACAATACTGCATACAATTGGGGTGGAGCAATATGTTTGTTTGGTAGCCATACAACTTTGAATCTTTCAGGCGGAACAATCAGCGGTAATGATGTAAGTTATCTTGGAACAACTCCTAACTCTGATGGACAAAAGGGTGGAGCAATCTACAAGGCTGCAAATGCAACACTCAATATCCAATCCGAGGTTTATATTCCTTATGCAGATAATAAAAATGATATTTACCTTGCTGGTGGTGCAATTAATTTATCTGGCGAAATATTTAATTATGATAATCAATTGCAGGAATTTGCAATTACAATTGCAGACCCGACAGAAACTTCCAGAATTGTTCTTACCCAATCAGATGAAGGCGGAAAATATGTTATGGGCTTCCACCAGATGTTTATTCCAACAGTTGCCGGTTATGAAATTGGTTCTGATGGTAAATGGGCAGCAAGCACAAATACACCATATACCGTAAAACATTATAAGCAGCCGGACAACGGAAGTACAACTTTAGCAAATTATGAACTTGCTGATACAGAAAATAAAACCGGAACAACAGGCGCGACAACAAGTGCTTCTGCAAAAACATATACAGGCTTTACATCTCAAACCTTTAGTCAGTCTACAATTGCAGGTGACGGTTTAACAGTAGTAAATATATATTATAATAGAAAAACTATAACTTATACCTTTAATAAAGGAAGTGGCGAATGGACCAGTGGTTCAGAAACAGGATCAAAGTCAGGCCTTTATGGAACAACATTTACACCTCCAGCCACAACAAGAACAGGTTATAACTTTGGCACATGGAAGACAGACAGTGATGAAGAGCTTGCTTCGCCATATACTTTTGGTGCCCAAAATAAAACTTATAATGCTTACTGGACTCCAATAAATTATACAATTACGTATGAGCTTGATGGAGGAACAAATCACACCGATAACCCTTCAACTTATACTATACTAAGCGAAATTACTTTTAAGACTCCAACAAAAGCAAATGCTGTATTTGGCGGCTGGTACACCGATTCAAGCTTTACGACAGCAATAACCGAAATTCCACTGGGAACTTATGAAGCCCCTGGTGCAGATCCTCTTACACTTTATGCTAAATGGCAATACAATCAGGATTTTGAAGCTACAATTGATCCGGGTGCCGGTTCTACATTAAGCATGACTGTTACTGTTGCAGGAACAGAAGTTGCCGATGGAGAAACAATATCTGTTGCATACAGTGCAGCTTCGGGTAGCACTATAGTGTTTACACCAACCTTTACACAAGCTGGTTATACATGCGTGTGGAAGATTGACGAAGAAACAACAATGACAGGCATGTCTGTAACAGACAATGTTCTTACTGTTAATACAACAGGCTGGTTGCCAGGTCTTTATGATGTTCAACTTACAGCAAGCAAAGGCTCTGGAACTTCAGCAGTTTACGAAGCATATTATACACAGATTGTAATCAGCGCGTTATAAAAAATAGGGAGGTTTATGATGAAGAAGAATATAATTTTACGAACACTTTTTTTCTCTTTGGCAATTTTTCTTGTTTCTTGTACAAACGGGCTTACAGATAAAAAATCAAAAAATAAAGGTGACCAGCAATCATATATTGTCATAAGCTTGATAACCGATATGTCAAGAATGGCTCAGGGAAATGTTTTTCCAAATTCCAGGGTTAATGATCTGACAAATATTGTTCTTACCGGAAAGCTTGGTGATACTGGCGCAGAACAGACGCTTGCAACCGAATCAAAAATTGAAGATTTGACAAACAGCCCTATACCTTTATCTCCAGGTTCATGGACATTTACGCTTACTGCAAAATTAAGTGGAATTGATTTTGAAGCAACACTTACAAAAGTTCAGGTTGAAGAAGGTACTAATACTCCCGTTAGTTTTGCTTTGGAACCTGTTTCAAGTGTAACAAAGGGCGGTCTTGATATCACTGTAAAATTCCCTGATGCTGCAAACAGGGTTTATCTGGCTTTCCAGAATCTTTCAAGTGGAAGTCCTAATTATTTTGAATATACAGCAGATGGAGCATTATATAAAATTCTCACAGATGAAAACAATAAAAAATATATAAATTATGCAAAAGCTTTAAGTACTGACGGTTCGTCAATAGGACTGGAACCAGGTACATATAAACTTTGGTATACTTTTTATGCAGACCCGGTTCCAGATATTTTAAATACTTTTATTGTATATGCTACAGTTTCAAAAGGCTTTACTACTTCGGAAACTATAGAACTTACAAGCTTAAACGAAATTTATAATATTACTTATAAAACTTATAAAACCGAATCTGACAAACCGGCAGGTATAACTTCTCAAGATGATATAGACAGCCTTGTTGCAGGTGGTCAGACCTGGACAGATAAATACACAAGAAAATCGACGACAGTTACTCTTCCAACATTAACTTTAGCAGGCTACCACTTTGACGGCTGGTATGATGAAGACGATAATAAGATTGTAAGCTGGAGCCAGAGAATCGGCGACCTGACCCTGTACGCCAAGTGGAGTAGTGGAAGTGTAGGTGTAGACGTAACAAATCCAACAGAAAAAGTTACTTTGACAAAATCTGCACCAGATTCAAATGGAATAATTACCTTTACTGCAGCAACTACGACAAGTGCAACAACTTATGCCTGGTATGTCGATGGCGTAAAGGATGATACCGCTACAGGAAGTACCTTTGAGTTTGATAAGACAGGAAAAGCGTTTGGAAATTATGTTATAACTGTTGAATGTGGTGGATATAGTGCGGCAGAGATTGTTAAGTTAGATCCTATAGGTTCAAAGTTAACTCCAAATGCCCTCTATGATATTGTTTTCAAAGACGGTTCCGCCGAAGCATATCAGGAAGGTATGACATTAACTGATGAACAGAAAGCTTCTGCTGTTGCGATAATTTTCAATATTGGAGCAGATTGTTCTAATGATAAAACAACACCAAGAATTCTTGGTGTAGGATTAAAGAATTCTAACGGGGATTCTACTAAAACTTATGCTTGGGCTAAACAGAATTCTACTGGTTATACAACAAAATTTGAGAATATTCAAATTAACCAATATACTAGTGTACCTACAAATGGAACTGTTTATTATCAATATGAGATTGAAGGGGAACTTAATTACTTAACAGGTGATTTTGACGGAAGTGATAACTGGAGTGAAATTTGTACACAGGATTCAACAGGAACTGCAAATGCAGAATCTATAGCAGAAAACTATCCTGCCTTTTATTATGTAAACAATTATGCGGCAAATGCAGGTTTGACAGGTACATATGCAACAGGCTGGTATATGCCAAGTGTTGTAGAGTTACATTGTATATACAAAAATATAACCTCGTTAAATACAATTCTAAGATTGTTTGGTGATGAAGCTGATATTTTAATCAACAATGACAGTTACTGGTCTTCGTCCCAGAACGATGTCAACGAATACTGCGCGTTGTACGTCCACTTTAGCGACGGAAGCGTCTTCCCCTTCGTCGAGAACAACGCTAGGCGTGTCTGCGCTGTCCGGGCTTTTTAACAATTCAGCTATTTAACTATTTGTACAATTATTCCAAGAAGCGCAGTAAGGTATGCGGTGGTAAAGCCAAAACTGCGGTGGTTGAGTCTGTCGAAACCACCACATGCAAGAATCAGGTGTGTGCGAGATTCTCTTGCTGGAGTTTCAGAACTTCTTCTGTTGTAAGATTTGTGAGTTCTGATATTTCAGTAATGGGATATTCTTTTTTAAGCATCTTAATTGCAGTTTGTTCTTTACCCTCACGGAGGCCTTCTTCTTTGCCTTCACGGAACTTACGGGCTTTTTCTCTTTCCAAATCCATAAACTGCTTCCTCCATAGAGAGTTCTGTTTTGCTTCTACTACCAGCCTGGAAACTTTTTCGGAAAAACTGTCACTTCCTTTTTCGTCTGGTGAAATAACCTGCTTTAAGAAAGCCTTCTGTCTTTCATCTAGTATCTTATCATAATTTTCGGCTATGAAAAAGTACTTGTAAGCCCTGTCATTCAGTTTTATCTGAGGATTTTCCAAGCAGAGGTTTTCAAAGGTGTACTTTGCAAACCCTTTTTGAAAAATATCAGGCACACATATAAAGATTACATAACTGTCCTTGAGATCCTTGTAATCATCTCCTTGGTTTAATGCCTGAACATCAAGAATCCCTTGATAATATCTTGCACGTTCGGGAATTTCTCCATTGTCTGTGGCTTGCATTTCAAGATTGTAAGCTTTTGATGCACCTTCTGCATAAACATCGAGTCTTACACCTTTCTTATCGTAGTCAACTTCGATTGTTTCTTCGGTTTGCATTACTATGTGGTTAATTTTAATCTGCAGCAGGATTTCCAGAAGTTCCTTGCAGACATCGGGATTGTTGTGCATTACCTTATAGAAGATGAAGTTGTTTGCGATTGTAGCGTTTTTCCATTTTTCCGCTAGCTTGAGTTCGGTTTCGTTTGTGAAATTTGATTGATTTCCTTGAAACATATTTTTTACTCCTTTTGTTTGAAGAACTTGTATGTAGTGTCGTAGGACAAATTGCCCCTCGCGGGCTGTTCTTCATAAAAAAAATAGGGGAGGAAAATAGTTTTCTCCATTATATATATAGTATAGAAAAAAAAAGAGGACTTCTTACAAAATTTCGAGAGAAAAAGTTGAAAAAAATAAAAAAAACTATTTATTCATCCAGCGTCTGCAGCTCCAGCGCAATTTCTTCCATTTCGCGGTCGGTCATGGCTATAGTTTCAGCTACTCTGAATAATTCGCGTCGGATACTTTCGGGTACTTCAGCGCTGTTTTTGTAGTGAATCTGATGCTCAAGACTGGCCCAGAAATCCATTGCAATTGTACGCAGTTGTATTTCTACACGTACATTATGCTGCGTTTTCGAAAGATAAACAGGAATTTCTATAACAAGATGAAGGCTTCTGTAGCCGCTTTCCTTTGGTTTTTCTATGTAATCATTCTGCACAATAAGCTTGATATCCGGCTGCTTTAAAAGCATGTCGCGGACATTATATATATCCGAAATATACGGACAGATTACACGGACTCCTGCAATATCATTAAGGTTTTGAATCATGGAATCAAACGTAACAGGCAGATGCTTTTTTTCGAGCTTCGAAGCAATGCTGTCTGGTGCCTTTATGCGGCTTTTTACAGTTTCAATCGGATTACGCTTGTGTCCAACTTTGCTTTCTTTATTTAATATATCAAGTTTTGTTTCTATCTGTTTTATGGCACTTTCATAAATCATCATTATCTGCTGAAACTGCAGTGCCATTTTATAAAAATCGTTTGGATTAGTAAGAGCCCCCGACATTTCGATAGGAAGCGTAGGTGTCGGCATCGTATTATCAATCCCGTCCATATCATTAATTTCTGAGTTCATACCTTTAAAGATAATACAATTTTTAATATACGGCAAATTAAAAAGTTGTTTTATATCTGGCGGCCATTTTTTTGCATCTTTTTTTTTCTTGTCAAAACAGTTTTATGAGTTTACAATAGAATAGAATAATTATTTTTGAATTCTTTTATGGAGGTTCTATGAAGAAATCTCTCTTTTATACTTTGTTTTACACATTTGTTCTCTTAATAACGCTTACACTTCTTTCCGGATGCAATAATCTGAACGGCAGGTTTTCTCAAAAAAACAACAAGAACAGTAAAACCTACCTTAAAATAGATGTAGCTTCTGCCAGAAATGCAGCAAGAGGAACAGCACTTCCTGACTTTGACATTTCTTCAATAAGTAATTTTACTTTTACAATTCAAGGAAAAGGCCCGGATGATTCTGAACTGCAGCCTCTTGCAACAGAAATAAATACAAGCGGAGAATATTCAAGCCTCTCTGCTCTAACAGAGACAAGTTTCCCGATACAAACAGGGGAGTGGATTTTTAAACTTACTGCAAGCAAAAACGGAACAATCCTTAGTGACCAGATTTCCAAAACAATAACAACCGGTTCAAATACAATTTCTTTCAATCTTGTTTGGGAAGACCAGAATATCGACACAACAGCAATCGGTAACCTTTCCTTTACACTTGATTTTTCAACTGCAGAAAATAAAAGTGACATAAGCTATGCAACATCGGAACTGCTTGTATACAATAAAACAAGTGGAGCTTACGAATCTTCAGTTTCTGAAACTGCTGTTACAATTACTAATGGAGTGATTAATTATTCTTCTTCGAATTTACTTGCCGGAAATTACAAATTGGTAATTCGACTTTATGCCGATTCTGATAAACAAAATCTTATGTTAATCTGGCCAGAGCTTGCCATCATCACAGGTGGGCAGACAAGCTCCAGTACTAGAGAAATCTCTTTGCTTAATCAATTATATTCAATTAATTGGCATAATCTTGAACTTGATGGAGTAACTTGTACACAAACTCTACCAGAAAGTTATACAAGATTTTCAGAAGCTTATACTTTGCCTGATACAGGCATTTCGCGTACCGGTTACTCATTTGGTGGCTGGTATGAATCATCTGATTTTGGAGGTAATGCTGTAACAACACAGCCTGCTAATTCTACTGGAGATAAATCTTATTATGCAAAGTGGACTCCAATAAATTATACAATTACGTATGAACTTGATGGAGGAACAAATCATACTGATAACCCTTCAACCTATACTATAGAAAGCGAAATCACTTTAAAGACTCCAACAAAAACAAATGCCGTATTTGGCGGCTGGTATACTGATTCAAGCTTTACGACAGCAATTACCGAAATTCCACTGGGAACTTATGAAGCCTCTGGTGCAGATCCTCTTACACTTTATGCAAGATGGCAATACAATCAGCCGTTTAATATTTCAATTAACACAGAAAGCTCTGCATTTAGTATGGGTGTTACTGTTGATAATGTAGCTGTAGACGCAAGTGAGTTAATTTATGTAGAATCCAACGACACTACAGGACAAACTATTAAATTTACTCCATCTGGATTAACCGGCTATACATGTACCTGGACGGTTGACCACACCCAACAAACTGCAACCGTAGATGAAAACAATATTCTTACTCTTGACACTACTGGCTGGATACGAGGTATTTACGATGTTCAGCTTACAGCAAGCAAAACTACTGGTTCAGATACTGTTTACGAATCTTATTATGCACAGATAAAAGTAGAAGTTTTGCTTGATATAAAACCGGCACCGGATGCAGTTGGTGATATAGTCTTTAATGATGGCACTGCAGTAGCTTATTATGATGGACTATATTTGCCTCCGGAAAAGCAGGCAAAAGCTATAGCTGTAATCTTCTATAAAGGAACAGAGTGTTCAAATAATTCAGAGGAAAGACTTCTTGGACTTGGATTAAAACTTAATAATGAAAAGAATAAAACATGGTCTACAGGAAATGCTTCAAATAGAACTATAACTTCGATTGTATGTCACTCACAAGGCACAACATGGAGCTTTGCTAGTAATCCTGACAAAAATGGTAGTGATAACCTTGACCAAATTGAAACATTCCTTGGTTCAAATAATGATACCAATACTTCATCAAAGTATCCTGCTTTCTATTGGGCAAAGGAGTATGGTTCTATGGCAGGTACAAATATTATTGCTAATTCAGATTATACAACAAGTTGGTATCTTCCTTCTTCCATAGAGATGTATAAAGTCCTTCTTTGTTCTGATATTATTAATCATGTCCTTTCATTATGTGGTTTTGAAGAATTAAATCTTATTGATACATATTACTGGACTTCATCGCAGATTCCTAGTCAAACCGATCGGGCAGGACAAGTTTATACGACGTCAGATGGATCATATGGTTTGAACAATCAAGCAAAAACTGAAAAAGGCCGAGTTTGTGCTATCCGAGAGTTCTAAAATATAAGGAGACTTAAAATGAAAAAGAATATATTTTTACAAACAATTATTATCACATTGTTAATTTTTCTTGCTTCTTGTTCACTCGGATTTACAACAAAGAATTCGAAAGATGCTCCGGAAGAAGGTAAAGCAATAATAGTTATAAGTGGTATATCAAATTTCCGAATGGCAGAACAGACAATTATGCCAACTGCACAACTTTCTGATCTTACAACGATTGTGCTTACAGGAACAAGGAAGAAAAAGCCGGATGGTACTGTAATTTCCAGTCCTGCTTCAGAAACTCTTGCAAGTGCCGAAAAATATGAAGATTTGCCTTCCCAAATTCAGATAGATCCAGGCACCTGGAATTTTACATTAACAGCTAAACTTAAAGATGTGGATTTCGAAGCTGTTTTGCCAAATGATATAGAGATTGCAGGCGGTTCTATTACACCTATAGAATTTGAACTTGAGCCGGTTTCAACTGTTACAAAGGGCGGTATTAATCTAATAATGACTTTGCCTGATATAGTTACAAAAGTGAATGTTGAATTTAAAAAATTACCTGATGGAACTTCTCAGAACCTTGAGTTTACAGCTGCATCGCTTGATAATCCTATTCAGACAGACGAGAACAATAAAAAATATATCAATTTTGTTAAGGCTCTAAGTTCCGACGGCTATACATCAGGACTTGAACCTGGTACTTATAGTTGTTATTTTGAATTTTATTCGAATGACGTTACCGAATCCTTAAATGATATTACAGTTTACGCAAAAGTCCCAAGAGGTTTTACAGTTGCGTCAACTATAGATATTGCAAACCTTAATGATGTTTATACTATTAACTATAAGGCCTACAGAAACAGTGCAGATAAGCCTGACAATTTAACTTCTCAATCAATTGATAATTTAATTGTAGCCGGCTCAACCTGGACAAATAAATACACTCGAAAATCAACGACTGTTGCTCTCCCGACATTAGCTTTTACAGGATACCACTTTGACGGCTGGTATGATGATAAAGATAATAAAATAGATAGTTGGAGTCAAAGAGTCGGCAATATAAATTTATATGCTAAGTGGAGTAGAGGAGTTGTAAATGTTAATGTAACGACTCCAACCGAAAAAGTTACTTTGACTATATCAACTCCAGATTCTAATGGAATACTTACGCTTACTGCTGCAACTACAACTGATGATACAACTTATACCTGGTATGTTGATGGAGTAAAAAATACAAATGTCACAGGTAACACCTTGCAGTTTGATACGACTGGTAAAGCAAATGGTGTTTATCCAGTTACTGTTGAATGCGGAGGTTATTCTGAATCAACTAATGTTGGTATTGGTTTTATAGGTGTAAAGGCTTCGCCGGATAGTGTTGGAGATATTGTCTTTAATGATGGTTCTGCTACTCCTTATTCTGACGGATTATCCCTGACAAATGAACAAAAAGCTGCAGCTATCGCTGTAATTTATTATAAAGGAATTGAATGCTCAAATAATTCATATAAAAGACTTCTTGGACTTGGTTTAAAACTTAATAATGAAAAGAATACTGTATGGTGTTCAGGAAATGCTTCAAGTAAAGATATAAGCACTATTGCATGTAACGTTCAAAGCACAGGATGGACCTTTGTTAGTAATCCTGACAGAAATGGTAGTGATAACCTTGAACAAATTGGAACATGGCTTGCTAATAATGGTTCAAGTGATGATACCAGTAATTCATCAAAGTATCCTGCTTTCCATTGGGCAAAGAATTATGGTTCTATGGAAGGTACAAATATTGTTGCTAATTCAATTTATACAACAAAATGGTATCTTCCTTCTTCCATTGAAATGTATAAAGTCCTTCTTTGCTCTGATATTATTAATTCTGTCCTTTCATTATGTAATTTTGAAGAATTAAATCTTAGTGATACACATTACTGGACTTCATCGCAGATTCTTAATCAAAACGATCGGGCAGGACTAATTTATACGTCAGGTGCATTATATGGTTTGAGTAATGACGGAAAATCTAGTTATGGCCGACTCTGTGCTATCCGCGAGTTCTAATACTCACCTTTTGGAGGTTTTATGAAAAAGTCATTTTTTTACAATATAGTTTGTACATTATCTATCTTAATGACATTTGCCCTTTTTTCCGGTTGTGATAATCTAAATGGCAAATTCTCTCAGGAAAACAATAAAAGTAATAAAACCTACCTCAAAATAGATGTAGCGTCTGCCAGAAATGCAGCAAGAGGAACCGCGCTTCCTGGCTTTGACATTTCTTCAATAAGTGATTTTACTTTTACTATTCAAGGAAAGGGCCCGGATGATTCTGAACTGCAGCCTCTGGCAACAGAAACAAATCCAAGCGGTGTATATTCAGGCCTCACTGCTCTAACAGGGGCAAGTTTTCCAATTCAAACAGGGGAGTGGATTTTTAAACTTACCGCAAGTAAAGACGGAACAATCTTTAGCGACCAGATTTCCAAAACAATAACAATCGGTTCAAATACAATTTCCTTTAATCTTGTGTGGGATGAAACAAGTATTTCTGGAACAGGAAGTATTTCGTTTATATTTAATTTTTCTGAAGCTTCAAATGCCGATGATGTTAAATTTGCTACAACAGAACTGCTTGTATACAATTCTGCTACAGAAGAATATGTTACTTCTGTTACAGAAACTTCTATAGGCTTTGATAATTCAAGAATAACCTATGCACCATCAAATCTTACCGCAGGGAAATACCAGATAATTATTCGTCTTTATGGTGATACACAAAAAGAATTTCCTATGTTTACCTGGCAGGAATTTGCAATTGTTGCAGGCGGACAGGAAAGTACAGGTTATGAATCAGTGTCATCTTTGAACGAGGTATTTAATATAAACTGGCATAATCTTGAACTTTCAGGAGTAACTGCTCCAACTACTTTACCATTAAAGTACACAAGATTCTCCGAAGCATATACTCTGCCGGTAAGTGGCGTTTCGCGTACAGGCGCTATCTTTGACGGCTGGTATTCCGATGAAAATTATGAAAATAAAATTACAGAAATCCCGGCAAACTCTTCGGGAACAAAAGATATTTATGCCCGCTTCATTGATTCAATTTACATAAAAGACGGCGGTGTTGCATATACAGACGGTGTAGACGGCACAAGAGAATCAACCGCACTTGATTCCATAGATTCGGCAATTTCAAAAATTATTGAATATGCAGAACCTTCGGTAAACTGGAAAATCATCGTAGTTGGCGAAGTTAAAGGAACTCAAAATATCGGAAATGCCCTTAATACAACAGACCATGCAGCCTCGCTTAAAATTATAGGTAAAACAGGAAACACAACTGATATTCTGAATGCAAATGTCGGAGATACTGCAATTGAAAATGGAACTACCCTTACAATACAAACTGCTGTTCCTGTTACTATCCAAAATCTAAAAATTACAGGTGGTAATACGACAGGTAATGGCGGCGGATTAAATCTTGCCTCCGGAACGGAAACAACTCTTGTTAATGGAGCAGAAATAATAAATAATAAGGCTTCCGGATATGGTACCGGTATTTATAACGGTGGAACATTGAGAATTAGCGGCAGTGCTAATGTTGATGTAAGTAATGATGTTTATCTTGTCAGTGGAAAAAAGATTACAATAGCTGGTGCTCTTTCTCGAGAAGCCTATGTTGCAACAATTACTCCAGCACTTTACGACGATAATCTTGAAATTCTTACTTTAGCTGACACTCTGATTCAGACCACTTCTGTAGAGGAGGAATATGGAAAATTTGCGGTAACTCCATCTGAACAGATAGAATACTGCCTGAACAGTGCAGGAGAGATTGAGGTAAAAAAGGATGTGTATGTATCATCTTCTTCAAGTACTCACAGTGGTAATGACACAACAGGAGATGGAAGTGCATTTAAACCGTATGCAACTTTGGAGACAGCTGTAACAAAAATAAAGGCTCTTGCTGAGCATAATCCCGCAGACTATGTAATTCACGTAAGCGGTGATACTAACTGTTCAACCGTTCTGTCTGTAAATACAGTTAAAACTGTAAATGGTGAAGATCAACAGGTTGAGGGTACCTTGGGTGAATTTACCGGATCTACGCTTAAAATTTGCGGTACAAATAAGGAACAGGATAAACTTAAAGGTTGGCCCACTGGCAATGATGGAAAGGATTTGCTTGCAATTACATGTCCTAATCAGGTTACTGTTGAAAATCTTACTTTATATGGACTAGCAACCAATAATTGCCATGCTGCATTATATGCTGATTTACTTGCAGATGTTACTGTTAAAAATTGCATTATAACAGGTAATAATCAGACCTATGGTACGAATAGTGCAGGGGGTGGAATATATAACAAGGGAAAAATGACTGTTTCAGACTGTACTATAACTGGTAATAACAGTCTTGCTGGTGCTGGTGTATCCAATGCCGGCTGGATGAAACTTGAACGTTGTATTATATCTGAAAATGGAAATATTGGTAATGGTGCAAGTGCTGGTGCCGGTATATATAATGCTTCGATTACTTCGAATAGTTATGACGGAGAATTAAATATAATTAACTGTCAAATAATAAATAATATCTTAGGTAAAAAATCTCTAAACAATACAACGACAGGAAAAAGCGGTGCAGGAATATATATAAATGGCGGTACAGTTACAATTGAAGATTCGGAAATAACAGGTAATACAAACATAAAACCGACTGCTAATGCAAACGCATTGTATGGTGGCGGTATATATTTAAGGCCTGATGTTAACTCCGTAAAACTCAATTTGAAGGGCAAAGTTATAATACAAAACAATACTAACTATGACGGAATTGAAAATAACGTTTATATAGACAGGAAAAAATCAACCATAAAACTGGTAAACATTACCGGCTCTCTTGACCCAGATAGCAGAATCGGTATTACAATTTCTGACGAGCCAGCTTTAACATCTTCTTTTGTGTTTACAAATGGTATAAATGATAGTGGTCTTACAACTAATCAGTTAAGTCAAGTTTTCACAAGTGATAACAAAGATTATGATGTTATATTCGAAACGGGGGCAGAAGGAACTCTTGCTCGAAAGAATTATTCTGTAGGAGATTTACTCCTTAACGACTGTACACTTGTGCCATACAGTGAAAATTCTTTTACAACAGAGCAGATTGAAAAGGCTGTAGGTATTGTTTATGCACTTGATGAAAACGGTGCACCGCGCGGTATTCTTGGTCTGAAAAACTCTGGAGAAAATGAATATGCTTGGGCTGCACAAAATACTTCAGGATGTGAAGCTGCTTTCTCAGATATACAGATTAAGGACAGTTTGATTGCGCCTAGTGACGGAACAGCTTTTTCTTCATATGTTTCTTCGGGTGAGACTCACTATTTAACCGGTGATTTGGATGGCAGCGATAACTGGGCATACATCTGTGTTTTAGATCCGTCGGGAACCGCTGATGCTGAGACAAACTATCCGGCATTTAATTATGTAAACAATTATACTTCAACAGCTACAAATCTGGCTGATACTTTTTATGAAAGCGGCTGGTATATGCCTAGTGCCACAGAATTATGTTATATTTCTCAGAATAAAGTCATTTTGAATAATGTACTCTCTAAACTTAACGAAACGCAGCTCGCAGATGGAATGTATTGGTCTTCAACCGCTGTGTTTGAAGCGGATCATAGTTTATCTGTACTTGTAGATATTTCAGAAGGTTCTATTAGCAGTCATGATAGGTTTGCAGCGGATGGACATATTTGTGTAGTGCGTTCTGTAAAGTGTATCCCAGAGTTTACAGTTTCGTTCAATACAAATGGAGGATCTGTAGTACCATCACAGAAAGTTTCAAAGAACATAGCTGCAGTATCTCCAACAGATCCTACAAAATCAGGCTATGTATTTGATGGCTGGTATACATCGACAGATGGAGGTGCAACACTTTCTGCCACAAAGTATAATTTTAGAGATTCTATAACTGCTCATACGTTCCTTTATGCAAAGTGGAATTGGAATGTTTCTGTTGGAGATTTATTGCTTAGTGATGGTACATTTATCACTTACGATGCAACCCGTACAAACTTTAGCACAGAACTTACGGCTGGAAAGTCTCCTGTAGGTGTTGTTTATGATATTGATGCAACTGGTGCTCCAAGAGGTGTATTAGGAGTAATGAACTCTGGTGAGACAAAATATGCATGGGCTAAATCTGGAACTACAGGGACTACAACAGCATTTGAAGATATTCAGACTTCACAAGAAAATACAGAACCTGCAGAAGGAACTCCATATTTTGAATTTGTAATTAGCGGTACAACTTACTATTTAACAGGGGATTTGGATGGAAGTAATAACTGGAGTCAAATATGTGCACAAGACCCGTCGGGAACCGCTGATGCTGAGACAAACTACCCTGCATTTAATTATGCAAACACCTACGCACAAACAGCAGGACTTACTGGTGATTATGCTTCTGGCTGGTATATGCCAAGTGCTGCAGAACTTTACTGTATTTACAGTAACAAAGATACATTGAATACAGTTCTTTCTGCAGTTAATTCTACTTCAGGGTTTACAGCCAATACTTTTGCTAGCGACTGGTACTTTTCATCGTCCCAGTTTGGGGACGCCGATTTCTTCGTATGGGGCGTTGGATTCAGCGATGGCAGCTTCACCGACTGCGACAAGGACAGCGATGGAAGTGTCTGCGTTGTCCGGGCTTTTAGCAATTAAACTGTTTAACTTCCGGATGCGCGGATGGGGTTGGTGTTGTATGTTTAAGATTAATTATAAAATTGTATTTTAATCTAATCTTAACTTAATAATTTTTCTACATTTTAAATCTTCGTCGTATACCCAATATCAAAGGTAAATGCATCATACCACTTTGATGTTGCTATCTTCATGAATTTAATTGAGAACTGTGTATGAATCTCGCCGGAAAGGAAGTTTGTAGACAAATATGGTGTCATTGTAAGATTAAAGTCACTTTCCAGAAGCTCCATTGGCTTTGCTAAATCCATAAAGTTTTTACCTGTAAGGGAATAAGAAAAGTTTGTTCCAAAGGTAAAGCGGTTTGCACCAATAGAGAAAGAATCTGCATAAATGTTAAGGTTTACACCAAGTGTGTCATCAACAAAACTAAGCTGATCTACAGTTTCCTGTGGTAGACTGAAAATTGAAAGATTAACATGTGCACTGTCTATAAGAAGTCTTGGCTCAAACAAAAGGTATAAATCATCAGGAGCAACCTGTGTTCCGCTGCGCTTTGTAAATGGAACATTAAAAAGTCCAGCCTGAATAAAAAGACTTGTTGTGTAATTGTTTCCAATTAGCATTGTTGTACCGGCATGCCAGTAAAGCTTTTCAATAGAAGCAATAACTTCCTGTCCCTGATTTTTGTTAGACATTGGAATACCAATTCCGCCTGCAACATCAAGAGTAAAGAATCTGTATACACATGCAAACCTTAAATCTGTGTTGATTACATAATAAAGATTATCCTCGTGGTTCAGGTATACGTATCCGCCTAACGCAATTGGAGATGTCATAAAGCGTTTTACATCTGCAATTCCTATACCAAAGTGAGGGTAGAGTACAGAACCCGAAAGTCCAAGCCAGCTTTCTGTGATTTTAGAAGCAATCGGCTGTATACCAAAATATCTTTGAAGGAAAATATCAGAACCAATAGGGTCGTAAGTTCCCATAAAGGCGCTGAAGTAATTTGCGCTAAGCTCTGTCTGTGTCTTAAAAATCAGCGACATTTCGTCTATTTTAAAGAAGGCTGGTGTTTTATGAAAAAGTTCTTTGCCAAGAAAATCCTGTGTGTCAATTGAAAATTCCAGATGACCCCACATATTTTGCGAAAAATTAAACTGGCCCTGGAAAAAGGCCTGAAGCGAAAGATCCGGATCATAATCTGTTGTAGACGGATTTGATGCATAGTTTAGTTTTCCGCCGGAATATCCACTAAAGGCTGCATGCGCAAATAATCCTGTAGTGAGAGAAAGAACTGCGGCTATTAATAATATTTTTTTCATAAAATAACTCCTTTTGCCCTTCGACAAGCTCAGGGACCCCATTATCAAACCTTAAACTGATCAATCTGGCTGCTTATATCATTAATAGAAGACTGCATTTGTGGTGCAATTGAACTAAGCTCGTTTCCGGACTGATTAATCTTGTCGGCTCCTGTTATGATTTTCTGCATGCTTTCCTTCATTTTGTCTGTTGCATCCTGAAGGTTCCTTATTTCTGCAAGAATAGACTGATTTCCTGTTGCCATTTCGTGGCTGGCAGAACGTACTTCTGTTGTTGTGTCATTCATTACATGCAAGGCTTCTCCAATCTGTTTTGAACCGGAATTCTGTTCTTCCATTGCATCATGAATCTGACGTACAATATCATCTGTTGAATTAATAAGCTCTGCAACCTTTTTAAGTGCTTCGTAAGATTCTGTAGATGCGGCTACTACTTCCGAAACAGAGGTTACAATCTGTGCAAGCTGTTCGCTGATCTTGTTTGACTCGCGTGCAGAGTTGTCTGAAAGCTTTTTAATTTCATCTGCTACTACGCTAAAGCCTCGACCGGAATCTCCTGCATGTGCTGCTTCAATTGCGGCATTCATGGCAAGAAGGTTTGTCTGGCTTGCAATTTTTGCAATTACAAGGTTTGCACCCTGTAAGGCTTCGGACTGAGCTTCGATATCCTTAATTTTATTACTTACAACCTGCTGCTTTTCTACGCCGCTTGTTGTGTGTGCCAGAAGTGTATCAAAGGCTTCTGCCATCTGTTCAACAGATTTATTAACAGAAGCAATATTTCCAATCATCTGTTCAACTGCTGTAGAAGCCTGTGCAACTCCGTTTGACTGGGTTTCAATCATTTTTTCGAGCGATTCAATGTTAGAAGAAATTTCTGTAATTGCTGTTGCTGTAAGAGAAACGCTTTCACCTTGAATTACAATTTCCTTTTTAACATCTTCGATATTTGCATAAACTTCGGAAATAGAGGTAGAGGTTTCGACAATATTTGTACTCATTGCCGTTCCTACTGTTGTAAGGCTTTCCTTTGATTTTTTGATATCTGTAATTATGCCCTGCAATTTTTCTTCAAACTGATTAAAACCGCTTACAACCTGGCCAATTTCATCTTTGGAATTATGTTCAATTCTTTGTGTAAGATCTGCGTTTCCTGTTGCAATTGTATTGATTGCATCCTTTACTTTTTTAAGAGGCTTCATGGAAAGGGTAATGATAATTCCAAGTAATGCAACCGCACCAATTGTAAGAATTGAAATAAAGATAATAATTCCGTTTCTCATTGAATTAATGCCGGACTGGAAGTCGCTGTATGGAACTACATTTATTGCAACCCATTTTGTGTCCGGTACACGTTCAAAAGCTAGAATATATGTTTCGCCCTTATCTTTATATTTTATAAGACCGCTTTGTTCTGTTTTTATTTTCTGGATTTCATTTATATATGCTTCATTTCCTGTTTCTAATGCATTTGCAAAAATACTTTCGGTTGTATATTCTTCAAGAACGGCATCTGGAGACATAAGTCCTTCGGATGCGATTATAATACCAGGGGAGTGGAGTTCTGAATAAGCTTCGTTTTCTCCACCGGGACCGTCGTTTAAAGTTATAAGGAAGGCGGGTCTGTCGTTTCCTGCTTTATGATTTACTGCAAGCTTACTTATCTGAAGTCCGTCAATAACGCAGAAAAGAACGTTAATAATCTGATTGCTTTCATCAAAAACAGGAACTGAATAAAAAACTGCAGGAGCATTTGTTACCTTGTTGATAAATGGGTCTGTCTGGAAGCGGGCGGCTGTTTTGAATGGCTGTTTAAAATAATTTCGTTCTGCAAAAGAAATCATTCTTGCACCGTTGTTAATCCAGGCATAGCCTTCTTTATCAAGAATACATACATCAATATAATCATCATCAAGAATTGTAGCACCATAAATTGTATGTGTTTTATCAAGCAGGGAAATATCAGGATTTCGGATTTCGGGGAGGGCAGCAAGGGTTTCGAGCATTTTGAATTCTTTTTCATTGGAAGACTTTATGGAGTCTGCAGTCGCATGAACCGATTCAACAATCGACTTGGACATTTCATTTTCAAGACTTTTCTTAGCGCTTCTTATAGAAATAACACCAATGCTGATGAATGAAATAATCATTACAACCAGAGAAATCAGACTGATTTTCAAACTTAAGCTTTTCATATAATTTCCTCCTGTTACTCTTAAACCCGACGTAATTCTATTATATACCCATTTGGGAAATAGGACTACATTTTAGTATCGGCAGATTTTTGCCTAAAAATAACAATTTTCGCGTTGTTTAAGGGATATTTAAATTTTTCATTTTTTTGTAGTTTTATCTTGAAAACTTGGATTTTCGGTATATAATAGATGTTATGAGTGATTATCTTGACCCAAACAATGAGGAACTCTTAAAGGACTTTTTTGCAGAGGCAGAACAACAGGTTGAGCAGCTCGAAAGCAATATTCTTGTGATAGAGAATGATCCTTCTAATCATGAGGCTATTGATGAAATATTCCGCGCTGCACATACCTTAAAAGGTGGTTCCGCTACTGTTGAAATGATGGAGTTGTCTCACTTTACACACTCCGTTGAAGATGTCCTTGATGAAATTCGTTCGGACAGAGTTTCAATTGATGAAGACGTTGTAGACTTATTGCTTACTTCAATCGATGTTATTAAGGCAATGCTTGAAGCAAGACAGAATGGTACTGTTTATGGTGAAAATATAGACAGTATAATAGAAAAGCTTAAGTCTTATATCCCTGAAAAGGGTGCTAAAGCCGCACCTAAAAAGGCTCCTGCTAAAGCAGCTCCTGTTGCACAGCCTGTTAAGGCCGCTCCTGCACCTGCTGCAGCACAAAGTGGAATTGAACTTCCACCAATGAGCGAAGATGATTATATGGAGCTTAGAGCTGCATGTGAGGGTAGTCAGAGCCTCTGGTGTGTAGCTGTCAAATTTGATGAAAATAATCCTATGAATACTGTTGGTGGTATTCAGGTTTTTGCTGCTCTTAAGGCAGTGGGAAATGTTCTTAAAACTATTCCTGATTTTGATGCACTTTACGAAGATCAGTTCTATGAGAATGTTTTCTATTATCTGGCTTCTTCAGAAAAAGCAGAAACAATCGAGGATGCTTCTTTCTTGAGTGATGTAACTCTTATTACGGATGCACATATGCTTACAGATGATAATTATTCTTCGGAAGCAGCTGCCTCTACTCAGTCTAGTGAAGCTCCTGTCGCTGCTCCAGTTGCTCCTGCACCAAAACCGGCTGCAGCTCCAGCTCCTGAAGCAAAGCCTCTTGCAGGTCAGGCAAAGGCAGATGAAATCAACGAAAAAATTGCAGAGAAGAAAGCAGAAGCAAATCCGGAACAGAAAAAGGATGCTCCTGCAGGAACAGGTCATGTTCAGCAGGGTTCTATCCTCCGCGTAGATTCACGCCGCATCGACAATTTGCTGAACCTTGTATCAGAAGCTGTAATTATAAAGGCTTCTTTCAACCAGCTTGCCGGTCAGACTGCAAACGAACTTGTTAAATTCCAGTCAGTTGAATCACAGTTCCGCGAAAGATTAAGAAGTCTTATTGATACTCTTCCTGCTTATCTGGAAGAGCTCCAGCGCGGAGTTCCATTAAATGATATTAAGAAACGCCTTGCAGATCAGTATGGTGACATGGGCAATATGTTTGACCAGTACGAAACTGAATCAAAAGGCATTACCGGACGTTTCCGTTCTTACACACAGCAGCTTGGTACAATTGCAGGCGAACTTCAGGAAGGCGTAATGAAAATCCGAATGGTTCCAATCAATCAGATTTTCAGCCGATTCCCTCGTGTTGTGCGAGACCTTCAGCGTGATTTGAACAAGAAAATCAATCTGGAAATAGAAGGTGAGGATACAGAACTTGATAAGTCAGTAGTAGAAGATCTTCTTGATCCTATTATGCACTGTGTTCGTAATTCTGTTGATCATGGTATTGAAGCTCCAGAAGTTCGAAAAGCTGCCGGTAAACCAGAAACTGGTACTGTACTTCTTAAAGCATCTAACGAAGGAAACCTTATCGTTATTGAAATAAAAGATGATGGTGCCGGAATTGATGTAGAAAAGATACGTAAAAAAGCTGTTGAAAACGGTCTTATTCATCCGGATAAGGTTATTACAGATCAGGATGCTTATCAGCTTATCATGCAGCCAGGTTTCTCTACTGCAGATAAGATTTCTAATATTTCTGGACGCGGTGTTGGTCTTGACGTTGTAAAAACAATGATTAATAACATCAAGGGTAGCATTTCAATCAACTCCGTAAAGGGACAGGGAACTTCTTTCATCATAAAGATTCCTCTTACTCTTGCTATTATTCAGGGTCTGCTTGTTCGCGTTGGTTCAGAGATTTACTCTATTCCTATTGCAAACGTTATCGAAAGTCAGTGTATCAATATCAATGAAATCAGCCATATTGATAACTACGAAATCATGAACGTTCGTAATGAAGTAATCAGTGTGCTTCGTCTTTCACGCCTGTTTAATATTCAGGAATCTCAGATGGGCGATGAATGTTATATAGTAATTGTTGGAACCCAGGAAAAGAAGATTGGTGTTATGGTTGATGCGCTCATCGGCGAAGAGGACGTTGTAATCAAGCCTTTGCGCGACAAGTTTACCAATTCTCCGGGAATTGCCGGTGCTTCTATTCTGGGAGACGGTTCTGTTTCGTTGATTATTGATGTCAGCCAGCTTCTTGATTTAGGCGTTAAACAGGAATTACTGGCCCAGGCAAATGCCAGGATGAACGGGTAAGGGGGCATGAGAATGGAAGACACAAATGTAATTAAGACAGCAGAAGAATTGAACGACGCACTTCAGGAAAAGAAAGAAGCCGCAAGTTATGTTGACTTTAAGATGGTTACTTTCTCCCTTGCCGAAAAGGATTATGCAATAGACATTATGTATGTAAAGGAAATTGCTAAAGCTGGACGCTTTACTTATGTTCCTAATACATTGCCTTTTGTTCTTGGTGTATATAACCTTCGTGGTGAAATTATTCCTATCCTTGACCTTCGTCTTTTCTTCAATATTGAAGTTCAGAAGCGCGATGAGAAAAAGCTTGAAAACCTTCTTATTCTTACTCTTGATGACCAGACTTTTGGTCTTGTTGTAGATAAGATTGATAAGGTAGTAGGTGTTCAAAAATCTACAATTCAGCCACCTCATCCTTTATTTGCAGATATTAATATTAAATATATCAGCGGTGTTGTAGAGAATAATAACAGACTCTACGTATTGCTTGATATATTAAGAATATTCGGTTCTAAAGATTCTGGCGATGCAAAAGAAGCTGCTGCAGAACAGATGGCAAAGAATGCTGCTATGCCTGCTCCTGCTCTTGGCAATGCTCAGAAAGCTGCTGCTCAGACACAAACTCGTGCTGCTCCGGCTGCAGCTGCTAAAAAAGAGGATCCGGCAAATCTCGACATTAAGTTCATTGCAGAAAGTCTAAAAAGCTACAAGAATTTTGACATGACTCAGATTAATCAGACCTGGGTTAAGAATCGTTACGCAGAATGGGCTAAAGAGCGTGGTGCAACTAAAACACAGCTCCAGTCTTCTGATGATGCCGATGCTTTCTTGTCAACTTTCTATTCATCATTTACGGGAACATGGTGGTCAAAAGACTATGCAGACAACATAAAGAACTTGTTGCCTGAAAACAACGCAAAGCAGATTGTTGTTTGGAATCCTGGCTGTGGAAGCGGTGTGGAAACATACTGTCTTGCATGTGTTCTTAAGAGCCGCTATCCTGATGCAAAAATCCGTATTTATGCACAGGATGTTGACCTGCTTGGAGTTTCAAACGCAAGTCTTTTATCTGTTCCAGCTACTCTTGAAGGTACATGGCTGTCACCTTATCTTACAAAGAAGGCTAATGGCGAAAGTACTTTTACTCAGGAGATTAAAGATAGTATAATGTTTGAGTATCATGATTGTAAGAACACAAATGTTCTTCCGATGCTTGATGTTATATTTGCCCGTGATTTCCTGTCTTTTGTAGACACTAAATCACAGGAGAGTATCCTTTCGGAATTCTTTGAAAAGATGAAAGGAAATGCCATTGCGATAGTCGGTGAAAACGAGATTATTCCTATGGCTTATGGTTTCGGCGAAACTAGTAAAGGTGCTATTACAGCATATACAAAAGATTAAAAGGGGAATGACATGCGAGTAGAATATATTAACCCGTTTGTTGAAACTTCATTCAGAGTTTTACAGGAAGTTCTTGGTGGAGCAGAAGTAAAGCGCGGAGATTTGTATCTTAAATCGACAGCAATGCCAGTTATGGGTGTTGCCGCTTTGGTTGGTCTTGCAGGAGACGTAGAAGGTCGTGTTCTTTTTGATATGACAAATGAAACAGCCTTGAATATTGCTTCTGCTATGAATGGCGAACAGCTTCCGTCTTTTGATGACTTGGCAAAAGCTACAATCAGTGAGCTTGCTAATCTTATTACTGCTCAGGCTGTAACAAAGCTTCATGAGCTTGGTTTCAAGTTTGACCTTACACCACCAACATTGTTTGCAGGTCAGAAAATGGAAATTGCTGCTTTAGGTGGAACAACAGACAGCGTAGAAGCACTTATTGTTCCTCTTATTACAGAATTTGGAAAAATCGAAGTAAACGTTGCTATCAGGGAACGAGCTTAGTTTATTTATAGGAGTTTATGATGAAAACTATTCAGGATTATCCAACAATTAATGAACGTCCGCCAGAGGGTCTTAAAAGCGACGGAACAGCATTCAAAGTACTCGTTATAGATGACTCGATGTTCGTTGCCAAACAGCTTGGACAGATTCTTGCCAGCGAAGGTTATGATGTTGTTGCAACAGCCGTTGATGGTGCAGAAGGTGTAGCAAAATACAAGGAACTTTGTCCTCATGTTGACCTTGTAACAATGGATATTACAATGCCTAAGATGGACGGAATTACTGCACTTGAACAGATTATGGCTTTTGATAAAAATGCAAAGGTTGTAATGGTAAGTGCTCTTGGTAAGGAAGAGCTTGTAAAGAAATCTCTTATGCTTGGTGCAAAGAGCTATATTGTAAAGCCTCTTGACCGCAAGAAGGTTCTTGAAAGAATCTCTAAGGTTCTTGCCTAGTAGCGATATTTCGCATACAAGTTTTTTTCCACATTGTTATTGCCGGGCTTGACCCGGCAATCTTTTTTATAAAATATCTTTTTTATAAAATGAGGTTCACATGAAATTTACACGACGTAGCGGTGTTTTACTGCATCCGACTTCTCTTGCCGGAACTCCTGGTATTGGAACAATTGGTAAGCCTGCTTACGACTTTATAGACTGGCTGGCAGATGCAGGACAATCTTTGTGGCAGATTCTTCCACTTGGTCCTACAGGCTATGGCGATTCGCCTTATGCTTCTTTTTCTACATTTGCAGGAAATCCTCTTTTAATTGATTTAGATTGTCTTGTAGAACGCGGTTGGGCGTGCAAAAAAGAAATTGCTCCACCTGAATATATTAAAAGCACAGGCAACGTAGATTTTGGTTCTGTTGTATGGTGGAAAATGCCTGTTCTTAAAGGTGTTGCACAAAACTTTTTGCAGAAGGCTGGTGACGAAGATAAAGCTCAATATAAAGCATTCTGCCGTTCAAAAAAATCGTGGCTTGATGATTATGCGCTTTTTATGAGCATTAAAGCTTTTTACGACCAGAAGGCTGCACAGGAAAAACCTGCTTCTTCTATCTGGCATTCGTGGTGGCCTGAAAAGCTTGCGCTCCACGATAAGGACGCGCTTGCAAAATGGTATAAGGAAAACAAGTCGGACGTTGAAGTTTATAAGGTTATTCAATTTTTCTTTAATGAACAGTGGACTGCGCTTAAGAATTATGCAAATGATAACGGCATAAGTCTTATTGGTGATATCCCGATTTTTGTTGCTCCCGACAGCGCCGATGTTTGGTCAAATCAGCCGTTGTTCCAGCTTGATAAAAACGGAAGGCCTTTAAGTGTTGCCGGTGTTCCTCCTGATTATTTTTGCGCCGATGGTCAGCTTTGGGGAAATCCGCTTTACGACTGGACTGCAATGAAAAAGGATGGTTACCGCTGGTGGCTTGCCCGAATAAAGCGCGTTTTTGAACTTACAGATGTTCTTCGTATTGATCACTTCCGCGGCTTTGAAGCCTACTGGTCTGTCCCTTCAACCGAAAAAACTGCTATAAACGGAAAGTGGTGTAAAGGCCCGGGGTATGATTTGTTCAAGACTATAAAATCAAAACTTGGAGATATTCCTGTTATTGCCGAAGACCTTGGTGTTATTACAGATGAGGTTCGTGCTCTTCGTGATCAGTGTGGCTTCCCTGGTATGAAGGTGCTTCAGTTTGCCTTTAGTACCGACGAAGCAAAACAGAATGGCATGGTAAATTATTTCCTTCCTCATATGTATGATACGGACAACTGCATAGTTTATACCGGTACTCATGATAATGATACGCTTCAGGGCTGGCTGCTTAATCTGGGAGATGAACAAGCTTTGCTTGTTGCACAATATATTGAAGGCTGTGTAATGACTTTAGAAAAGGTTCGTGCAATTATAAAGTCTGGAAAGCTTAGAAAGGATATGATAAAGGCTATATTTGCTTCGAATGCAGTTTATGCGATTGTTCCTATGCAGGACTTAACCGGTATAGATAACAGTGGTCGAATGAATATGCCGTCTACAACAGGAACTAACTGGACCTGGCGCATGAATAAATCAGACCTTAAACAGAAAACTGCAGAAGAACTAGGATTCCTTGCAACCTTGTATGGACGTAATTAATTTTTCGTCCATTCAATTGCCATCTGACGTAACTCGGCAGATGAACCGCAGTGTAGTTTAAGCTTGATATTCTCTTTGTGTGTATCTATAGTCTTAATACTCAAGTTTAATTTGTTTGCAATTTCTACTGTGCCAAGGCCTTTACCAATCAAAGTAAAAATCTGGAGCTGTCTGTCCGAAAGTGAAGAAATAAGATCAAAAGGTCCGGCTTTCTGAATTTCATCTTTGTTTTTAGAAAGCTCTTCCAGTCTTTCTTTTTCGCTTTCGCTCAGGTATATCTGACCGTTCATTACTGTTTCAATTGCAGTAGAAACATTTGTTTCGGCTTCCTGTTTCATTATATAACCGCGGGCGCCGGCTTTAAGGGCACGTTCTGCATAAAAACGTTCGTCGTGCATCGAAAGCACTAAAACCTTTGTTTCAGGATTGATTGTAAGAAAATCCTTTATAAGCTCAAGCCCGTCTTCCTGTCCAAGATTTAAATCTACAATTGCGAGATCAGGTTTAAGCTCTTCAAACATAGAAAGGGCTTCCTGTCTGTTCTTTGCCATTCCAACAACCTTGTAAGAGGGCTGGGTTTCAATCAACTGAGAAAGTCCACGACTAAAAAGCGGATGGTCATCTATAATTAAAACTGAATATTCCATACATATATAATATCACAAAACTTAAAATAATTGTATAATGTTTTTATGCGAATTGGTTTAGTGCTCAACAGCCTTGATGAAGAATATCAGATTTCTCTTTACCGTGGAATTAAGCAGAGAACTGCCGAACTTGGAATTCAGATTATATGTATTCAGGAAGGAAATACAGCTTTTCTTTCTGATGCCTTTATAGGTTGCTTTCCACGCAAAGATTATTTTAATCTTGATGGTATAATTCTTCTTACTTCTGTCGTTGCCGATAACTGTACACTCAATACAAAACAAGATATTCAGAGAATCTGGGGTTTGCTTCCTGTTATTTCTGTAGGTCAGAAAATAGAAGGAGTTCCATCGCTGCTTATTCAGACAGATGATTCAATGAAGGATCTTGTCGGTCATCTTGTAAAAGAACATAAGTACCGCAATTTTATTTATATTGGTGGTGCACAAAAGCATCAGGATGCAATTAACCGCGAGCAGATTTTTACAGAGCTTATTCAAAAATATCAGAAAGAATATCCCGAAATAAATTATACAATCAAACACGGAAGCTTTACTGAACAGAGTGCTGTAAGGGCAATGGACAGTTACATAAAGGAAAATCCCGGCAGTCATCCCGATGTTGTTGTTTGTGCAAATGATAATATGGCAATTGGTGTTTATAAATATCTGAACCTTACACAGAAAAATGATGAATTGAAAAATATTGCAGTAACAGGTTTTGATGATATTCCACAGGGGCAGTTTACAATTCCTCCGCTTACAACTGTTCATCAGCCGCTTGATAAGCTTGGTCATGAGGCAGTTAATCTTATCTACCGACTTGTGCAGGGAGAAGCTGTGCCGTTGGAAGAATCTGTAGGTTCGCATGTTATTTACCGTGAATCGTGCGGCTGCCAGAGAAAAGAAAACAACCTTGAAGCAATGCGTGAATCGTTTGCTAAAATGCAATCGTCGTATGTTGTTTCGGAACAGATGCTCAACATTACAAGTCATATTGGCCGCGACCTTAACAACGATAATGATGAAGCCGACCTTGTATCAATAATTGACTACAATATTGCTATGCTGGGAATTGATAATTTTTGTATATTAATGTTTCCATCAAAGCTGCGGCAGGATCATCCGCTTTCTGACAATATTCTTTATGTTCGTCCGGTTTATGTAAAATTCCATGGACAAAGAATTACAAGCTTTCCTTATGATGATGAAGGAAATCTTACCTTAGGGCAGTTTTATGATTTTTTGTGTCCGTCTATCGAAGGACAATCTGCTGGAACTCCTCTTGTCTTTAAATATCTTAATGTCGGCAACGACTACATTGGCTGTATCCTTTATGATGCTCCAGAAACTTCTTTGCCATATATAATTCTTATTTCAATAGATATTGCGCTTACGATGAATCGAATTGAAGCAAACGAGGAACGCGCACGTTATGCAGTTTATCTTGAAAGCGAAGTAAATAAGCGAACCTCCCAGCTTATAGAAGAACAGAGTCGTCGTATGGAAGTAGAAGCCGAAGTTCTTAAAATAAGCGAAATTGAACGCCAGAGATTTAGTAATGATCTGCATGATGATATCTGTCAAAGGCTTGCCGGAATTTCAATGCTGTGCCGCAGTTATTCAAGTACACCAAAGCCTGTTGAAAAAGCACAGATGGCAGAGCTTGCGGGGCTTGTAAACGATACATTACATCGAACAAGACAATATGCTCACAATTCCTATCCTGTTGATCTTGAAACGCTTGGTCTTGATGCCAGTTTAAGCAATTTGTGTAATTCGTTTGAACAGCAGTCTGATATTGCGTGCCGTTATGAATGGTCTATTCCCGAAGCTGTTGTCTTTGATAAAACACAGAAATTAAATATTTTTAGAATTATTCAGGAAGCGCTTCATAATGTTATGAAGCATTCAAAGGCGAAAAATGTAAATGTGACTTGTCGGCTTGATGATAATTTTGTTATAGTAACAATCTGCGATGACGGAATTGGAATCTCTGAGGAAAAGAAAAATACTTTTGGAATTGGATTGAATTCCATGCAATATAGAGCCAACCAGATTGGGGCAGAATTTTCTATCAAAGTACCTGAAGGACAGACAAACGGCACTCTTATAGAAATTAAAATGGGATTAAGATAGGGACAAAATAAAAATGGAAGAAATTAATGAAGAAAATAAGCTTCAGAAAAAAAAGCTTTTACCAACTTTGCTTGAACTTTTTTTCGCTTTTTTTCGTACTGGTATTTTTACCTTTGGCGGCGGGCTTGCAATGATGCCTATGCTGCAGAAGGAACTTATAGAAAAAAAACACTGGCTTACCGAAGAAGATTTAATTGATTATTACGCAATAGGGCAGAGTACTCCTGGAATTATTGCTGTAAATGTTGCTACCTTTGTAGGCTACAGACAGGCCGGTGTGCTTGGTGCAATTATTGCAACTCTGGGAATTATTTCTCCTTCAATAATCATTATTACAATTTTAGCCGGCACTATTAATTCTATTTCTGAATATCCGCGTGTTCAGGCTGCTTTAAAAGGAATAAACGTTGCTGTTGCGGCTCTGCTTACAACTGTAATCATAAAGTTTGCAAAAAAGACTATCAAAAATATCTGGAATGTGCTTTTTATGCTTATTGCTTTTGTTTGCATTTTCTGGTTTAAGGTGCCATCGTTTATCATTATTGTCGTGGCAATTTTACTGGGTTGTCTGAATGTTGTAAGGCTTAAGAAAAAAGAAGCAAAACTTGAAAATGCCGCTAACGCTGACAATACTGCCAATGCAGAAACTCAGGAGGCCCAGAAATGAGTCTTATTGCACTTTGTTTTACCTTTTTTTATATAGGACTTTTTACAATCGGTGGCGGTGTTGTTGCAATTACTCTTATGCAGCAGGCTATAGTTGAAAAAGGCTTAATTTCTACCGAACAGTTTTACAATATGATTGCTATTTCCGAAAGTACTCCGGGTCCAATCGGAATAAATATGGCAACGTATATCGGCTATAATCTTTACGGAATCCCCGGTGCAATTCTTACTTCTGTTTTCGAAGCATTGCCATCTCTTATAATAATTCTTATTGTGGCACGATTTCTTCAGAAATTTCACGAAAATCAGTTCGTAAAGGGTTCGCTGGCATTTTTGCGTCCGGTTACAACAGGCCTTATTCTTGTGCCAGTAGTTCAGATTTGTGTTTTTACACTTATAAATGTACCTTCACAATGGAATGCGCTGCTTACTTTTGCGGGCTGGAAAGAGCTTTTTGAATGGGTAAGCCTTGCATTCTACGGAGTATGCACATTTCTGCTTCTAAAGTTTAAAGTTCATCCTATTATTATTATTCTGCTTGGCGCCGTGTTTGGAGTGATTTATTTTTAAGTTGCGGATTGCAGAAAACACCCCCTTCTGCCGATAATAATAGGACAAACTGTTTTTTTGGAGTTTAAAATGAAGAATTTTTCACCTCGCGCAAAAGAAATTGTTTCGGTTCTTGCACAGGACGAAGCACGTAAGCTTGGAAGTAAGCAGCTTTTGCCGGAGCATGTTATTCTTGCAATGATAAAAAATAAAGAAGGTCTGGCATATCAGGTTTTTGAAAAACTTCTGCTTGAACCGTCGGAGCTTCTTGATTTTATAGAAAAATTCTTTGCAGATGAACCAAAAACTCCAACTCTGGATAGTCTTCCTTTAAGCAGACGTTATCAGCAGCTTATAGATATTGCAGATATCGAAGCAAATGCCCTTCATAACGATTATATTGGTACGGAACATCTTTTGCTTGCAGCAATCCGTGAACAGGGTAGTATTACTGCACGCTTTTTCCTTGCTTCTGATTACACAATTATGGATGCACGTTTTGTTGTAATGGAGCTTCAGACAGAACAGAATTCTTCTATAAGGCAGGCAAGAGCCGAAAGTATTGTAGATACAGTTTTTAAAAGTCTTTTGAGTGATGAAATTGGCGGCGGGCTTTTTGATGTTTTTGATGAAAAAAAGCAGCAGACGCCAAAGGCTGATAAAACAACGAAAAAAGCAAAGGATTCTTTCCTTGCAGAATATAGCCGTGACCTTACAAAGCTTGCCCGCGAAAATAAGCAGGATCCTGTTGTAGGTCGTGATAAAGAAATCCATCGTGTAATACAAATTCTTGCACGCAGAACAAAAAATAATCCTGTTCTTACCGGCGAGCCTGGAGTTGGAAAAACTGCAATTGTTGAAGGCCTTGCCCAGAGAATTGCTGCCGGAAAAGTGCCTGCAGATCTGCTTAAAAAACGCATTCTTTCGCTTGATCTCGCAGCAGTTGTTGCCGGAACAAAATATCGTGGTGAATTCGAAGAGCGCATGAAGAAAATCCTTAAGGAACTTCAGGAAGACAAAAACATTGTTCTTTTTATAGACGAGCTTCATGCAATAATCGGAGCCGGTGGAAATGAAGGCACAATGGATGCAAGCAATATCATGAAGCCTGCTCTTTCCCGAGGCGAAATTCAGATAATTGGTGCAACTACAACAAAAGAATATACAAAACATATTGAACGCGACCTTGCTCTGGAGAGACGCTTTCAGGTTGTAAAGGTTGAAGAACCAGACACAGACGAAACAGAACAGATTCTTATAGGCATAAAAGAAAAATACGAAAAATATCACAATGTAATTTATGCAGATGATGTTATTCCATCTATCGTAAAGCTTTCTAAACGCTATCTGCCTGAAAAAGTTTTGCCGGATAAGGCAATAGATATTCTTGACGAAGCTGGTGCTGCAAAAAAGATTCAGGAAGAAGAACGTCCGAGCGAACTTGCCTTTCTTGAAGAAAAGAAAAAGGAACTCGAAGAAGAAAAAAGAAACCTTGTGCTTACACAGGATTACGAAAATGCTGCAGTTGTTCGTGATAAGGTAATTGACCTTAAGAAAAAGTTGAGCCTTTATACAAATCTCTGGGAAAAGAATGGTGGACGTCCTGCAAAGGTTGTTACATCCGCAGATATCGAAAAAATCATAAGCGAAATGACTGGCATTCCTGTAGAACAGATGACTGCCTCTGAAACAGAACGTATCATCCATATGGAAGACGAACTGCACCGCACAGTTATTGGTCAGGACAGCGCTGTAAGCCTTATTTCCGGGGCAATCCGTCGAAGCCGTGCCGGTATTTCTTCTCCAAAGCATCCTGTAGGCTCGTTTATTTTCCTTGGACCAACAGGTGTTGGAAAAACCCAGCTTGCAAAGGCTCTGGCAAAATATCTTTTTGGTTCCGAAGAAGCTCTTATCCGCATTGATATGTCTGATTATATGGAAAAGCACAATGCAAGTCGTCTTGTTGGAGCTCCTCCGGGATATGTAGGTTATCAGGAGGGTGGTGTACTTACAGAAAAAGTCCGCCGTCATCCATATTCAGTAGTTCTTCTTGATGAAATTGAAAAGGCACATCCAGATATTTTCAACTTGCTGCTTCAAATGCTCGAAGAAGGTGAATTGAGTGATAATCTTGGACATACTGTAAATTTCCGTAATACAGTAATCATAATGACAAGTAATGCAGGTGCCCGTCAGATTACTAATGAAGGACGAGTAGGCTTTGGTACAACAGAAGGAGTTATTCCTTATGAAGAAATCAAGGCTGGTGCAATGAACGAACTTAAGAAGCTTTTGAATCCAGAGCTTATAAACCGAATTGATGATGTAATTGTATTTGATGCATTGTCTAAAAAGCAGGTTTCTCAGATTCTTGATATTCAGCTGGAAGAGCTTGCAGAACGCCTTAAAGATAAAAACCTTTCAATCAATATCAAGCCAAAGGCAAAAGAATATTTGATTGAACATGGTTATAATCCTGCGATGGGCGCCCGTCCTATGAAGCGGCTTATCCGTAAGGAAGTAGAGGATCCTCTTTCTATAGAAATTCTTTCAAATCAAAATAATGAATGTAACTGCGTGACTATTGAATGCATTTGTGATAAAATCAAGGTGAAATTAGTCAAATCAGAGCCGGTAAAAGTGCCGGTGCTGGTTGAAAAGAAGTAAATTGTCAGGGGCCTTTCGACTAGCTCAGGGACCGCGACAATGACAAATGGAGTCACTATGAAAAAAATATTTTTCTCTTTAGTTGCCGGATTATTCCTTTGCTCGGCTGTTGCTGCTCAGGAAATCCGGCTTGGTGTTTTAAATGGCCCAAGCTGTATTCCGGCAGGCTATCTTCTTGATGAAAAAGCTCCTGTAAAAGGTGCAACTGTAACTTACGAAAAGTTTGCAGATCCACAGGCTCTTCTTCCAAAAATGCTCAAGGGCGAAATTGACATTGGTTTTCTTCCTGCCAACGTTGCCGCAAAGGTTTACAACAGTTCCAATGGTGCAATCATTTGCTGTGCAATTACAGGAAACGGAAATCTTTCGTTAATTACTACAGATACTTCTGTAAAACAGCTTTCTGATTTAAGAGGAAAGTCTGTTGCAGTTGCAGGACAGGGTGCTACTCCTGAATATATGTTCCGTTATCTGCTTGAAAAAAATGGTATCAAGGCAGATGCTTCGGATGGTGTTGTTCTTGATTTTTCTATTCCAACAGCACAAATTGCCGCACAGCTTATTTCCGGTAAAATCAGTTATGCAGTAGTTCCGGAGCCTTTTGCCACAGTTGCTTTAAGCAAATCTGATTCTGTTTTTGTTGCAGTTGATTTTCAGCAGGAATATGAATATTTCGAAGGCAAAGGAAAAATCTATCCACTTACAGTAATGGTTGTAACAAAGACATTTGCAGAAAAAAATGCAAAGCTTTTAAAATCTTTCCTTTCGGCTTACGAGACTTCTTATAAAAATACACTTAAGAATCCTCAGAAAGCAGGTGAACTTTGCGAAAAATTTGAGCTTGGACTTGCAGCAGGTATAGTTACAAAATCTATTCCAAAAGCAAACTATGTTTACATTGCTTCAAGCAATTCAAAGGCAAAGGATAAAGTTGAAGAGCTTTTGAATATTTTCCTTGCATTTGATCCTTCTTCAATCGGCGGTAAGCTTCCTGATAAGGATTTTTACTTTAAATAGGAGTGTCATGAAAAAAATACATACTGTGGCAGCTTACATTCTCTCTGTAGCATTTATTTTAGTGCTGTGGATTTTGCTGGCACGGTATGTAAACGCTCCGCTTATTCTTCCTGGACCAGGTAAAGTTTTTAGTGCAATGCTTGAACTTTGCCGAACCCAGAAATTCTTGATAAGTTTTGCTCATACATTCCTTCGTGTAATTATTTCTTTTTTTATTTCTGTTTTTTTAGGAACGTTGCTTGGTATTGTCTGCGGCATGTCTTCTTTCTTTCGTCATTTTTTTGAATTTCCGCTGGCAGTTATTCGTGCAACTCCTGTTGTAGCTATAATTCTTATTGCGCTTTTCTGGTTTAAATCTGGAACTGTGCCTGTTTTTGTTTCTGTGTTAATGACGCTTCCTATAATGACTACAGCAGTCTCAAACGGCTTTTCTAAAACAGATGAAAAACTGCTTGGTATGGCAAAGTCTTTTAATTTTTCGAAAAAACAGATTTTCCGTTATATACAGCTTCCAGGACTTGTTCCTTTTTTTCTGAATGGAACTGTTTCAAGTTTTGGGCTTACCTGGAAGGTTATTGCTGCGGGAGAAGTTTTAAGCCTTCCAAAAAATGGTACAGGAACTTTGCTACAGCGTGCACAGGTTCATCTGGAAACTCCATCAGTTATGGCAGTAACAATTATTCTTGTTGCTGTAAGCTTTATTCTTGAACAGCTTTTTATGCTTGCCGTAAAAAAGCTTGAGTCTAAAAGGCAGAGGTAAATATGAATAATGATTCTAAGCTTCTGCTTTCTATAAAAAATCTTTCTCTTTCTGTCGGCGAACTAGAATTGATTAAAGCTTTTAATCTTGAAATTTCTAAAGGACAGATTTTTGGTATTTCGGCACCAACGGGAACCGGTAAAACTTCGCTTTTTAATTATATTGCCGGCTTGTTGCCCCAAACCTTTATGGTGAAGGGTGAAATGACACGAAACAGTTCTGTTTCATATGTTTTTCAGGAACCACTTCTTATTCCTTCTGTTTCTGTTTTAAAAAATGTAATGCTGCCACTTGAAAATAAAATGGAAAAAACAAAAGCCCAGGAGCATGCCGCCGCCTGGGTAGGTAAATTAAACATGGCACACAAAATGAATGAGACTGTAAAAAGTCTTAGCGGCGGTGAACAGCAGAGGACTTCAATTGCGCGTGCCTTTGCTTCGCTTGAACGCACCGGGGTTCCTGAACGCACCGGGGTTCCTAAGCGCACCGGGGTTCCTGAACGCACCGGGGTTCCTGAACGCACCGGGGTTCCTGAGCCTGTCGAAGGATTACTACTTTTAGACGAGCCTTTTGCCTCGCAGGACGAAACAAATATTCAGAATATAATGTCATTAACAAAAACTCTTGTAGAACAAAACTCTTGTGCCTGTCTTGTTATAAGCCATGATACAACAAATCTGGAAAAACTTTGCGATAAAATAATAAAGTTGTAAATTCCTCTTTAATCAATTATAATATTATGTACTATGATTAAAGAATTTCTTGAATATGATACGGTCCGCAACAATGCGCTTAAGCTTGCAAACAAAATCTATAAAGATGGTTTTATTCCCGATGTAATTTACTGCTCGCTTCGAGGTGGCGCCTATATGGCAAACATTATCAGCGAGTATTTTAAAATTCTTAGCAAAGTTAAGAAATTTCATCCTGTGCTTTATGCAGGCGTTGTAGCTCGTTCTTATTCCGATGTAGCACAGCATACAAGAGTTTTTATTGACGGCTGGACTTATCCGCCGGAAAATCTTCGTCCTGGAGATAAGATTCTTTTAGTTGATGATATTTTTGATTCAGGTCGTACTATCAATTGTCTTGTAGAAACACTTATGAATAGCCGCGGTATTCCTCGTGAAGATATTAAGGTTGTTGTTCATGATTATAAATATTTTACATATTATAATGAGCAGCTTCCTATTCAGCCGGATTATTACTGCCGCAAATTCGAAATCAATTCTCCGGATGAAAACCGCTGGATTCATTATATGAGTCATGAGCTTGTAGGTCTTTCAAAAAAGGAACTGCAGGAATATTATTTTAAGGATGACCCTGAATTGATTGAAGTTCTGGATCCTTTCCTTGGAGATAAATAAAGTAATAAATGAAAAAGCTGTTTTTTCTATTGATATTTGCAGTATTCTCTGCTGTAGGTTTTGCACAGATAAAGGTAATCAGTCCTATTGAAGGAACTTATGCTAACAGGCAGATGCTTGTTATTGATACTGGTGGTACTGCCGATTCCATGGATTCCGGTGATTATTATTATTCGCTTGATGGTTCAGATCCGCTGACCTTTGGTTTTGCGTATGATGGTCCTGTTCTTATTGATCTTGACGGACCTGTTGAATTAAGGATTTCTAAATCTGGAAAAGTAAAACAGGAAGTAAGCGTAAAATATACTGTAATTTTGGACAACGCACTTACAACTTCATACGGTTCTTTTATTTCAACTTTTTTCGATTCAGGAATTCTTAATTATACTTCGGGAACAATTCTTTCTATTCCATCGGAATTAAAATACAGCTTTGGACTTCCGCCAGATTCTTTCCAGCTGGGAAGAGATCTTTCTATTTCTGAGTATTCTGTTCTTTCAAGATTTGTTCCTTGTACTTTACTTGATGAAGCAAGCGGAAAAAAATGGCGTTTTGTTATACGAACCTTACCGCAGAGTGCAGGAGTTTTCAGTCGACGCGATGTTCCGTTTACTATTACAGACTGGGATACAATAACTTTTACAAACAAAGATTATATTTATAAAATAGATTCTGAATACTGGGGACTTCCAAAAAACAGCATTACATTAGACCGTTCTGTAAGTCATATGATACGCTGGCAGAATCTTGCTTACGAAGAAGGTAATCCTATTGATTATTTTGTACTTCCTCCAAAGCCGACCTTAAAGCAGGAAGAAGGTGATGATGGAAGTATTATTTTCACTCTTGAAGGCAGTGATTCTTATTCTATGAGCGTGCTTTCTTCAGATAACAATAATCAGTCACAGTATCAGGAATTGTTTACACAACTTGGCGTTGATACCTTCTATGGTGACAATGTTTCTGGTTTTATGAATATAGGCTTTTATGCAAATGCTGTTTATCAGGGAATGGTTCAGGTTCCGTTCAGTATAAATAAACGTCCGCCTTCAAATCCTGTTATTACTTCAAGTGCAAATTCTTTTTATTCGCGTGAGCCTGTAACCCTTTCTATTACCGGCGAAGAATATAGCGACCTTTATTATGCAATCAGCGAGCCATATATTATAACTTCTTCTTCAGAGGTTTATTCAGCAGCTTCTCCGATTTTTAATTCTGTTCAGGTTGGCTCTTATATTAAGGCAGATTCAAATAAAATTAATCTTGAGCTTGCTCCAGATGAAAATGGAGCCGTTTATTTTAAGGTTTCGGCTTTTTCTAAAAATGAAAATAATCCGGGACATGCAACTGTCTACAGCGTTATAATTGACCAGTATAATTATTATTATAATTCTTATGCAGATGCTTCAATAGCCGATGGAACTTCGCTCAGGCCTTATGCTACTTTTGAGCAGTGTCTGGAAGCCGTTAATAAGGGACGTTACGCGTGTCTGCGGTTAAAGGGTCTTGTAAAAGTTCCTATGGGTGTTCATTACATTCTTTCAAACTGTGTGATTGTAAATGAAGGTGATGCTTCGTTTGAATTTGAGCAAGGAGCTTCTATTGTCGTACGAAGTTCAAATTTGACTATTCAGGATTTTACAATTTCTTCTTCTGATGAAAAATCAATTTACGAAATTGAAGATATGGTGCCGTATTTTAAACTGGAAGATTCTGTTCTTGATATGAATAATTGCCAGATTTCTGCATTGTTCGATAAAAATGGTCTTTTTGTTGAAGCAAGCCGTTCTTCTGTTAATATTAAGGGAACAATAGCTTCTGTTTCTGCAGGTTCTTATGGTTCATTTATTTCGGGAATACGCACAAATGTAAATATTCAGAATTCTTCGGTAAATGTTACAGCCAATACTTGTGTAACGCTTTCTCTTAATCAGGGAAATTTGTATCTTAATAATAATTCCTTTAAGATTTCTGGTGAAAAGGGTCGAATTGCAGAGCTTTTTGCAATGGATGGTTCGCTTGTTTTAAACAGCTTTAAATCATCTTTGCGTGGTGCTTCAAATGCCGAAGCAATTTACACAGATAAAAACTGTACAATTAATTTCCAGAATAATGATTCCTATGGATTCTAAAATGAATCAGAACTCCTCTTGCATACTGACTGTCGGTTTTGACGAAGCGGGGCGTGGACCTCTTGCAGGTCCTGTCTGTGCTGGTGCCGTTATTCTTCCTGATGATTTTCCTGTGGAACTTCTTAATGATTCAAAAAAACTTTCGGAAAAAAAACGTCTGATTGCCGAAGAGGTTATTAAACAAAAGGCGTGCTGGGGTATTGGGATTGTAGACCACAAAACAATTGATAAGATTAATATTCTTCAGGCCAGCATGCTTGCAATGAAACTTGCGTGGGAAGATCTGGAAAAGAAATACGATTTGGGGTCCCTGAGGCTCTCGAAGGGGCCACAAGTTTTAAGTGGCATAACAGACGGCAATTTCTGCCCGAATGTTCCTTTTGAATGCCGTTGTGAACCTAAAGCAGATGGGAAATATCCTGCTGTTATGGCTGCCTCAATTATTGCAAAAACCTGCCGCGACCGGATAATGATAGAAATGGATAAAAAATATCCCGGTTATGGTTATGCCGGTCACAAAGGATATCCAACAAAAGCCCACCGGGAAATCTGTCATAAGCTTGGCCCATCCCCAATTCAAAGGATGACCTTTAAATATTAATATCTATTATTCTTCTGTAGTTTCAGGCTTTTTAGAAACAACGTGAATTCTTCCTGTTCGTTTAATTCCATCATCAACCTTTTCCTGAGAACCTTCTGATTTTACGCGGTAAATCTTTTTTGAACCCGAAGCAGCATTTCCTGTTCCGTATTTAGCATCTTTTGCTGCGCGCTTTTCTTTTGCAGCCTTCTGACGTGCCTTCATATCTTTTTCAATAAAGTTTAAAGATTTATCCATTCCCTGAAGGAATTTCTGCATGTCTTCTGCAAAAATTGCAATCTGATGTCTATCTGCTTCAACGCCGTCTCTGTTTTTGCTTTCAACAATCTGTAAAAATACATCGCCTGTTCTGTTTTCTTTTACATTAAAAAAGTATGAACGATTATCAAGATAAATTTGTGTTGTAAAAAGTTCTCCGCGTGCTCCCATAAAGTGCCCCCATGTAAACTATGAGAACAATATCATATATATTAAGAAAATTCAATTGTAGATGAGTTTCCTTCTTGTAGTAATAGCTCACAACTATCTGGCTGACTTGTCATTAATTTATTCCTTCTTAACAATATGAAATTGTTCATATATAATAAACTCATGGTATTAAAAAATTTTATTGTTTTTGAAGGAATAGATGGCGCAGGTACTAGTACGCAGATTAAAAGGCTGGTGCAAAGTAATCCTGAAAAATATATAGCTACTGCAGAGCCTACGAGTGGGCCTACCGGTAAGTTTTTGAGACAGATGCTGGCAGGCGACTTTCATGTTGATGAAAAAACAAATGCTTATCTTTTTGCTGCAGACAGATGTGAGCACATTTTTGGCAAGGGTGGTGTAAAAGAATTATGCGACAGTGGTAAAACTGTTGTAAGCGACAGATATTTCTTTTCTAGCCTGGCTTATCAGTCTGTGTCGTGCGGTCTTGAACTTCCGATGCTTTTGAATTCTCCGTTTCCGTTGCCGGAATATTTGTTCTTTTTTGACATAAATCCAGAAGTGTCGTTAGCACGTGTAAATGCGCGTAACGAAAAAAAAGAAATCTACGAAAATATTGAAGCTCAGAAAAAAATTGCTGCACTATATGAAAAAGTTGTAAGCATGTACGAAACCGATGCCAGCTTGCGTGAGGAAATGAAAATTATTCGTATTGATGCAAGCAAATCTATTGAAGAAATTGGTGAAAATATAAGCAAAATACTGACGGGGTTTTAGGGGCAGAGCCCCTAGGAGAAGGGGTAGCGGAAGACACAGAGTTTGGGGTCCCTGAGCTTGTCGAAGGGGGCGCAAACTCTGGGGCTGGAGCGAGGGGGAGACTTCCCCCTCCTGGCTAACTGCTAATAGCTAAAAGCGAACCGCTGTTACAAATAACTTTTCATTATTCCATTAACTTCTTCATTTTTTTACCCGATAATCACAATGTGAAAAAGCTTATTTTATTTTTTGTTTTTGTCAGCTTATTTTTTACAATTCCTCTTTCGCCGACTCATGCGTATATGGTCAAATATAAGGAAGACTGGTATAAGCTTTTTCATGTTCATTATCAGCAATATCCGGATGACTGTATCGAAAATATTTATTGGCTAGAAAAGGCGGCACAAGCTGATTTTTGTAATCCTCAGTATGTTGATTTTAAGATTGAAACTGAAAAGCAGTGGGAAAAATACCGTTATCTTTTTCAACTTCATATAAATCTTAAGCTTATTGAACAGCATCTTCGTTTGGGACGAACTTACGATAAAAAATGTATATATTTTTACGACTCTCCATGGAAAGATGAATATTTACGAAACATGGAAAAAGCGTTATCTTGTTATCAGGCTGGACTGTATTACTGGCAGGAGGCCAAGGTGTGGTGCGAAAAAGCAAATGCACCTTCCTTCAATTTTCTTTACATTACAGACAAGCAGGCATGGGAAGATGAAAGTGCCCGCATGGTTTCTGGTGAACTTGACTACGAAAGAATGCTCAACCGCGAAATTGAACGTCTGCAGAAGAATATTGAAGAACTAAAACAGATGGACAAGACCTACTAAAATGAACGATTCAGAAAAAGATTTTAAGACACATTATTTTGACTGGGCTGCAACGAGTCCGGCAGACGAAGATATTTTGCGTCAGGCAGTTGAACTTACTCTTAAGGATTGGGGAAATCCTTCAAGCTCTCATCAGGTTGGAAAAAATGCCCGTACGCTTCTGGAGCAGGCGCGTGAACGTGCTGCAAAAGCGCTTGGAGTTCCTGCTTCGACAGTTTATTTTACCAGCGGTGGTACAGAAAGTGATCAGATTCCACTTCTTGCGCAGTTAGCTAAGCCTTCGGCTGGAACTGTTTTAATAAGTTCTATAGAACATCCTGCTGTACGGGAACAGGCTCTTGCACTTAAAAAATGCGGCTGGAATGTTGTTCAGCTTCCAGTTGATAAAAATGGAATTGTTACACCTGAGGCTGTCACCAGTTGTCTGACTTCTGATACAACTATGGTTTGTATTATGGCTGTTAATAATGAAACTGGAGTAATTCAGCCGATTTATGAAATTGCAGATGCAATTACTTCGTGGTCGGCAGGTAAACGCAAGCCTAAACTTCACGTGGATTGTGTTCAGGCTGCCGGAAAAATTGAATTGAATCTTGCTTATCCTGGTATTGATTCTGCTGCCTTAAGTTCGCACAAAATTTGCGGTCCTCGTGGAATTGGTATTCTTTATATGAAAGATGCTGTTGATGTCTTTTTGCGTGGTGGTGGTCAAGAAAAGGGAATACGCAGCGGTACAGAAAATGTGCTTGGTGCAGTTGCTTTTTCACTTGCGCTTGAACGTTATTACAATAAGGATAATTCACAGCAGCAAAAGGTGACTGACGATTTTGTAAAGAAGCTTGCAGGCCTTAAGGGCTGTACTATTGTTCCTGCCGGACGCCTTGAAAATCCTGAATTGTTTTCTCCTTATGTTGTTCAGGCTGCTTTTGACCATATCCCCGGCAACGTAATGCTCCGCGCACTTGATTCAAAAGGTTTTTATATTTCTACAGGAAGTGCCTGTTCTTCAAAAAAGAATAAACGTCCTGTTCTGGAAGCCATGCATATCACTCCCCAGATAAGCGAAAATGCCGTCCGCTTTAGTTTTGGCCCCCACACAACCCCCGCGGCAATAGGTGAGTTAATGTGTGTAGTAGAAGAAATAAATAAGCAGTTTAACAAATAATATTGTTAATTTGATTCTTTTGCTTTTTCGGCTTATAATATTCTTATGAGTACACACATCAACGCACCAGAAGGTGCCATTGCAGAGGTAGTTCTTCTACCCGGCGACCCGCTCAGGGCAAAATTTATTGCAGAAAATTTTCTGGAAAATGCAGTTTGCTATAACGAAGTTCGCGGAATGTTCGGTTTTACCGGAACTTATAAAGGTAAAAAGGTTTCTGTTCAGGGAACCGGAATGGGACAACCTTCGCTTTCTATTTATGCGCAGGAGCTTTTTCAGTTTTATAATGTTCAGAAAGCTGTACGTATTGGAACCTGTGGTTCTATCCGCGAGGACGTAAAAGTTCGTGATATTATAATTGCAAATGCCGCCTGTACCGATTCTGCACTTCAGAGTCAGCGCTTTGGACTTATGCATTTTGCGCCTGTTCCAAGCTTTGAGCTTTTGGACAATGCATATCATACAGCAAAAGATCTTGGTCTTAGAGCGGTAGTTGCTCCCTGCGCTTCGAGCGATCGTTTTTATGATGAAAATGAAAACTGGAAGCTCTGGAAAAAATATGGAGTTGCCGGTCTTGAAATGGAAGCTGCAGAATTGTATACACTTGCTGCACAGTTCAACAGACAGGCGCTTGCAATTCTTACTGTAAGTGACCATATCATAACCGGAGAAGCAACAACTGCAGAAGAACGTCAACTTACTTTCAAAGACATGATGAAGTTAGCGTTAGAGACTGTAACTAAATAAAAATATTATGCTTAAACTTACACCAATAAAATCAGAAAAAATCTGGGGCTATGAGCTTTGGATTGCGTCGACTCACCCTAACGGCCCGCAAAGTGAATTTGTAAAGGCTTGTGGCGGTGAGTATCCGCTTCTTGTAAAAATTATTCAGGCAAACGATACGCTTTCAATTCAGGTTCATCCTGATGATGCTGCTGCAGTTAAACTGGAAGGTGAGGGAAATCGCGGAAAAACAGAATGCTGGTATGTTCTTGATGCTGTTCCAGATGCAAAGCTTGTTTATGGGCTTAAAGAAGGCGCTTCCTCAACTGAGCTTGCAAAAGCAATCAAAGAAAATGCGCTTGATCCGTATCTTAATTTTGTAAATGTTAAGAAGGGTGATTTTATTTATATTCCTGCGGGAACAGTTCACGCAATCGGTGGCGGCTTAAGATTATTAGAAGTTCAGCAGTCCTGCGACCTGACTTACAGATTATACGACTGGGGAAGGGGACGCGAAGTTCATATAGAAAAAGGGCTTGCTGTAATAAAAAATGATGTACGAAAACCTATAGCTCCATTTTCAGAAACCTTTGAATGTGATTATTTTAGTCTTGAACAGAAAAATATTCGCGGCGGTTGGAGTATGTTCTGCAGTGGAAAGGAGCCTGCTAAAGATACACAGCTTTTGTATATACTTTCTACAAACAAAGCTGTAATCAGAACAAGTGAGGATAAGTTTGGGCTCCCGATAAATGCCGAAGAAATATACGCAGTTTTGCCTGGTGAAAAAATTACCATCGAAGGAACCGCAAGTATTATCCGTATAAAAGCAAAATAGCCCTGGCACGACTTTTATGCAATCCTGCTAAAACTTGATTTTTAACCGAATAAACTGTATTTTATTCTTATGTTGTTATTTTTATTAATACTTCTACCAAGCGCCCTCATAACCTACTGTATTTTTGCAAAGGATAAAAAAGTATTGTTTCCTGTTGCTGCAGGAGGTTTAATTTCGGTTATTGTTTGTGCCTGTAGATTTTTCTTTTCTTATGAACACCGACTTGTATACGATTCGTTTACTGATAATTTGATTTATTTTCTTGTAAAGGAAACACTTGTTCCTTTAGCTGCAGTTTCTGTTTTCTTTGCAGTTTTTTCTCGTGATAAAATTGAATATAAGGTTAAAAACTTTTTTCCTGCATTATGTACTTTTTTTGCAGTCTATCTTCCTTATTGCGTGATTTCCGGCTCAGAATATTATTATCAGTCTTATGATTTATTCCTTAAGCCTGTTATTTATCTTGCAATGCTTATGCAGATTTCGCTTTGCCTTGTAAATGCATGGGAATCGGTTGTAAACAAAAAGTTTTTCTTTGTTATTCTTGATGTATTGATTATTTGTGGATATTCGTTTTATCCTGCCGTTTCAGATGCTCTTTATGCAATAGATTATAATTTCGCCCTTGTTTTGACTGTTGGAATTGTATATTCTTTAATTCCATTGGGACTTCTTGTAATTAAGCAGCTCCGTAATAAATAATAGAAATTCTGTTAAATAAAAAAACGGTGGCTGAAGATTCAACCACCGTTTTGCATATTATGGGGTCCTTCGACAGGCTCAGGAACCCCAAAGAATTGTCGTGTGGGCCCTGAGCTAGCTTGTGCTGAGCTTGTCGAAGCAAAGGGCCACATGAATATTTTATTAGTCTAAAGCATGTGCCGCACGCTTGCGCGTGCTTACCTGGTTTTGCTTTCGCAAAACCAGCACAATGTATTAGTCTAAAGCGTGACCGGCACTTCCAAGAACTTCAATATTCTTGTGCATGTACATCTTCTTTGCTTCGTCACGTGCAGCAGAAAGGAACTGGCGTGGGTCAAAAGCTTCTGGATTTTCTGCAAGGAACTTTCTTACAGCAGCAGTCATTGCAAGTCTTCCATCAGAGTCGATGTTGATCTTACATACAGCAGACTTAGCAGCCGTGCGGAGCTGTTCTTCCGGCATACC
>JAGCTZ010000121.1 GCA_017963165.1 Treponema sp.
GAATGCTTTTCAGTGCAGGGCTTTATGCGCGCTACAAAAAAGAAGGCGGAAGTTTTGCCAAAACTTATAAGACCATACTTTTTGAAACTGGCAGGCTTTCTTGCGAAGAAGTATGCCGAAAAGCCGGTTTTGACATTGAAACTAAAGACTTCTGGTTAAGCGGCATTGAAACCCTAAAAGACGAAATAAACGAACTAAAAGACTACGCCGCCTCGCTTAAGCCATAAGCATCGGCTTTAGCGCGTAACACAAAGTTTAATCCCACAAAAAAAGGGCTTAGTCTGCATAACAGAACTAAGCCCTTTCATTTTGCTAATAATATCAGCTTATTTTGCTTCAATAACTTCCAAATCAAAGCAGATATATGCATCAGGTGGAATTACACCGCCTGCACCGCTTGAACCATAAGCATATTCCGGCGGTAAAACGATTGAACGCTTTTCATTAAGCTTCATGTCCTGAACCATCATGTCAAAGCCTCTAATCATTCTGCCTGAATTTGTCATAAACGAAATCGGCTCATGGAAATCAGAATCGTCAAAAACAGATCCGTCTAAGAGATAGCCCTTGTACTTAACTTTTACAGCTTTGCCCTTGCCAATCTTGTTTCCGGCAGCTTCTTTCAAAATCTTGTATCTGATGCCGTTTTCCATAATTGTATAATCGCCGTAGTTCTCATCAAGCTGTTTGTTCATTGCGGCTTTTGCTGCTTCAGCTTCTGCAGCAAGGCGGGTCTGAATGTCTTTATTCAGGCGGTCAAAATCAGCTTGTGTAGCTGTAAATGCCTTAGCTTCTGCACCCTGACGGATAATCGTTACCTTTTTCATAACTTCGCCCTGACGGAGATTGTTTACAATTTTCTGGCCGTCTACAACTCTACCAAAAATTGTGTGCTTTCCGTCTAACCACGGAGTAGCTGTAATTGTAATGAAGAACTGGCTTCCGTTTGTGCCAGGACCGGCATTTGCCATAGCAAGAACGCCGCCTTTAGAAAACTTCAAAGACGGAACAATCTCATCCGGGAAACGGTAGCCAGGACCACCTGTGCCGTTGCCTTTCGGGTCTCCGCCCTGAATCATGAAATCCTGACCGTCACCGTTTGCAACGCTGATTACACGGTGAAACTTCAAACCGTTGTAAAAAGGCTTCTTATTTGCAGCAGTCAAAGTACCTTCTGCAAGACCAACAAAGTTTGTTACAGTCAGCGGTGTTTCCTTATAGAAAAGCTCAAGGAGAATATCTCCTTTCGATGTTTCAATAACGGCAAAAAGACCGTCCTGTCCTTTGATTTTTTCCAAAGTTTTGCTCATAGGGGCGCATCCTCCAACACTTATTAATGCACACAAAAAAATTATAGCGATTGCAATTTTTTTCATTCTTTCCTCCTAATGAATTAATTCAATCCCTTTAGATTTTTTTCATCAATTCTGTCAAACTCAGTCAGAAGCCATGAAAACATAGCCTCGGCACGTGCAGTAAACGATTTTGTCATCTTGTTTTCAAGAATTGAAACCGAAATAACATCAACTTTAATCAGTGTATACGTCAAATAATAATCGCCCAAATCATACAGAAGAATAGAAGTCATCATGTTTTCGGGCTTTATTATCTTTATACCTGCAAAAGACAGAGTATCAAAATTTGTAATACGGATTAAAAGCTCATTATCACACCTAAAATAAGTGTATTTATACAGAAATTTTCCGAAAGTCGAGTCTTTTTGCTCTGAATAAATCACCTGTCCGTTAGGGTTTTCGTTTATCGGATCTTCAATGCGCTTACGCTCTTCAGGGTTATTTACTGCATAAGACTCTTCGTAAAGAATACGCATTTTCTTTCTGGTATTTGAATAATACTTAACACCTTCAAGAGTAGAAAGAGCACGGACACTTTTCGTAATTTCATCCATGTCCTTTCCCACTTCTGTAGGAACTGCCTTTTTTGTAAGATAAATACCCTCAAAATAAAAGACCGGTTTTTGAGTTTTTCCGCTTTCTTCCCAATAGCTGGCTGTTTTTTCACCTAGTTTGGCATTATTCAAAAACAGTTTTGGAGTATATTCCTTCATGTATGAGCTATACTCAATTTTTCCGTTCTTCAGCAATTCTTCTGCGACATCATCTGAAAGAATGGAATTCAAGCTTGTCTGTGCATAGGCTGAAAAACAACCAAAAATCACCAAACAAGCCAAATTAAAAACAATGTGTTTTTTCACTTTTAGCGAAGTCCTTTGTATATAACACGTACTTGTTTATATAAACCATCTCCCTCGCTTTTGGTTTCAACATCTGGAATATCATTTAAAGTTGTGTGGATAAGTCTTCTCTCAAATGGATTCATTGGCTCTAAGAGAATAGAATTTCTCTGTGTGCGGACTTTATCAGCTGTTGTATAAGCGAGGCGTACAAGTGATTCTTCGCGTCGAATGCGGTAGTTTTCAGTATCGAGGATAACGCGCACATCTTCATGGCCGAGTCTGCCAGCATAAACATTAGATAGCAGCTGCAAAGCATCAAGGTTTTTGCCTTTGCGTCCAATCAAAATTGAAGAATGGTCAGAAATCAGTCTAATACCGATTTTATGGTCTTCTCTGAACATAACCTCAACTGTTACTTCGTAACCCATTTTCTGAATCATTTCAGTAACAAATTCAATAAGCTTCTTTTCGAATTCATCTTTTGGAAGCGGATCTGCAATCAATTTTGATTCTTTCGGCACTGAACCGTCAAATTCTGAATCACCTGTGCGGCTTGGTGAA
>JAGCTZ010000122.1 GCA_017963165.1 Treponema sp.
AACGTACCAATGAAGGACGGAGTAGTTCAGGATGATACTCGTATCATGGCTGCTCTTCCTACAATCAAATACATTCTTGAACAGAGCCCACGCTCACTTGTTCTTATGAGCCACCTTGGTGACCCTAAAAAGGACGTAAAAAAGGCTCAGGAAAAAGCTGAAAAAGCTGGAAAAACATGGACTGAAGAAGATGCAGAAAAGTTCATAAACGGTAAGAACCGCATGAAGCCGGTTGTAGAATACTTTGCTTCAAAGCTCGGAAAGGATGTTACATTTATTCCTGATGCTCTTGGTGCTAAGGCTACAATTGACGCTCTTCCTGAAGGAGCTGTTGCAATGCTCGAAAACGTTCGCTTCCACAAGGAAGAAACATCTAAGGATGCTGCAGAACGCGATGTAATGGCTAAGGAATTGGCTACATACGGAGACATCTTCGTAAACGATGCATTCGGAACTGCTCACCGCGATCAGGCTTCTACAGCTTCTATCGCAAAGTTCATGCCAGTTGAATCTGTTGGCGGATTCCTCATGGAAAAAGAAGTAAAATACATTCAGCCAATGGTAGAAAATCCTCCAAAACCACAGGTAGCAATTATTGGTGGTGCTAAGGTTTCTTCTAAGATTGCCGTTTTGGAATCTCTCTTGAAGAACGCCAGTGCTCTTGTAATTGGTGGTGGTATGGCTTATACATTCCTCAAGGCACAGGGACACAAAGTTGGTATTTCTCTTGTAGAAGACGACTTTATTGATACAGCTAAAAAGCTCCTTGCTGATGCAGAAGCTAAGGGTGTAAAGATTGTTCTTCCTGTAGACCACGTTGCTGCAGACAAGTTCGATGCTAACGCTACTCCAGTTGCTGTTGACGGTGTTGATATTCCTGATAACCTTATGGCTATGGATGTTGGTCCTAAAACAATCGAAGCTTACAAGGAAGTTCTTTCTACAGCTAAGTCTGTTGTATGGAACGGACCTGTTGGTGTATTCGAGTTCGATGCATTTGCTAAGGGAACTGCTACTGTTGCTCAGCTTGTTGCCGATGCTACTGGCCGCGGTGCTATGACTGTAGTTGGTGGTGGTGACTCTGTTGCTGCTGTAAACAAGTTCAACCTTGCAGACAAGATGAGCCACGTATCTACTGGTGGTGGTGCTTCCCTCGAATTCCTCGAAGGCAAGACATTGCCTGGTATTGCAATTTTGGCTACAAAATAAATTATCGACTGGTCTCTTAGATAAGTTAGAGACCACGATAAACTTAATACCGCTCAATTACGGGCGGTATTTTTTTTTGTATGAATTGAATTTGTTTTTATGATATAATGCCAGTATGAAAAGAATTTCTGCGTATCTGCAATTTTTTATTATTTTGCTTGTCTTTCCATTTTTTGTTTATGCAAAACAGTCAGAGCTTTATATTCCGGTTGGCGACAAAGAACCGGTAACTTATAATTCTGCTGTTGATGGAACGAGCGCAGATTTTTTCAAAAAGAATTATAAAAAAACGTGGGATAAGCTTTCGGATTTTGAACAGTATGCTATTGCTTTTTCGAGTAATCTTTTTGAACTTAATTCCCAATATCATCTTGATTTTTCGAACCGCACCATTTTAAATAAAAAATCTTCGGACCCAAAAGAGCTTTTACGTGAATCGTGGAATGTTACCGACAACAAATCTCTTATAGAAATGTTCAATAGTCTTGAAGAATATGGTCAGTCTGGTGCTTTTAAGACTTTATCTGACCTGCTTGATAAATACCCTGATAAAACGATTCTTGATATTGCTGTAAACGAAAAGCTTTCGATTCTTGATACTACGCGCCTTTTTTATGTTGATTCAGTTAGGGATGTTCTTGGACGTCATGGTATAGAAGCCTGGGACGAAGGGCGTCAGATTACAATTATAAGATGGGGCATTGCATGCGATTATATTTCACGGGAACAGGCAGAAGAACTGCTTAAACCTGTCGTAAACAGAATCCGAAAAAATTATGTTTCGTGGGAAGATTACATAATGCATTATATTTACGGGCGAAAATTTTATGCTTTGTATAACTGCTCGTACGAAAAGCTTGCAGCTTCTGCTATTGCTGCTGCCGAAAATGCAAATGCCTACATCCCGCTTTATTCAATAAAGTTTACCGGCGAAAATGCAGACAAAAAGAAAGCATTTAAAGAAATAAAAGATATAAATGATTATTCTGAAGACTTTATAAAATGGAAGCAGGTTCAGGTATTGTACAATGAGGATCAGACTGCAGATATGATAAAATCTGTAGAATATTATGAAAGTATTTATTCGGATTATTCTGATTTATTTTTCTGGTGGCATATGGTGCTGCTTCAGAATTTTGGTACGGATAACGAAGTTATTTCTCTTTTAGAAGCTCATTATGATTATCTTTTGGGACTGCCCGCCGATGGAGAAGTTTTTGCCAACTCGATGTATTATTATATTGTCGCATTGAATAATACTGTTCAGCCGGAAAAAATGCTTGATGTAATGGCAACGCTGCCTGAAAATCTTAGAACAAATATTTATTTTTATTATCAGTATGCGTATGCAAATTATCTTATGTTAAGTTTGTGTGAAACTCAGCTTGAATTTAATACTTATAAATCAAGGGCAATTGGTGCTTTGACTGTTTTGTCACAATATGATTTTGAAATTGATCCGTTTATTGCCAGCTGGTTTGAGCATGTAAAGTGAGGCAGCAGAAATGAAGAAGTTTGTATTTACATTTTTAATTTTGATTTTTTCTGCCGCTGTCGCTGTCTGGGCTAATCAGCCTAAATATAATAAGGATAAAAAGCTTTCATTCAGTCAGTTTTTTGAACGTGAATACAGAGAACAATGGAATAAGCTTCCGGAAATAGAACAGTTTGGAATTGCCTGTACAAGTAATATTTTTGAAAGAAACAATCAGTTTCATCTTGATTTTTCAAATAATACCGGTTTTGATGAATATACACCTACAGGAATAGAAATTCTTGATAAGAACTGGAATATTCATAATAGGGAAGAACTATTAAAAAATTATGTAGAGCTCAAAGCAGGGGAGCAGTCTACAGAATATAACAAACTGAAAGAACTGCTTGAAAAATACCCAGACTCTACTGTAATTGAAATTGCTGCAAAGGAAATGCTTTCTGTTACCGAAGCTTCGCGCATGTATTTTGTGCAGGATATGAAGGATAAGCTTGGTGTTTATGGAATTGAAGCCTGGGTTGATGCACGTATGATTTCCATTTTGCGATGGGGTATTGGTGCCGGTTTTATTGACAAAGATGAAGTTTTATATCTTATTGAGCCGGTTATTGAAAGAATAAAAAATGATTATTCCGGTTGGGATGATTTTATTGCTCATTATGTTGCCGGATATTGTTATAACGCAGTTTATGAATCTACTTGTCCCGATTGCGCAATAAAGGTTCTGGCGGCAATAGAAAGTTCCAGAGCATACATTCCTTTTGAAGAATTAAAGTTTACAGGTTTGGATGCAGATAAAGAGCATGTTTTGACACCGCAGGCTGCTGTTTATACTCCTTCTGCTGTTGCTTCAAGAATGATTCCGATTCAGAAATTATATAGAAAAGATTATTCTCAGACTGTTCTTTTAGATTTGATTAAAGAAGAAGAAAAATATCCGGAAATTTCTGATATGGTGTTTATCTGGCGTTTAATCATGATGTGCAGCTATTCTTCGGTACAGGAAAGGGTAAACTATATAGAAACAAAACTTGATTATATCAATAGTTTTGATAAAGAAAGCAAAGAATATAAAAATGTAGTTCAGATTTATATGCTTGGTCTTATAAAGATTTATGAACCTACTAAGGCGATTGAATTATATGAAAGTCTGCCAGATTCCCTTAAGACGAATATAGATTTGTTTTACAATTACGGTTATTCGTATTATCTTTTGTCTAATCTTAGTTCGACAATTCTTGAAAGAGATATTTATATTTCAAGAGCCCAAAATGTTTTTAACAGACTTAAAACCCGCGGTTATGAGCTTGGAACTTTTATAGAGTGTTGGCTAAAGGCTGTGGAAGCGTTATAATATACAAATTATGATTTACAACAATATTCTTGAAGCTGTCGGACATACACCCCTTATTCAGTTGCAAAAGCTTGTTACACCGGAAATGGCGCGTGTACTTGTTAAATTCGAAGGTTTAAATGTTGGTGGTTCAATTAAAACAAGAACTGCCTTGAATATGATTCTTGATGCCGAAAAAAAAGGTCTTATAGATAAAAATACTGTAATTGTAGAGCCTACAAGCGGAAACCAGGGAATTGGTCTTGCTTTAATTGGTGCTGTTCGTGGTTATAAAACTGTAATAATAATGCCGGATAGTGTAAGCGAAGAAAGACGAAAGCTTGTAAAGCATTACGGGGCAGAAGTAAAGCTTGTTCATGACAATGGTGATATAGGAAAATGTATTCAGGAATGTATTGATACTGCTTTTTACATGCAGCATATGGATCCGCATGTATTTATTCCTCAGCAGTTTGAAAATCCTGCAAACCCGGAAATTCAAAGACAGCAGACAGCGGTAGAAATTCTTGATGAAGTAGGTGGTCCTATTCATGGTTTTTGTTCTGGAATTGGAACAGGTGGTACTCTTACAGGAATTGGCGAAGTTCTTAAAGAAAAAAATCCTGATATTACAATCTGGGCTGTTGAGCCGGAGCATGCAGCAATTTTGAGCGGTGGCAGTGTCGGGACTCACCTTCAGATGGGAATTGGAGACGGGCTTATTCCTGCAATTTTGAATAAAGATATTTATGATGATATTTTCCTTGTTTCTGATGCAAAGGCAATAAAGACAAGCCGCGATCTTGCAAGAAAGGAAGGTATTATGTGTGGTATTTCGAGTGGAACAAATGTTGCAGCCGCTCTTGAACTTGCACGTGTGCTTGGCCATGGAAAGACTGTAGTTACAGTTTTACCTGATACAGCAGAACGTTATTTTAGTACACCATTGTTTGATGAAGAAGTTGAATTCTAGTGGTTTCTGAGTTTGCCAAAGGGTTAAAGGCTTTTAAGCATTTTTTTGTTCTGATACATTTCTACGTCGGCACGCTTCATTACATCGCCAAAACAACGGTCTTTCTTGCTGTCAAAAACGGCAAAACCTGCTGCAAAGGATTTTTTTTCTGCAAGAGAAACAGGCTTTGTTATTTCTTCTACACAGGTGTCCATAATGTTTCGTTTAATAAGCTCCAGATTTTCATAATCATCACTCTGAAGGATTGCAACAAATTCATCACCGCCAATTCTGTAAACAGGACTGTGTTTAAAGAAATCGCAGATAACCTTGCAGTTGTTTATTATGTAAGCGTCGCCGGTATCATGACCAAAGGTGTCATTTACTATTTTGAGATTGTTTAAATCACATTCACAGATTGCAAATGTAACATTCGAAGGGTCTTCGCGTATTTCTTTATCTATATCTTTAACTTTGTTGTCGTAAGAAATTCGGCTAAGTACTTTTGTAAGTGCATCGTGACTGGAAATATCTTTTTCTAAATTAATTGTTTCCATCATAATATGGCGGAACATATTTTGAATGAAAATATAAAGTAGAACAGCTGTAACACAGATAGAAAGATAACCTGAATTAATATTACCATCTATAATATTTGCAGTCTGTCCGGCAATCATTATGGAAGCAATAAGAATTATACAGATAAGATTACGAAGCTTAGATCTTATACCTATAAGAACAAATACAAAAAGAATATATGCAAAGCCTAATCCGCAGAAGCACAGATAAAGCCAATATGCATCACCGCGCTGGAATTGGCTGTTTTGATTTATTGAAAATATTTTACCGGTAGCAAGCGAAATTGTTTGAAGTAATATATTTAACAACATGATAATGGAAATAGGTTTTATAGTGCGCTTCATTCCACAACTGCGGGCAAGGAATACAGCAAGATATGGAGAAATACAGAATTCTATGTAAGTTACGAGCCAATGGATTTTTTGCGGGGCACAGCCGGTTTTGTCGAATAAAACACCAAAGTATTCGCAGGTAGCACCGATGGCGGCAAATATAAAACTTAACCTGAACCATTTGATGTCGCTTTTATTAAGAATAGTATTTTTGCCGACATCGATAGACAAGGTTATCATACTGAGAATACATATAATAATTGTGACAGTATAGTTGTGATCCATAACTGTAAAAAACTCGTTAAACTATATTATACACCCCTTTTGTTGAATTTTCAATTAAATGAATTTATTGAAAAATACATGTTACTCGTATTAAAAATGATATTAAAAAACATGAAAAACTGCTCCCGCGGAGAACGTCGGTTACTTCGTAACCTTACCAAGTTTTCTTCGAAAACTTGCAGTTTTGCTCCGCCGAGAACGCGGATAGGAAATTATTCCGAAGTGCAGACCTGCCTGCGGCAGCCCCGCACTTCCCGCGTTCAATGCTCCGCAAAACCAGAACCTCCGCTCCGCATTTTTTCATAATTTCAACATAAGGTTTTTATAATACGTAAACAACAATTTTTTTTACACAGTTGCAACATACTTACAAATTCAATAAAATGACATAAATTGAATATTTAAGGAGTCTTTTATGGCACGTACACATTATATTGCAGGAAACTGGAAAATGAACACAACTAAGGCAGAAGCTGTTGCTTTGGCAAAGGACCTTGTTGAACAGTTGAAGGGTAAAACAAACAAATATATGATTGGAGTTCCTTTTGTATACCTTGATGCAGTTGCACAGGTTGTAAAGGGAAGCAACATTCTTCTTGCTGCACAGGATTGTGCTGCTACAGATAACGGTGCACACACTGGTGAAGTTTCATGTGCAATGCTCAAAGATATTGGCTGCCAGAGTGTAATTCTTGGTCACTCAGAACGCCGCCATGAAATTGGTGAAAGTGATGAACTTATCAACAAAAAGGTACGCAAGGCTTTGAACAGCGGTCTTGAAGTTGATCTTTGTATTGGTGAACTTTTGAGCGAAAGAGAAGCAGGCGAAGCAGAACAGGTTTGTGCTTTCCAGCTTAGCGCAGGTCTTGCAGGTGTAACTGCAGAACAGATGAAGAGCGTAACAATTGCTTACGAACCAGTTTGGGCTATTGGTACAGGTAAAACTGCTACTCCAGAAGATGCACAGGCAATGCATAAGTTTATCCGTGCTTACATTGCAAAGCTTTACAACCAGCAGGTAGCAGACGAAACAATCATCCAGTATGGTGGTTCAATGAAGGCTTCTAATGCTGCCGAACTTCTTGCTCAGCCGGATATTGACGGTGGTCTTATCGGCGGTGCTTCTCTTAAAGCTGAAACATTTATTCCTATCTGCGTGTTGTAATTAGATACTTATCATTGCGAGCGAAGCGCGGCAATCCATATAATTGAATGCATTTTTATACATGGATTGCCACACACTTCGTGCTCGCAATGACATGGGGTTTTAGGGGCAGAGCCCCTAGGAGAGAGGGTAGCGGAAAACAGTGGTGGTTGAGCTTGTCGAAACTACCACTGTTTGTAGCGAGGGGGAGACTTCCCCCTCTTACTCTTTACTATTTCCTATTTACTATCCCCTGACAACTAGACAAATCATTTCATTTTCATTAAAATAACTACACTATATTTTTAAAGCTATACAAAATTTGGAGATATATATGGGTACAATTGGTATTGTTCTTTTGGTAATTTTTATCATCGTTTGCGTTCTTTTAGTTCTTCTGGTTTCTATTCAGGATGATGGTGAAAATGGAATGGGTGGACTTTTAGGCGGTCGTGGAACTGCTGCATTCGGTTCACATTCTGCAAGTGTTCTTACAAAGGCAACTGGTGTTCTTGTTGCTTTGTTCTTTGTTCTTACATTGTCTCTTGCACTTGTAAACAAAAAGCCAAAGACAGATAAATTTGTTAATTCTATTCCTGAAGAAGAAACAGTTTCTTCTGTAGAAACAACAGAAAACTGGTGGGAAGACGCCGCAGAAACTTCTGAAGCTGCTGAATAAAAGTGCAGGAAGAAATAAACGTAATCAACCATCTGCTGTCGGTTGAAAAGAATGCATCTGTCTTAATAGATAATGCAATTCGCGAAGCAGACAGCAGAACGGCACAGGCCCGAAATCAAGCTAATTCTCAATTCAAAACAGAATATGATAAATGTGTTTCGCAAATGGAAGTTGATTACGAAAATACTATTCAAAGTAGAAAAGCGGAACACGAAGCAGAGCTTGAACAATTCAAATCAGATTTGGAGAATCGAACAAGAGATTACGAGGCTTTTAATAGTCTTTTAGATAATCTGCTTAAACAATCTGTTTAAGGCGGGAGGCGGCAGATGGATAAATCCACAGCAGTTTCTTTTTGTTATGCAAAGGCAGCTGGTCTTTTGAGTAAAGCCTTTATAAAAGAAAGAACCCGTCTTTTATTTGAAGTTGAATCGCTTGCAGATTTATGGACACTTCTTTTTAAAGAACCGGCTCCGCTTGTTCCGGAAACCTTACTTGCACGTCAGATAGAAGAGCGTGCTTTTTCTGATTTTTTTTCACTTTATCTTTTTTTCTTAAAGCAATATGACAAACCGCCTCTTATTCTTATAGACAAAATCAAACGCTATGAAGTCGAGAATGTTAAAGAAATTGTTGGTGCTCTTTGTTCTGGAGAAAATGAGCTTCCGCGTTTGCTAGACTTAAAGGATTTCAGTAAAATAGATTTACAAGCCTGGCCTGAACTTGCAAAAATGACTGCAGGTACAGATTTTGAATGGCTTAAAAAAACTCCGGATTTAAGCGAGCAGCAGCAGGTTGAATTTAAGTTGGACCTTATGCTTTTGCGCGAAAACTGGAAAGCCATAAATAATTGTCATGGAGATGATAAGGAAGGGCACATAAAGCTTTTTCTTGATGAGTTTGTAATTAAAAATATAATCTGGGCACTTAGGCTTGAGCTTTATTATGAAATGCCGGCTGAACAGGTTATTCAGAATCTTTTTTATGTTACAGATTCACCCGATAAAAATGATCCTGTTGCGGCACCTGCAATAAAGGTGCTTGGTTTTGATAAAAATACTTATCAGGACTGGGAAAACTGGGAATTTGAAAAATATCTTAATCCGTATGAACCTGGACAAACCTGGTGTGTTGATCCGGTATGGATTGAGCGAAGATATATAGAACATCAGGCAGTGCTGGCTGAACAGATTTTTCATCGATACCCGATGGAAGATGCTGCGCTTGCTGCATGGTTTAAAATAAAGTCGTATGAGCTTACGTGTATTCGTACGGCTGTAGAAAGTCTGAGGCTTAATATAGGTTCTAAAGAAGCAATGGAGGCTGTAGGAGTAAATGGCTAGAACGGCAGAAATGCGTTTGATAGAGTTGATGGTTCTCAAACAGGATATTTCGGCAGTAATCGAATATATCGGTAAAAAAGAATCGTTCCAGTTTCAGGACAGTGAGCGCGACAGACCTAAGGATAAAAAGTCCGACAACGAGCTTGATGTTGATTCAAATTTCTACACAAGCTTAAGAAACGCTTCTGTTAATCTTGGTATTCCTCTTTCTGATTCTGATTTTGATGTTAAAAACTGTTCTTCTCCAACTGCACAAGATAGGGAAGATGCTACTCGTATTATTAAAACATATAATGATTTACAGGAAGAACTTGAAGCAAAAAATCAGGAAGTTGCAAAATGTACTGATGCGTATAAGGAAGCACTTGCGTTTGCAAATCTAAAGGTTTCTTTTTCGGAGCTTGACAGTCTTTCTTTTCTTTCTTTGCGTGTTGGTAAAATTGATGCTGCTGGTTTTGATAGCATGAAGTCTGATCTTGCAGCTATGGCAGTTGTTATTGCGCTTGGTGAAGATAAATCTCATGTGCTTGTTGCTTCTTCTAAAAAGAACAGTGCCCAGGTTGATATTGAGCTTAAAAGACTTGGTTTTGTAGCGCTCGAAATCCCTAAGGATTTTCAGGGTGTTCCACAGGATGTGCTTGATGGCCTTTCTGCTCAGAAAAAGAAAGTTGAAGCAGAGCTTGAAGAGCTTGAAACAACACGCGCTAATTTTGCCGAAACCCACAAGGCTATAATTCATCATCTTATAGAAGCTTTTGCTATTGGAGTTCAGATTTCGGATGTTGTAAAGGGGCTTGAATCTACAGAGCTTGTTTATAGAATTACAGGCTGGGTTCCGTATGCAGAAACAGAAACTTATATGAAGGAATTGGATAGCATTACTTCGGGACGGATCGCGTTCCGTGAATATTCTCCGTTTGAAGTTCCTTCTGTTGTTAGTGGAAAAGAACAGGTTCCTGTAAAGCTTAGTCATGGCAAATTTGTAAAAAGCTTTGAGCGCATGATTTTTAGTTATGGTGCTCCGCTTTACGGAACGATTGACCCGACTCCTTTTGTAGCTGTTTTCTTTACTTTGCTGTTTGGAATAATGTTCGGCGATCTTGGCCAGGGGCTTGTTTTTGTTCTTGTCGGAATCCTAATGGCTGCAAAGGTTATAAAGGTTGGCGGCTGGAACAAGTTTGCGCCTATCTTTATGGCAATCGGAATTTCAAGTTCTATAATGGGTTTGCTTACCGGTGAATTCTTTTCTAACGAAACCTTGCTTGAGCCTTTTGCAGAATGGGTAACAGGATTTTTTGGAACTCCACATGCGCCTATCTTAAAAATGATGCCTTCTTCTGACCCGTCGTCTATTGTTGCGATGTTCGGAGTTTTTGGTGTTGCTGTTGGAATTGGTTTTATAATTAATACAATAGGACTTTTACTTAACATTATAAATAATTTGCGCTGCCGTCGTTTTGATGAAGCCTTTTTTGGTAAGAATGGTCTTGCCGGTGCAATATTCTTCTGGTATGTAATTGTAATGATTATCCGCATGGTTGTTTTCCATCATGCAATTGCAGTTTATGACTGGATTGTAATTGGTATTTCGCTTTTCCTTGCGGCTTTTGCAGAACCGTTTGAAAATCTTGTTGCCGGACGACGACCTGTTCTTGAAAACGGCTTTGGTACTTATTTGATTTCGGGTGTAGTAGAGCTTATCGAAGTTATTTCGGGTTATCTTTCTAATACCGTAAGCTTTGTTCGTGTCGGTGCGTTTGCGCTTTCTCATGCTGTACTTGATTTTCTTATTCTGACTCTTACAAATATGTGCGGTGGCGAAGGAAGCGTTGTTGGTATTCTTATTCTTGTTGTGGGAAATGCGATTATTATTCTGCTCGAAGGAATGATTGTTGCAATTCAGGTAATAAGATTGCAGTACTACGAGTTCTTCTCGAAGTTCTTCCACGAAACCGGTAGAGAGTTTAAACCTTTTAGGTTTGTGAATGCGTAAAATTAACGGAGCCCTTCGACAGGCTCAGGGATCACAATAATATTACAACGCGGTTCCTGAGCCTGTCGAAGGGGCCGGAGGAGAAATGATAAAATGAAAAAGAAGCTTTTTCTTATTCTTACAATTTTGTTGTGTACTTGTGCTGCACTTTTTGCCCAGGATACAGAAGGCGCAGAAGAAGTAGCAGCTAATGCAGGCGGTATTTCTGCAGGAATTAAATATCTTGCAGCAGCTATTGCAGTTGGACTTGCATGTCTTGCAGGTGGTATTGCCGTTGCAAAAATTGGTGCATCTGCAATGGGTGCAATGAGCGAAAATCCAGAGCTTTCTGGTAAGGCACTTCCTTTCGTAGGTCTTGCAGAAGGTATTTGTCTTTGGGGAATGCTTGTTGCAGTTCTTATTTTGATTTTGTAGTTATAGAATGCAATATTTTATTATAGGGCAGCGTGAGATTGTCCTTGCCTTTAAGATGACTGGTATTGATGGAGTTGTCGCCGATACACGCGAACAAGTGCTCGAAGCCTTTAACAGAGTTACGGGAAAGGGTGGTATTGCAAATGTTCCGTCCGACGAGATTCCGCGGGTTCTTATTCTTACCGAAGAAGCAGCCAGTTTGATTGAAGACGAAGAAATCCAATGGCAGAAAACAGGAAGATTTCCTCTGATTGTAGAAGTTCCGGGGCTAAACGGACATATGAAGGGCAAAAAAACTCTTTCTGATGCAATTAGAGAAGCCGTTGGTGTTAATGTGTGATATTTATAAGGTGGCCCTTCGAGAGCCTCAGGGACCACTGCTAGAGTGAATATGTAGGAAAAAATTAAATGCAGGAACTAAGATCTACAGATATTCTTGATAAAGAAATAGAAGCAGATGCAAGACGAAGAGCCGAAGCAATCCTTAAGCGTGCAGATGAAGAATGTGCGCAGATTATTGCTTCTGTAAAAAATCGTATTGATGTTGCACATCAGGAAAAAGAAGAATTTTACTCAAAAAAGCTTGATGCCTTTGAAAGAGATTTGACTGCATCCGGCCCGCTGGAAAAACAGCGTTTTAAAGTTTCGTTTATTCAGGAACAGATTATGGCTGCAATCAATTCTTATCTTGAAGGGCTTACAGAAGAAAAACGTCTTGAACTTGTAACTGATCATTTTGATTTTTCTACCTGCGAAGGTAAAAAGATAAATGCGTATGTTTACGGCTTTAATGTTGAAACTGTAGAAAAGCTTCTTAAATCAAAACTTAACAGTTCCCTTGTTTCCTGCACAAAAACTGAATTTGGAAAAACAATAATAGAAGATGAAATTGGGCTGGAGCATTATGAAGGTGTTATTTTAGAGGCAGAAGATAAATCGCTTCGCTGTCGGCTGACTCTTGCCCAGATTTTTGGTGGAATTCTTGACAAGTATCGTGCAGAGCTTTCTGAGGCTTTGTTCGGAGGCAGTCTATGATTGAAGGAAAAATTACCCGTATTTCTGGACCGATTGTATATGCTCAAGGGCTTGATGGCTGTGGTCTTTATGACGTTGTAGATGTCGGCGAAAAAAAATTGATTGGTGAAATAATCCGTCAGAATAAAGGAAACTCTACTATCCAGGTTTATGAGGAAGATACTGGTATGCACCTTGGCGAAAAGGTTGTTTGTACACAGCGTCCGCTTTCTTTGAGACTTGGTCCTGGACTTGTCGGAAATATTTACGATGGTATTCAAAGACCTTTACAGCTGCTTAATGAATTTCTTTTGCCGGGTGAACGCACAGAACCTCTTGACTGTAAAAAAATCTGGCATTTTGATGCTGCAGAAAATGTAAAAGAGGGAATGGATATTGTTCCCGGGTTTGTACTTGGAACTGTAAAAGAAACAGAATCAATAATTCAGAAAATAATGGTGCCGCCGGAAACCCGTGGTAAAAAACTTGTAAAATTTACGGGCAGCGGCGACTACACAATAGAAGATGTAATAGGCTTAACAGAGTTTGATGAAGAAATTCGTCTTTCTCAATACTGGGCTGTAAGAAAACCAAGACCTTATAAAGAAAAGCTTGGTGTTTCTGAACCGCTTATAACAGGACAGCGTGTAATAGATGTTTTCTTTCCATTAAGTAAAGGTGGAACTGCTGCAATTCCTGGTGGTTTTGGAACTGGTAAAACAATGACTCAGCATGCAGTTGCAAAATGGTGTGATGCAGATCTTATTGTTTATATAGGTTGCGGTGAACGCGGAAACGAAATGACAGAGGTTCTTACAGAATTTCCTGAGCTTATAGACCCGCGTACCGGGCGTTCTATCATGGAACGAACAATTCTTATTGCAAATACTTCGAATATGCCTGTTGCTGCGCGCGAGGTTTCGCTTTATTCCGGAATTACTCTTGCAGAATATTACCGCGATATGGGAATGGACGTTGCAATCATGGCAGATTCTACAAGCCGCTGGGCAGAAGCATTACGCGAGCTTAGTGGTCGTATGGAAGAAATGCCTGCAGAAGAAGGATTCCCTGCATATTTACCAACCCGTCTTGCTTCTTTTTATGAACGTGCAGGTCGTGTAGATGCACTTTGCGGTGAACAGGGCTCTGTTAGTGTAATTGGAGCAGTTTCTCCACCAGGTGGTGATTTTTCTGAACCTGTTACTCAACATACAAAACGATTTATCCGCTGTTTCTGGGCGCTTGACCGCGAGCTTGCAAATGCCCGTCATTATCCTGCAATCGGTTGGATAGATTCTTATTCGGAATATGCAGATGAAGTTCGTGACTGGTGGGAGCTTCGTAATCCACTGTGGTGGCAGTTAAGACAGCAGGCTTTGGATTTGTTAAAAGTTGAACAGAAGCTTGAACAGATTGTTCGTCTTATTGGTCCTGATGCACTTCCTCCGTCACAAAGACTTGTTCTTAAAGTTGCAGAAATGATAAAGAACGGCTTTTTGCAGCAGAATGCCTTTGACGATATAGATAAATATTGTTCGATAGAAAAACAGATTCTTATTCTTGATTTGATAATGGAATATAGTCGTCGTGCAGATGCTGTTGTAAAACGAGGTGCATTACTTTCCAGGGTTATAAATCTGCCTGTATGTGATGAACTTGTGCGTATAAAAATGCAGTATTCAAACGACCAGGTTGATAAAATAGAAGAAATACGTACGCGCTTAGATCAGCAGCTTGGCGAATTAGAGCGTGCATATTCAACAAGAACCAGAGGTTAGAGGGTAAAGAAAACTGCGGTCCCTGAGCTTGTCGAAGGGTAAGCTAGAGGCGGTCCTTCGACAAGCTCAGGAACCACGGGAGTTGTATAATGAAAGGTGTAGAATATAGAGGTGTAACTTCTGTAGACGGTCCAATTGTCGTCCTCAAAAGTACCGAAAATGTTTTTTACAATGAAACTGTATGTGTCCGCGACAGAAACGGCAACAAGCGTACAGGTAAAGTTGTTGATATAAGTAAGGATGCTGTTGTAGTTCAGATTTTTGGTTCTACGACAGGTCTTGATCTTGATGAAACATCCTTTGAATTTCTTGACGAGCCGCTTGAGCTTAGGGTAGGTGATGGTCTTCTTGGTCGTGTATTCAATGGACTTGGTGAGCCTATAGATGGTTATCCGCCGATTGTTTCTTCGGAAAAAAGAAATGTAAACGGAAACCCGATTAATCCGTATGCCCGTGTTTATCCGCGCGATTTTATTCAGACTGGTATTTCTGCAATAGACGGAATGAACTCTCTTGTCCGCGGACAAAAGCTTCCAATTTTTAGTGGTAACGGTCTTTCACATAATAAGCTTGCAGCCCAGATTATACGTCAGGCAAAGCTTCGTAATAATGATGAAAAATTCGTAATGGTTTTTGCAGGCATGGGAATTAAATATGACGTTGCAAAATTCTTTGTTGACACCTTTGAAGAGTCTGGTGTACTTGCAAATGTTGTAATGTTCCAGAGCCTTGCAGATGCTCCTTCTATTGAACGAATTATTACTCCACGTTGTGCGCTTACTGCTGCAGAATATCTTGCTTTTGAAAAAGATATGCATGTTCTTGTTGTTCTTACAGATATGACAAACTACTGCGAAGCCTTGCGCGAAATTTCTACAACACGTGGTGAAGTTCCGGGGCGAAAAGGTTATCCAGGTTATTTGTATTCTGACCTTGCAGAGCTTTATGAACGTGCCGGAAAAATTAAAGGTTCAAAGGGATCTATTACACAGATTCCAATTCTTACAATGCCTAATGATGATATTTCTCATCCAATTCCGGATTTGACAGGATATATTACAGAAGGTCAGATTGTACTTGGAAGAGAACTTTTCCAGAAGGGACTTTATCCTCCTGTTACATCTCTTTCGAGTCTTAGCCGACTTATGAAGGATGGTATTGGTCCTGACATGACACGCGAAGATCATGCTGCAGTTTCATCGCAGCTGTTTGCCTCTTATTCAAAGGTTAAGACAATCAGAAATCTTGCTGCAATTATTGGCGAAGAAGAATTAAGTGATCTTGACCGCCAGTATTTAAGATTTGGCGAACGCTTTGAAGAAGAGTTTTTGAATCAGGGTGAATTTGAAGACAGAACAATTGAGGATACTTTAAATATCGGATGGCAGATTTTGCAGGAGCTTCCGGAAGAAGAATTAACACGTATAAAACCAGAGTTGATAGAAAAATATAGGAAATGAACATAAATATTGCGCCGACAAAATCAAATCTTCTCATTACAAAAGAACAGCTTGCAGTTTCGACTAATGGTTATGAACTGCTGGAAGAAAAGCGTGAAATTCTTGTTCGTGAGCTTATGCGTCTTGTAGAACAGGTAAAACTTTTGGAAGATGAAATTGAACAGGCAATAGAAGAAGCTTATCCTGCGTTCAAGCGCATGCTTATGATTGATGGTGCCGATCAGGTAGAACGGATTGCTCACGCAATTCACTATGATTTTGATATGATAGAAAAGGTTGCTGTTGTTGGTGGAATGCAGTTTGAAACAATAGAAGTTGAACTTCCTAAAAAAGAGCTTTTTTATTCCTTTTTGGGAACTTATGCAAACACAGATGATGTAATTGTAAAGTTTTTTAATCTGCTTACGCTGCTTACACAAATGGCTTCTATTCGTACGATTGTCTGGCGTCTTGCAGAAGAAGTAAAGCGTACTCAGCGTCGTGTAAATGCTCTTGATAAAATGATAATCCCGCAGGCTACAGAGACGATAAAATATATAGAGAGTGTTCTTGAAGAACGTGAACGCGAAAATGTCTTTGTGCTTAAGGCTTTAAAGAAAAAGAAGCAGAATTCAAAAGAGGTGTAAATGGGTAAGGAGTTTTTCAAAAAAATTATTGTTGCAATAAACGGTTCGGAAAGTTCAATAAGAGCAGCAATGTACGGAATAATGATGGCACGAACTTATAATCTTGAACTTGGTTTTGTGTATGTAATTGACTCCGCCACAATTTCTTATCTTGGGATGAATCAGATGCTTGCAAAGGATGAGCAGATTGACTACAAGGTAGACCTTGCTTACGAAGGCCAGAATCATCTTGAATATGTTGCTTCGCTCGCAGCTTCCAAAGGTGTTACGGCTCAGACTTCTTTAAAGGATGGTTCTGTTGTTACGGAAATCCTTAAGTTTGCAAAAGAGTTTGAAGCAGACCTTATTTTAATTGGTTCAACTTCCAGAAAAAAGGGAGCCAGCCTTATTAAACGAAATGTTCATTCAAGTCATCAAAGTGACATTATTGATAATTCGAAGATTCCTGTGCTTGTTGTTCAGTCGCAGGAAAAAGACAATATAGAAACAAAGTTTAAGGTTTTTTAGGATTCGTCGATGAAAGATTTTTATAAGGTGCTTGGTGTTCGAAAAGAAGCAACTCTAGCCGAAATCAAGCGTGCCTACCGAGAAAAAGTAAAGAATCTTCACCCGGACCTTACAGGCGACGTTACCTTAAAAGATGAATTTAACGAAGTTGTTCATGCCTATCGTGTACTTGCCGATGCGCACCAGCGTTCTCTTTTTGATGAAAGCTTCTTTTTTAAGGCAAAACGAAATGCCCGCAATGCAGATGAATTTGATTATTACAAATGGCTTTCTGCCCGCGAAGATAATGAAAGCCGCGCCAAGCTTATTTTTTATACGCTTATGCATAACAAGGAAGATGAAGCTGTTGCAGAATTTAAGCGTATGCAGATGAATCATACAGATTTTACGCTAAAGAATTATTTTACGCGCGAAGATTTTATGGATTATGGTTACATTCTTGCAGAAGAGCTTGTACTTCGTGCAGAATATTACGATGCGTTTATACTGCTTGAACAGATAATCAAAATGGAATATTCCTATAGTTATTTCTATATCTTTTTCCCGGAAGTTATAAGCTTTACTCTTTCGATTCTTAAAAGAAATATAGACGGCGTAATAAGCGATGAGCTTGCCCTTGATGTTTATGAGCGGGCGCTGGAGCTTGAGTTAGGAAAAACTAACGATGCATTCTTTTTACGCAAAATGAGTGAAGAATATCGAAGGCTTGGAGACATTTCTACTGCAGAAATCTGTTTACGAGAATCGCTCAAAATGTTAGAATAGACTTACTATGATTAGAATTAAGACACTCGAAGAAATTGATGGCATACGAAAAGCCTGTCATCTTACAGCTGATATGTTTAATGAGCTTCTGCCAAAAATAAAGGCAGGAATGAGCACTTATGATATAGATATGTTATTCAAGCATTACATTGAATCACACGGTGGAACTCCTGCCTGGTATATAGAAGATTTTCCTGGTGCTGTCTGTATAAGTATAAATGACGAAGTTATTCATGGTCTTCCTTCTAAAAAACGAATTGTTAAAGATGGGGATCTTGTTAGTCTTGATGTTGGAATTAATCTTAATGGATATATAAGTGATACAACTCATTCTGTTCTTATTGGAAACGTTCCTCCTGCTGTAAGAAAGCTTAAGGAAGTAACAGAAGAATGTCTTAGAGCTGGTATTGCTGCCTGTGTTGTAGGAAACAGAATTGGTGATATTTCAAAGGCTGTTTATGCTGTTGCCGAAAAGCATGGCTACGGAGTTGTTTATGATTACTGTGGTCATGGAGTAGGGCTTGAAGTTCACGAAGATCCAAGCGTTCCAAACGTTCCTTTCCGCGGAATGAATCCTAGAATAAAACCTGGAATGGTTCTTGCAATTGAGCCTATGATTAATCTTGGGGTACCTGATGTAGAGCTTCTTGATGACGGCTGGACTGTTGTTACTGCAGATGGCGAGGTTTCCTGCCATGAAGAACACACTGTTGCTGTTTTTGAAGATTATACGGAAGTGCTTACAGACCTTGATTATAAGCTTCAAAAATAACAACTTATTAACCCAAACCCCTTTTTATAACAACATTTTATGTTACTCTTTTGAAAAATTGATATTATATTATATATAAGACAATGTAATTATCGGGCTTGACCCGACTATCTTGTAAGGAGATGCAAAAATGAAAAAAACTTTTAAATTTGTTCTTGGCGCAACACTTATGCTTTTTACAAGTGCTGCTGTTTTTGCCCAAAATTCAAAATCTGCTAATGTGTCGCAGGCTTTGAGTATAGTTGAAGCTTTGCAGACTACTTTCCGTTCTGTTTCTGATTCGCTTCTTCCATCTGTAGTAGAAGTTGATATTACACAGACAAAGACATATTCATCGCCATTTGGCGGAAGTTCAAATCCGTTTGAATGGTTTTTTGGAAATGGAAGCGGCTCAGATTCCAATAATAATTTACGTGAATATCAGACTTCGGGACTTGGTTCAGGTGTAATTGTCCGCAAGACAGGAAACACATACTATGTTCTTACAAATAATCACGTTGCAGGAGATGCAACAAAAATCAGTGTAAAACTTAATGACGAGCGTTCCTTTGAAGCAAAGCTTGTAGGAACTGATGACCGTATTGATATTGCCCTTATATCTTTTGAAACAAAAGATAATCTGCCGGTTGCAAAGCTTGGTGATTCAGATAAGGTTAGTGCAGGAGATATCTGTCTTGCTTTTGGTGCTCCTCTTGGCTACAGTCAGTCTGTAACTCAGGGTATTGTAAGTGCAACTGGCCGAAGCGAAAGTTCAATGTCATCTATAAGCGATTACATTCAGACAGATGCGGCAATTAATCAGGGTAACTCTGGTGGTCCGCTTGTAAATATTTATGGCGAAGTTATTGGAATTAATACATGGATTGCTTCTTCTTCCGGCGGATCTGTCGGTCTTGGTTTTGCAATTCCTATTAATAACGTAAAAAATGCAATTGATGCATTTATTAAAGACGGAAAGATTACTTACGGCTGGCTTGGTGTTTCTTTGCTCGAAGTAACTGATGATTATAAGCAGGAACTTGGTGTAGGTAAGGTTACCGGCGCCTTTGCTGCAGAAATCTTTATTGATTCACCTGCATATAAAGCAGGAATTAAACCTGGTGATTATATTACAGAACTTAATGGTAAGACTGTAAAATCTGTAAATCAGCTTGTACGTGATGTTGGTTATCTTGAAGCAGGAACAACAGCAACCTTTAAGGTTCTTAGAGGCGGAACAAAGACTCTTGAACTTACAGTTAAGATAGAAGCGCGTGCAAAGGATGTTGATACACAGAATAATAAACTCTGGCCTGGATTCATTGCAACACCACTTACCGACGAGGTTCGTGAACAGCTTAAGATAGACAATAAAAAGGTTAAGGGTGTTGTTGTTGCAAGTGTAGAATCAAAATCTCCGGCTGCAAGCTTACGTCTTCAGGAAGGAGATATTATTACGGCAGTAAATGGAAAGTCAGTAAAGACTCTTGCAGAATTCTATCAGGAGCTTGCAAACGCTACAAAATCTATAAACTTTGATGTTTACACTAATGGTGGAACAATAACTACAGGAACATATAAGTTCTAAAATAATACAGTAGGGGAGCGTCCCCCCTTACTATAGGGGGATTCCCCTAATAGATTTGCTTACATAAAAAAAAGGTGCTATAATTTCTTTTATGAATAAGAAGAGATTATTTAGCGCCTTTTTTTTATTTTGTTTATCGTTCTCTTTAATTGCGCAGGAAATAACAAAGGTTAAGACAGATCAAACCTTTCTTGCAGATTATGTCAGTAAGAAATGGACTACAGAAGATGGACTTCCCGGTATGACTGTTACTACTGTTATGCAGGATAAGGCTGGTTATATATGGATTGGTACTTACGATGGTCTTGTCCGCTTTGATGGTGTCGAATTTACTGTTTTTGGCCGTTCTGCAGATTCTAAATATGATTTTGCTTCGGCACGTTCACTATGGCAAGCCTGGGATGATACCTTGTGGATTGGTCATAACGACGAAGGTGTTACTTCGATTTCACCTGATGGAACAATCACAAAATATACAATGACTTCGGGGCTTCCTAATAACAAGGTAAATGCTCTTTGCGAGGATAACTCTCATAATATCTGGCTGGGAACTGCAGGTGGCATCTGCTATATTACTCCGGAAAAAGAAATAAAAATCCCTGAAGGTCTTACAGAACTTGGACAGGAAAAAATTCTTGTAAGTGCATTATATTGCGATACTGCCGGAAGAATCTGGATTGCCACAGGTCTTCAAAATGATCTTTTTGTATATGTAAACAATAAGCTTGAACGTTATGATGGTCTTAAATCTATAGAAAACCCTGCCGTAAGATTTGTAACTCAAGATGATTCTGGTGCTTTCTGGTTTGGACTTGCAGGAAGCTGTGTTGTTAGAAATCATAATGGTGAAGAAACAGTTTATGATGTTGGACATGACCATCATGAAACCACAGCCATAAATACTATTATTCAGGATAAAAAAGGCAACTATTGGTTTGGCATGGATTCTGGAATTACAATTCTTCATAACGGCGCATTTACTTATTATGATAAGCGCAACGGACTTTCTGATGATATTGTCTGCCAGATAATTGAAGATAATGAAGGAAATATGTGGATAGGTTTTGACCGTGGTGGTCTTCAGAAATTAAGTCATGCTAAATTTGCTACCGTTAATATGGAATCTAGTGTTAATGCAATTTGTGAAGATACGATGCGTAAGCTCACCTGGCTTGGTACAGACAATGGTGTTGCCTGTTATAAAGATAATCAGTTTATAGAAAATGAACTGACCAGGCTTACAAGCGGTAATCGTGTTCGTCATATAGAAATGACAAAAGATAATGAGATTCTTATTTCTTCTTATTCTGACGCTCCGCAGATTTGTTTGTATCCTGATGAAACAATAAAAATATGGAGTACCGAAGATGGTATTTCGCAAAAATGTAGAATTGCCATTAAGACATCCTTTGGTGACTATTACGTCGGAACAACTCAGGGCTTAAGCATTATTCATCATGAAGACGGACATGTTTCGACATTAACCCGTGACGATGGTTTTGAAAATCATTATATCATGTGGCTTTATGAAGATGATAAACAGCAGATTTGGGCCGGTACAAACGGCGGTGGTATTCATGTTCTGAAGGATGAAAAGATTATAAAGCATTATTCTTCTAATGAAGACGAAGGCGGTCTTGCCGGAAATGTTATATTTAAAATCCTTAAAAACAATGATGCTATCTGGATTGGAACTGGTACAGGTCTTTCAAAGTATATAGAAGAAACAGATTCTTTTATGAATATTACATCACGCAACGGCTTGGGCACGGATAGTGTTTTCCAGATGATTTGCGATTATACTCAAACTGTATGGATGACTACTAATAAAGGTGTTTTCTCTGTTCCTTATTCAGAAATAGAAGCGCTTGCCGAAGGAAAAACAGAAAAGCTTAATGTAAAATATTATGGAGCGTCAGATGGACTTATAACAAGTGGTGTTACTTCAACATCTCTTTCATCAAAAGATTCTCTTGGTCGTATCTGGTTTACACTTGTAGACGGCTTTGCAATTTATGATCCTCTTAAGTCCGGTAAAAAGGATAATTGTCCAAAAGCAAAATTCCAGTATTACACAATAGACGATACCACCTATGAATATAAGAATAATACAATTGTTGTTGAACCGGACAGTAAACGTCTTTCTATAAAATATACAGCGTTAAGTTATATTTCATCGGAAAATTTAAAATTCCGCTATATGCTCGAAGGCTTTGAAGATAAGTATTCTGAATGGACTAGCGCCCGTACAGTTTCTTATACAAACCTTAAGCCTGGTACATATAAATTTGTTGTTTTGACTCAAAATGACGAAGGGGTCGTAAGTGAACCTGCAGAACTTGTTGTTACAAAACTTCCTTATGTCTGGCAGCGGGGATGGTTCTGGTTTGTAGCCGTTATTGTTATTACTTTCCTTGTAAGCTTTACAGTAAACAGTGCCATTAAACTAAGAATTAAAAAGATCGAAGCCAAGACAGAAGAAGAGCATTTGTTTAATAAGGCTATTATTGGTGCCTTTGCAAACTGTGTCGATGGTAAAGATACATATACAAACGGTCATTCGCTCCGAGTTGCAAAATATACAAGAATGCTTGCAGAACGACTTGGTGAAGATGCCCAGACAGTTGATAAATTTTATAACATTGCTCTTTTACACGATATTGGAAAAATTGGTATTCCGGATGCCATTCTGCAAAAACCTGGAAAACTCACTGACGAAGAATTTATGGTCATGAAGAGTCATCCTTCTCGTGGTTATGAAATCCTTAAGGATGTTCAGATTCAGGAGGATCTTGCGGCCGGTGCACATTATCATCATGAACGTTATGACGGAAGAGGATATCCGGATGGACTTGCGGGGCAGAATATTCCATGGGTTGCACGTATAATTGCTGTAGCCGATACTTTTGATGCTATGAGTTCAACACGTCCGTATCGAAAACGATTGCCGGAAGATTTTATTGTTCAGGAAATCAAAAATTGTGCCGGAACGCAGTTTGATCCAAGAGTTGTAGAAAAATTCATGGAGTTGTATGCCGAAGGCGCTTTTAAAGATGTATTCTCTAAGTCTTGATTTTCTGCTATAATTTCTCTATGTATCGTTTATATGTAGAACGCCGCCCGGGCTTTGAAAACGAGGCAAAGAGCTATTTAGCACAGATTAATGGATTTTTGGGAATTACTGGTGTAACCGGGGTTCGTTATTTCAACCGCTACGACATCGAAAACGTTAGTGATGAAGTTGCAAAAATTGCTGCTACACGCATTTTTTCCGAGCCGCAGAGCGATTTTGTTTCTTACGAAAAACTACCGAAAACAGGTAATGATACTGAAATAATCTGGGAATTTCTTCCTGGACAATATGACCAGCGTGCCGACAGTGCAGAGCAGTGTATTTCGCTTTTACGCGCAGGTCTTAAAAATGTTAAAACAAATTCTGAACCTCCAGTTGTTCGCTGTGCAAAAATTGTTCTTTTGCAGGGCAAGGTTTCTAAGGATGATATTGCAAAGATTCAGGGATATCTTATAAACCCTGTAGATTCTCGTCTTACTGATGACAAAAAGCCTGATACATTAAAAATGAAAGTAGAAGAACCTGCTGATATTCCTGTTGTTGACGGTTTTATAAAAATGGATGATTCTGCACTCGAAGAATACCGCAACAAAATGGGTCTTGCTATGGACCATGCGGATATCAAATTCCTGCAGGATTATTTTAAGGGTGAAGGACGCGACCCTGTTGAAACAGAAATCCGCGTACTCGATACATACTGGTCTGACCACTGTCGTCATACAACCTTCCTTACAGAACTCAAGGATATTAAGATTGAAGACGGTCCTTATGCTCCGCTCTTTAAGAAATCACTTGAAAATTATACAAACATGCGTACAGAAATGTATGCGGGCCGTACAGATAAACCTGTTTGTCTTATGGACATGGCTGTAATTGGAATGAAATATCTTAAGAAGCACGGAAAGCTCGAAGATATGGAAGTTTCGGAAGAAAACAATGCCTGTTCAGTTTATATAGACGTACATTATACTGCAGATGAAAACGGAAAGCCTCTTGCTGCTGATGATCCAAAAGCAACAGAACGCTGGCTTATGATGTTCAAGAACGAAACTCATAACCATCCTACAGAAATTGAACCTTTTGGTGGCGCCGCAACTTGTCTTGGTGGTGCAATCCGTGATCCACTTTCCGGCCGTTCCTGGGTTTATCAGTCAATGCGTATAACCGGTGCTGCAGACCCAACAGTTCCTTTATCGGCAACTATGAAAGGAAAGCTTCCTCAGATTAAGCTTTGCCGCGAAGCTGCCCAAGGTTTTGCAAGCTATGGAAATCAGATTGGTCTTACAACAGGACAGGTAGAAGAAATCTATCATCCCGGATATGCTGCAAAACGTATGGAGCTTGGTGCTGTAATTGCCGCTGCTCCTGTAGATACAGTTATCCGTGAACGTCCAGAGCCGGGCGACATCATCATTCTTCTTGGTGGTGGAACTGGCCGCGACGGTATTGGTGGTGCAACAGGTTCTTCTAAAGTTCACACAGTAAAATCTGTTACCACTGCTGCTGCCGAAGTTCAGAAGGGTAATGCTGTAGAAGAAAGAAAGATTCAGCGCCTTTTCCGAAATAAAGAGGTTAGCCTTATGATTCGCCGCTGTAACGACTTTGGTGCAGGTGGTGTTTCTGTTGCAATTGGTGAGCTTGCACCAGGACTTGAAATTGATCTTGATAAAGTTCCAAAGAAGTACGAAGGCTTGAACGGTACAGAACTTGCAATTTCCGAAAGTCAGGAACGCATGGCTGTAGTTGTTCGTAAAACTGATGTAGAACGCTTTATTGCTGCCGCTGCTGCAGAAAACCTTAACGCTGTAGTTGTTGCAGAAGTTACAGATACAAACCGCCTTGTAATGAAATGGCGTGGAAAAACTATTGTAAATATTGGCCGCGAATTCCTTGATGCTGCCGGTGCTCATCACGAAGCAACTGCTCTTATTGAACAGCCTGCAGAGCCTGCTAAGTCTCCACTTCTTAATCCGCTTGATTCTGCTGCAGAAGAATTGAACAAAAAGGTTATGTGCGAAAACTGCGTAAAGAATCATCTGCATGATGCATGGATTAAAAATATTAATGATCTTGCCTGCTGTTCTCAGCGTGGACTTGGAGAGCGTTTCGACGGCTCTATTGGTGCAAGTACAGTTCTTTTCCCTTATGGTGGAAAATATCAGAATACTCCGGAAGCCGGTATGGCTGCAAAAATACCTGTTGTTTCTCCAAGAGAAACTTCTACAGCAAGTCTTATGGCTTACGGCTTTGATCCACGTGTAGGCAACTGGTCTCCTTGGCACGGAGCAAAAACAGCAGTTTTAAGCTCTCTTGCAAAGATTACATGTCTTGGTGGAAAAGCCCGCGATTCACGTTTAAGCTTCCAGGAATTCTTTGGTCGTGCTGTAAACGAAAAACGCTGGGGTTACCCTGCAGCAGCTTTACTTGGCTCTATTGATGCTCAGGTTGAATCAGGCTGTGCTTCTATTGGTGGAAAGGATTCAATGTCCGGAACCTTTGAAGATATTAATGTTCCACATACACTTGTAAGCTTCGCTGTCGGACATGATGATGTAAAGAATGTTACAAGCGGTTCATTTAAAGTATCAGGCAATAAGATTTATATGGTAACTGTGCCATATTCAGATTTGCTTGAACCTGATTACGAAACCTTCCTTAAAAACAGCGATGCTCTTTATGATTTGAATAAGGCCGGTTATATAAGCTCTATGTATCCTGTTGGACCAGGTGGTATTGCAGAAGCAATTACAAAAATGGCAATGGGAAATATGGTTGGTGCAAAAATTGAAGGTGGAAACGTACGAGACCTCTTCAATCCAACTTACGGTAACATAATCGTAGAAGTTCCTTCTGCTTATGTTTCTGATTTTGAAAAAGCTCCATTTGTTCCGGGTACTTTTGTAAAGCTTGGTATGACAATTGATGAGCCAAGAATCCTTGTTCAGAATGCAACTCTTAGCGGAGTTACAAATCCAGAAGTAGAAATAAGCCTTTACGAATGTGTTGACGCCTGGGAAGATAAACTTAAAGAAGTATTCCCTAGAGTAAGTGGTGCAGAAACTCAGCCGGAGCTTCCTGAATGGGCAACTTCTATTCATCAGTCACTCAGTGATATAAGGAAGGCTCCTGCGTTTGTTCAGGCAAAATCTCATCCAAAGGTATTGCTGCCTGTATTCCCTGGAACAAACTGTGAATACGATATGGCTCGTGCCTTTAATCTTGCAGGAGCAGATACAAAGATTCTTGTTCTTCAGAACAGAACTCAGGCTCAGCTTACAGAATCTCTTGATCAGCTTGCAAAGGAATTACGCGATGCTCAGATTCTTGCTTTGTCTGGCGGTTTCTCTAGTGGTGATGAACCGGATGGTTCTGCTAAATTTATTGCAAACGTACTCAAAGCAGGTAATATCAGCGAAGAAGTTATGAATCTTATTAAAAAGCGTGATGGTCTTGTTCTTGGAATCTGTAACGGTTTCCAGGCTCTTGTTAAGACAGGTCTTGCTGTTTACGGTGATATCCGCGATATGACTCCAGATATGCCGACCCTTACTTACAACAGAATTGGTCGTCATATAAGCCGTATTGTCCGCACAAGAATTGTTTCTGCAACTTCTCCTTGGGCAATGCATCCAAGTGTAATAGATCAGCGTAATCACCTTATTGCAATAAGCCACGGAGAAGGCCGCTTTGTTTGTGATGAAGCTACTGCAAAACGATTGTTCGAAAATGGACAGGTATTCACTCAGTATGTAGATGAATTTGGACATCCTGCAATAACAGAACCGGATAATCCAAATGGTTCTGCTTATGCAATCGAAGGAATTACATCACCTGATGGACACGTCCTTGGAAAGATGGGTCACTCAGAACGCGGTGTAGGAATGGCAATGAATGGCGCTAGTATGGAATTATTCAAGAATGTAGGTGGAAATCCTCTTACAAACGAAAATGAAACAACCTGTGAAAATCTCTTTGCTGCCGGTGTTGCATACTTTAAATAAGGAAAAATTATGAACAAAAAAATTATATCAACAATCACTTTATTTTTTGCAGCTGTCTTTATTCTTGTTTCAACTTCCTGTGGAAATGATTATCTTAAGGACGACTGCGGCTGTTTTGTAAACTATGCCGATGCTCTTGAATATGCAGGAAAGAAAAAGCTTCCTATCCTCATTTTCTTTACTTCAGAAGGAGATGATGAAACAAGTGTTCAGCTTGTTGCAGACGTAATTAAAGACACAGCTTTTGCAGACGAGATTGCAAAAAAATATGTTGTTCTTCACGCAGATTTTTCACAGAATGCATATCAAAAAACTGTCGCTCCCGAAAATGCAACAGCAAAGGAGCAGGAGCTTGCAAATAATTATACGATAATTATGCAGAATAACTATCAGCTTGCAATGCTTTTTAATATAGAAACAACTCCTGCAGTTTTCCTTTGCACAAAAGAAGGTTATGTAGTTTCGGCTGTTGAAAATAATGATGTTTTTACAAACTACACAGAGTTTAAAGATGAATTGGCTTCTTATGATGATGAACTTGCTTCATTTAATGATATGGTAGCCGAAACTAAAAAAGGCTCTGCACTTAAAAAGGTCGAAGCAATTGATACTCTTTATAGAGCAACAGATATTACATATAGAACTTTCTTAATAGATCTTGCAAAAACTGTTCCAGAACTTGATAAGAAAAATGAATCTGGTCTTTGCAGTAAGTATATTGTAGCCGCAGCAGAAGCAGAAGCCCTTGCAGCATATTCTCAGGGTGATGTAGAAACTGCTGTAAAAGCATATCTTCAGGCAGCAAATAATGAATTTGTAAAAGCCGAAGATAAGCAGGAATGTTTTTATACTGCAGCATATATCGTAGCCTATAGTGGTTCCGAAGATTACAATGGAATTCTTTCATATTTGCAGACTGCCTACGAGCTTGCTCCTGATTCTTCAAAGGCTTCTGCAATTAAAGATGCAATTGATTATTTTAATACGATTGTAGAAAACGAAGCAGAACTTCCTGAGTAAAGTTTTTTAGTAGAGCTGATGGACGAGATACCCTCGTATTTTTTTATAATTGCTTTTTCTCTGATTGTTCTTTCCATGCTTTTTTCAATTTCGGAAAGTGCCTTTTTGGGAATGAACAAATTGCGCCTTAGAATTCTTCGTAAAAATAAAAATAAACGCGCAGTCAGAGTGGGAAAGCTTTTAGACAAAAAAGAACATCTCATAAATACAATTCTTATTTCAAATGATCTTGTAAATATTTTTCTTTCTGCAATCTTAACTTCCATAGCTTTGTCGCTTTTTGGTCAAAAGGGAGTTACTGTCGCAACCTTTACGGCTACAATTCTTCTGCTCATATTTGGCGAGATTACACCAAAGACAATTGCAACACGTTGTCCGGATCCCATAGCTTATGGTTTAAGCGGCTTTGTAAGTGTTTTTGTAAAACTTATGTATCCGCTTGTTTTTGTTATTACAGCCTTTGCACAACTTGTTCTGCATGTTCTTGGAATAAAGCCTAACCGTCATAAAAAATCTTATACAGAAGAAGAAATAAAAACCTTTTTTGAAATGAGTTCAGAATCTGGAATTATCGAAGAAGACGAAAACAGATTTATGAATCAGATTTTTAAGTTTTCTGATTTAGAAGCTCAGGATATAATGGTGCCTCGAACAAGAATCCGTGCTGTTCCATATACAGCAAATTATCGTGATATTGTTGAGCTTTCTCAAAGACTTGGTTTTACACGATTCCCTGTTTACAGAAAATCGATTGACGATATTGTTGGAATTATTTATCTGAAAGACATGATAAAATATAAAAGCTGTCCGGGTGATTTTAAATTGCAGTCTGTGATGCGGCCACCACTTTTTATTCTTGGAACAAAAACAATGTCTTCTGTCCAGCAGATGATGTTCGAAAATCATCAGTCAATTGCAATTATTGTTGATGAATATTCTGGTACAGATGGCATCGTTACAGAAAAAGATATTTCACGAGAAATATTTGCAATGCCCGGAGATGATTCGCTTCGTGGTAAGGTTTTTGATTTTGATAATGTAGAAGATAAGCGGGATTTTGAAATAAACGGTTCGGTGCTTCTGCGTGTTCTTAAAGAGGATTTAAAAATATCGCTTACTTCAGATATTAATGAAACAATTGGCGGCTGGTTTACAGAACAGATAAACCGAATGCCAAAAAATGGTGATATAGTTGAATATGAAGGCTGGTGCTTTGAAGTAAAAAAGATTCAGGCACACAGAATCGAACGTTTAAGAATCTTCAGGGAAGGGGAGGCAGAACAGTAATTTATGAGTTTTACCTTTTCTGATTTGATTTATCTTATAGTTATATTCATCCTCATTCTTTTTGTAGGATTCTTTACTTCTTCAGAAACAGCGTATATTTCTCTTTCAAAAATAAAACTTAGACGAATGCAAGAAGAAGGTAAAAAGAAAGCTAAGGTTGTAGCAAAGTTAAAAGATAATATGCCGCGGCTTTTGACGACTGTGTTAATTGGAACTAACTTTTTGAATGCCCTTATTTCTGCTCTTGCTACGGCTCTTGTAGTAAAAATTGCTGGTGGTGGTGGAGTAGGTCTTCCAACTCTTTTGACTGCGTTTGTAATAACAACCTTTGGACAGATTATTCCAAAAACAATTGCAGGCCGCTATCCTGAAAAAATGAGTATGTTCAGCTCTGTGCCGCTTTTTGTTTTAGAAAAATTATTTTTCCCTATTGTATTTTTGTTTGAAAGACTTTCGCATGGTGCTGTCTGGCTTGTTGAAAAAATAATTAAGCCTAGGGAACATCTTATAACCGAAGAAGAATTAAAAACGCTTATTGATGTGGGTGAAAAAGAAGGAACAATCGAAAAGAACGAAAGCCGCATGCTTAATAAAATAATTACATTTAATGATTTGTCTGCCACAGATATTATGAAGCATCGTTCGTTTGTATGTATGGTAAATGTAAATGCAAGTTATGATGAAGTTGTAAAAGAGTTTCTTGATTCCGGTTTTTCTACGCTTACAGTTTATAAAGGTGAACCGGAAAATGTTGTAGGAATTATAAATTATAAAAAGGTTCTTTACGGTAACGAACAGCTTGATAATGGGGAAGGTTACGCAGGAAGAATAATGGATGATGTTCTTTTTGTGCCGGGAACTTTTTCTGCATTAGAGCTTTTGCAAAAACTTAGAGATGATGAAAACAGATTTGCAGTTGTTTTGAATGAACAGGGACAGACAGCAGGTATTGTTACAATTGAAGATATCATAAGGGTTGTTTTTGGCCGAATGACTGATGAAAATTCTTATGATAATATACCGCCGGAAGATAAGATTCAGTTAGTTAGTTCTAATACATTTATTGTTCCTGGAGATCTTAAGTTAGACGAAGTTAACTCAATATTACATTTGAATCTGGAGTCAGAAGAAATGAATACTTTTGGTGGATGGGTTCTGGAACAAATTGGGTATCTGCCATCTGCTGGAATGGTTTTAGTAAAAAATAAAGTTCTTTATACAGTAGAAGAAGTAAATCAACGAAGAATAACAAGTGTGCGGATAAGAATCTAATTCCACAAAGATATAGTATAAGATATTCCGTAAGACCACATTAATCTGCTTGTACCACCAAGATTTGTTGCATCAGGATTTTCAGAAAAATTATTAATTGTTGTTGTTGACGTATAAGTAAATGCGTAAGCATCGGGCATGTAATTTACTGTGCCGTTAAGACTGAATTTATGCATTTTGTTTATCTTATAAGATAATTGAAGTTTTGCATCAAAAGCCCAGGCCTGTTTTATCCTGTCATTAAAATATGTATGACGTACTTCGTGAATGTCATAGGCATTATATTCATTTATGTAAGAAATACCAGTTTTAAGCTTTGTTTCAAAAAAACTTGTAAAATCAAAACCTGCAGTAATTGAAAGATGAGGGCAAACATAAGCCTGTGTATATTCAATTACAATTTCATCAGAAAAATATTTCTTTTCCCAATCGTCATCTTCATACATTCTGTAACCGCTGCGACCGGTAAAATCAAATTCATAAAAATCAATGCCAAACGACGGTGTAATTGAAATTGGGAAAACTGTATTAATTTTAAAAATATAACCTAATGTAAAATAAATATTTGAATAAGATTCAAGACAGTTTGTGTGGATTGAATAATTTGTAAGATGCTTCGGCTGGTCTTCTTTTTTCCAGTCATAATCTTCCATTATTCCACAGTCTCTGCTTAAAGCTGTAAAAATATTAAAATCAAATAAAAGATGTTCATTAAAGGTTGCTTGAAAATCTAATCCTACATACGGCGTGTTTTCAAGCTGCCAGTCAAGACGGCTAAGCCTTGTGGTTGGTGTATAAACTGTAGAAGTTCTTGAATTTTCAGTTTTTACATACCATACGTTTTCTATAATTTTTCCATTTAAGAAACCAAATTCTGGTTCAAAAGAAATGTTTGTAATTTCGGCGCTAAAAGACAGTGATACAAGAGAAATAAAAATTGCTGACAGGAATGTTTTTTTAATAATCATATTTGTAAGAATATCCTAACAGAAAGCTCCAGTGCGTTTCAGAAGCCTGCCCAGGATTAAGAATTCTCTCCCAATTTTTTTTATTTGAACTTTGATATACTGCGGCATTGTTTGAAGTGTTGCTGGAATAACAAAATTTCGTCGAAATGCTGCCTGATTTGTTTATATTATATTCTAGCAAAAGAGAGGCGTCAAAATCAAGTTTTGAATTAAAATCAAAAAATACATATTTTTCACTTCGCCTGTAATGCGTATCTAAAGTTTCATTCCAGATAGAAGGATAGATTTCGGCGAATAATTCTGTTCTAAGAGAATTCGTAATCTGGAAAATGATTTTTGAACCAAGACCAAAAAATAAATCCTTAGTTTCGTAAGATACAACATTTCCTGATAATTTGATTTTTTCAATATCATTTGACCAGGGTGTGTATACGTTGGTATTGTTTATATCCTTGCCATATTGTTTGTATCCGTCTTTTGCGGTAAAGCTCAAATATGAATATTTAATAGAAAAATATTGAATGAACTGAAGCTTGTCTGTAAGATTTATTCCTGCACCGGAGGCAAGTTCTGTGTTATATAGATAGTCAAGATTATTTTTGTGATTTGAATAATGTGTAAGGTAAGAAGCCCCGGTGGAATATAAATTCAACCAGTCATAATCATTCATAGAACCTTTTGATAAAGGAAAAGTGTAAAGACCGTTTAGGGCAATAAAATATTTGTTAGAGAATCCTAATTCATAATCTAAGTTCAGACAGGGAGCAGCATTAATTTTCCAGTCCAGCCGACTTATTGTGTTAGTTTCTCCTTCATGAACATATAAAAGCTTTTCAGTTATTTCTGAATGAATGACTCCGGTATTTAATGTAATTTTGGAACTGAGGCTCTGTGCAAAAATCTTATTTGAAAATAATAAAAAGAGAAATGCTATAAAAACAGAGATTCTTTTTTTTATCATTCTTGAGCCAGCGGATCTACATCAAAAAGCTTGGCAAGCTGCTTCCTTGTTGCTTCCATATCCTTAGGGTAGGGAGCTGTAAATGCTACAGGGGCCCCAGTTGTAGGATGTGTAAATTCAATTTTATATGCATGAAGGGCAAGCCTGCTTAAAAGCGGACGTTCTTCAAATTCATCACCATTCCATTTTCGTTTGATTTCGCTTAAACGTACCGGCTTCTGGTTTCCGCCGTATAAAGGATCACAGACAATAGAAAATCCGTTTGCAGCAAGATGAACACGAATCTGATGAGTGCGCCCTGTTTTTGGTTCTGCAATAATCCAGGAATAAGGTCCGCAAGAGCCTAAATTAATAAAATCAGTTTCCGAAGGTTTGCCGTAGCGTTTACTTACAACTGTTCTGTGTCTTACATCTCCATCTGGTTGAAGTGCAAGGTCAACATGAAGCTCCTGCCACAAAGGATGTCCGTAAACAAGCGCATGATATGTCTTTTTTACCTGTCTTTTTTCAAACTGCATTGAAAGTGATTGATGTGCCTGTTGTGTCCGTGCATAAATAATAAGTCCGGAAGTATCTTTGTCTATACGGTGCACAGCATAAAGCTTACCGAATTCTTTTTCGGCAAGAACATCGAGGCGTGGAGCATCAGGATTATATCTGTCTGCCGCAATAAGAATCCCGGAACGTTTGTTCAAAACAACAAAGTCATCGTCGCTGTAAATTGTAGTATAGTCTGTGTTTTTTGCTGACATAAAAGTATTGTAACAGAAAAAAGTAGATGTGTCATTGGAAAACTTTCGTCATTGTGAGTCATAAAGATTTCAAAATTTTTGCTTGCATTATATGATAACTAATAGTATAATTCGTTTCGCTTAAGTTAATAATAAAATTTCAAATCTAAAATCAATTCAAAAAACTTAAAAAACAAAATAATAAAAAATTTTCGCGTTTTTGGAAGAATTTACTAAAAAAAAATTAAATTCTGCCGATAATTTTGTGCTCATTTTTCGGTATTATGCCGAAAATATAAGAGTAGGAGTGTATATGAAGCATTATGGCGTATCATTGCATATTTTTTCGTTTTTTCTTGTAAGTGTTCTTCTTCTGAGTTTATTTTCATCATGCAAGAACAACGTTAATACTATGATAAACGACTATAACGGCCATTACGAGCCTGCAACAAATCTGGAACTTATCAAGAATCCCGGAGATAAGGGGTTTAAACAGGAAGATATGCTTGAACCAACTTATATTGCCAGTTCTGAAGGTTCTATAAATGTTGCAGCACCATATAACTGCAAATCTTATATATGGAATTTCTACAAAATTACATATCTGAAAAAAGGGTCGGAAAGTGTAATAAAATCGACTTTGACGGATATAACTGCCGGACTCGATTTTTATGAAGAAAGCGGCAGTAACAAACGGGAGTTCAGGGCATATGTTCCACATTCTCGCATAAGTGAAAATGAAAAACTTGTACCCGGAACTTATATCTTACATCTAACAGTAATTGGTAATGATGGAAAACAGTACAAAGACTGGTGTTCTATTATTATCTATGAACAAGTCTACGGACAGACAGATTTCTTCAAGGAGGAATTATAACATGAAGAATTTGAAAAAATGTTCTTTATTGCTCATTGCTTTGTTTATTGTAACAATTTCTGCTTGTAATCATGCTACAACCGGTAGTTTTACTGGTAGCGACAAACAGCCATTGAACATTACAATTGCTCAGAATGAAAGCATAAAGTTCGAAAAAACAAATAGTTCAGGTCGTACTATTGTAGCAACACCATTTTCGGCTAAAACAGACCTTACATTCTATCTTTGGGGTAAAGCTCAAAGTGGTCAAACACTTGCTCCAAGAACTGTAACAGTTACTTCAGATGATGGAGTTGTCGGAAAAGTTATTCTTGATATTGACTGTTATAACTGGTCATTAACACTTGCTGCTTGTGATTCAGACGAACTTCCATCAGCTGCTGGCTCAGCTTTAACAGAAGCAGAAGTTCTTGAAAAAGCAGTTCTTATTGGTTATGGAAACGTTGATATGATGTTTACAAATCAGATTAAGTTTACTCTTACACCAAAAGGACTTAGCAAGACAGGAAGTGTTAATCTTACATTAAATCTTGAAAGTGGAACTTTGATTCCTGATGGTTATGTTGCTACAGCCTATATATATGATATTACCACAGGTGATGAAATCAAAAGTGCAGATACAACACCTGCCTCTCTTTCTACTATTCTTGATATTGATGAATTAGAAGGAACAGGTGCTGCTTATACTGCTAATGCTAAAGACATCAAACCTGGTACATATCGTTTTCAGGTTGAATTTGTAAAAGCAAATGAAAACCGTAAATATGTCTGGAATGATACAATTATCATTCTTCCTGGAAAAACTGTAACACAGACAATTACTATTCCAAACCTTGTAGGTACAGTACCTGCTGCACCAAGCAGTTTTGCAGTTCAGTTTAATAAATATATGAATAACCAGGATGTTCTTTCTGATGAAGCAGAAGAAGCAACTTATCCTGGCTTCTATGTAGCTCACTTTACATGGAATGGTTCTGCTGTAACAACAGAAATGAACTTTGCTATGCAGATTGCAGAAGTTGCAGATAGTCTTGATGTTACAGAAGCTGTAAATGATGCAACAAAATTTGAAGCAATTTTTGGATCAACAGAAGCAGCTGCTCCAGATCCTACAAAAGCAAATGCAAAATATGCATTCAATTATCTCAATGATATCAGAGCTAACACAAGATTCTACAAGGGTGGTTCTTTGTTTGCTAACAGCACTTATGTTGATGTGTATCTTGAGCTTGGAAAACGCTATGTTGCTCGTCTTTATTCAGAAAACAACGCCGGTTATTCTACAACAGCTGCTTACCTTACAATTACACCAGTAGAAAGTGGTGCTACTTTAAATACTATCAACCGTTACAGAGTAAAATATGTTACACAAGGTGGTACATGGAATACAGGTACTACTAAAGGTTCTGAAGTAGCTGGAAGTAATAGAGATAAGATTGTTTATTGGAGCCAGAGTGACGAGGATTATGATGTTTTGAATCCTGTTCAAGATTCAACAACACATTTGGGAACAAGTACAAATCCTTATCTTTACAATGGTCCTGCAGACTGGATTTACTGGATTCAGGAGCTTGCAACAGGAACAAAATATCCTGATGGAACTGCAAATCCTTATGCACCGATAGATTATGACGGCTTTAAGAATCTTACTTTGTATGCAGCTTATTCACGCGAAGGTGATGTTGAAATTTACAACGACAGCACTTATGATATTCAGTCTGCCTGGGTAGGAGCCTTTGGTATTGCAGCCGGTTCTGTTTCCAAAATTTCTACAAATACTGTAGGTAAAGCTGCTAATTTATCTAATGCAACAACAACTACTGTATCAGTAACACTCCCTTCTGCAAATACATGGAAATACGACAAAGTGGCTTTGAGTATAACCTATGCTGGAAGAACATACATCAATGATGAACAGGTTGGTGCTGCTGCTGGTTCTGCAAATACCTTTAATATTGCACTTGGAAATCTTCCAACTGGTTATGTATACAACTGTCTCATCACAGCACAGTATCAGATGACTACTGTAAGTTATCCATTCACTGTATACCTTACAGACTAAACTTAAAAAAAATGTCGGGTGTCCTTCGACATGCTCAGGAACCCGGCAATTATTGCTGATTGCCACGTCACGTTACATCTTACAATGGCGTTGGCATTATAACTCCCCGTAATGACATATTGTTGCGGGGAGTTTTTTTATCTTATTTTATTGATTTTCACTTTCATCTTCCAAAGACCACACTTCGGATGATTTGCGTTCATAAGAAATGTTCAGATTGTAGCCTACACCAATACTAAATCCAAAGCCTATAATAGCGTCATAGTTTCCTTCCAGAAAAACGGTAAAGCCTTTGTAGGTTATACCTGTCCTTAAGGCGCCGTAAAAGCCTGTGTATAATTTGCTTGTAATGGCATCTTTCCCAAATTTGGAATTCCATAATAACTCCATTGTAATTCCAGGAGAAAAATCAACAAACAACTCAATATTCTGCTGGAAAGGGAAGACACAAATTCCAAATGGAATATAAAGTCTACCGCCTGTAACAATTGGACTTGAAATTGCGGAACCATTAAGTTCATACTTATATGGAAAGTTTTTTTGAGGAAATCCAAAATGTGGTTCTATGTAACCGCCAAAATAAAATGGCTGAAAAATACGATATGTTGTATAGCCTGCAGCAAAGCTTGCTCCAAAATTATAAGGTCCCGGAGTAACAGTTCCTTTTAATCTGAAGCTTACTGTATCAGAATTTTTATAACGAATCATCGCAAGAGCTTCGTATTTATGCTTTGAATCATCTTCTTCCTGGACTTCTTCTGCAGCAGCTTCTTCATTTTCTGTTTCTTCTTGTTCCGGTTCTTCTTCTTGTGCGTAAAGCTTTTGCAATGCATCTTCAGAATCCATGTGAACTAAATCGGCTTCCGGCAGCGTTGCGTTTTTAGGAAAAAGAACCTTGTTTATTTCAAGTACAAAAATTGTATTATCCTCATGTGCCATAAGGAATCGGGTTTGTGTATAATCAATCTGGAAAAGTGTTATAGGACTATTAGAAAAATTAGGAATGAATCCTATGAAGTCTCCGTTTTCAAGATTAAAGACATTTAGAATATTTTTTTCATCAAGAATAAGAGCTATTTTCCTGTCATAAGAGACGGAATATGTTTTTATCATATTTTCAGGCTTTATTGAAAAGCCCGGTTTTTGCTTTGAATTAAGATTATATTTCGAAAGAGAAAAATCGTCTTTGGCACAAATAATAGGATATGATTGATCATCATTAAAGAAAACAGGCTGCATTGTTTCTTCGTAATATGAAAACGAAGACAGCGGATCCATGCTGTTATTCCATATATAAATAATGCCGTTATCAGTGCAGGTAAGCAGCATATCCTGGTTTGTGCTTATATCAATCGATTTTATTGGTGTTTCCCCGATTTCATAGCTTTCTTCTATATATTCAGCTGATATAGTGTTGTAATTATAAAGGCTGAAGGAACCATCTTCATAACCAAGTGCAATAAAACGTATATCCTTTGTGCTGGTAAAAGAGCAGGCTTTTACTTCCTGATTTCCTGTAAGCGTAAAGATTACATCATCAAAATAAAGTTTGTTACCTATATCATCTTCTGAATAAAAAAGCTGGCGAATTTCAACTATATTGTTGTCTGTCACAAGCAGAATATACTGCCGGTCTTCTTCGGAATAATCAAAAATAGGGTCTATAAATCTTATTTCCAGAATATTCTTATAATTAGTTTTGATTGTATGACGTACAAAATATTCATTTGAGTCTCTGATTATGATATTAGAACCATCTGTATATGCAAAAAACTTGGAATCAAGACTCCAGGCTAGTCCATTTACCTTTTTTTCACCCTGCAACATAGGAATTTTAAGACTTTGAGCAAAAGCAAATGTTTGAATCATCAGAAAAAAGAGTAGTGTAATAAGCTTTTTTCTGCCTGTGCGTTCTGAAATCATAGAAAATATTATAATATAAAGAAAGATTATTTAAAAGAGAAAAATAAATAGTAATTGTTAATAACAGGAGTTTTGAATTATAAATTATTGAAGTAGAAACTATGAAAAAATGCGGAGCAAAATCAGGTTCTCTGCGGGAGCATTTTTTCATACCTAAAAAATTCATTTTTTTTTATAATGCGGAATTCCAGTTTTTTTTCACTTTTACACTTTTTTCATTTGACTATTCCTTTTTTATGGCGTAAAATTAAATATTATAATATAACCCTAGGTTCAGATAATCTGAATCGACTAAGGAGGCCAATTAAATGGCAAAGGTAGAACTTAAGGGTATTGGTAAGGTTTACGACGGCGGTGTTCGTGCTGTAAGCAATGCTAATATCACTATTGAAGACAAGGAATTCTGCGTATTCGTAGGTCCTTCTGGATGCGGTAAGTCAACAACTCTCCGCATGATTGCTGGTTTGGAAGACATCACTGATGGTAAATTGTTCATCGACGGTGTTGAAATGAACGACGTTCCTCCTAAGGATCGTGATATCGCCATGGTATTCCAGAACTATGCTCTTTACCCACATATGACTGTATATGATAACATGGCATTCGGTCTTAAGATCCGCAAGATGGATAAGGCTGAAATTGACCGCCGTGTTCGTGAAGCTGCTAAACAGCTTGACCTTACACAGTATCTTGACAG
>JAGCTZ010000011.1 GCA_017963165.1 Treponema sp.
ACATCCTCAAACGCGGAACAGAGCCCAAGGAGTTCCTGCACTGCTATGCAGCGAGTGCTTCTGCAGAAGAAACTTCTTCAGCTTCTTCTTCTTTTCTTGCGAAAATTGCAGTTATTTGTTTGTCAGTTTAAGGAACCTTCACTCCTACTTGCAGTACAAGATTTCGCGATCCCGTCGAAACCGGGACACCCCCTTTGTGTATGCTAATATAATATATTTATTCTGAATCGTCAATAAATATTAAAAATGAACAATTACTTTTGATTTTTTTGACAATTAGCTGTACAAACAAAGACACCGGTGGTTTTTACTCATTATTTTTTCTTTAATATAACAAGAGTAACGTCATCGGTAATTTTGGCCCGATTTGCAAAAGTCCTTGCTTCATCAACAATAAGTTGAATCTGCTCTGCAATCGGATGATCAGAGTTTTTGAGGAAGGTTCTTCTAAGGCGGTCAACACCAAATTCCTCTCTATTGCGATTCATAGTTTCTGTTAAACCATCTGTATAGAGCAGCAGTAAATCACCTTTTTCTACAGTTGTTGTAACACATTCAAAATTTACAGGGAAATCAGAAATACCAATAACACTAGATTCGCTTGATTCACCGCGTTTTATGAGTTCAATTTTGTTGTCTTTTTTCTTGTAATGCATAATTTGAGGATGTCCAGCATTTACAATTTCAATATTATTTCCATTTACACGCGCAAGAACTCCAGTAAGATAATTTTCTACATTACCTTTTTGTGTAATAATTCTATCGTTTGTAATGCTCATTACATCTTCAAGCTTAAGCTTTTTACCTTTAAAGAATTCATCATTGATAATATTCTTAACAAGCATTGTAACAAGTCCCGAAGAAATACCATGACCAGAAACATCAAAAAGACCAAAGCCTTCAAGGACATCTTTTGTAAAATAAAAGTCGTATAAGTCACCGGAAACACCAGCCATAGGTTTATTATAATAACCGACTTCAAAGTTCTTAAAATCAGGAAGTCTTAAATTATAGAAGCTTTGCTGTACAAACGAAGCAAGTTCAATTTCCTTATCTGCACGTTCAATTTCATACTTCAAATGACTGTTAGTTTCTTCAAGAGTTGTATTAGCTCTTGTTAAATCTTCTGTCCTGCTTTGTACAAGCTTTTCAAGATTTGAATTGAGAAAATCTACTCTATTTGTCATTGCTGCAAAATTTATTATAAGTAAAGCAAGGAAAACAAAAACTACAATTTGCCAGCCGAATACGATTATAAGAGTGTAAATCTTTTGCTTGATAAAATAAATTATACCTGTTATAAGAATTGATACCAGAACCGGTACAAAACCAAGAAGTAAACTTATAACTTTTTTATTTTTACGTATAATCTGAATAATAATAAAGTGTACTGCATAAAGCATATGAAGCAAAACGGCAACATAACTTATACCAAGATAGAAAAAGAAATCATGAAGATTTTGTGTAAATAATATAAAAAAACATGGACCAATTGTAATTGCAGAGCGGTATACTTTACGAGGTAAAGATTCATTTACTTCAAGATTGTCCCTCATAAAAGAAACTGCAAAAAAACTTGAAAAGGATGCTGCAATTCCACGGAATAATTTTTGAAAAAGAAGATATGAAAATGGATATTGATAAATAATTGGGAATTCACCGACACAAAGTGAAACCATAAACAATGATGAAAATAAATTCATAAAACCAAAAGAAAGATATTGCTTTTCGGAACGTCTTAAACAAAAAACAGTAAAGTACATTATCGCAATGATAAACATCATGCAGGAGCAGATTAGATGAAGCTTTGAATTAAAAAAGTCATAAGTCTGCTGTTTTGCTGTTACTTTATTTTGTGTCGAAATAAAAGGTATTGTACTTATTTTTCCTTCACCATCAATATAAACTCTTACAATTAATTCATTCCTTCCTTTTTCGTCATATAAATCGGGAGAAAGAACATAAGTACTGGAACGGCCTCCGACAGAGAAGGGGGAAGGTTCAAAAAAGCCTCGTGAACCTATTGAAGAACCGTTAAGATAAACTTCGCTGGCAATCTTAATGTTTCCAAGAAAAACCATAAGATGTTGATTTCTAAGTTCAGAAGGAATTGTAAAATATGTTTTTAAAAGAAGTTCACCCTTTCGTTCCTGAAGAAGTTTTGAAAGCTTTGAAAATTGAGAAACTTCAACAGGCTTCCAGAAAAGTCCGTTTTCTGAATAAACCCAGTCGTTGTCAAGTAAAATTTCAGGGTCATCGGCGAATCCGCAGGAAACGAACGTTGTGAGGATTATTGAAATAATACAAAAATATAAAAACTTCTTCATTTATAAAAAAAAGTCTAAAAAAATTACTATTTTGTGTAATAACAACTTTTTAGACTTTATAAAATTGAAATTGAATTAATTGATTCTATAACGAGAAACAAAAAAACATAGAAATAAAGGCACAAAGAATGTGCCTTTTTTCATTCAATGATTTTTATTCGCCGTCGTGATTGATGTTCTTGTATTTCTGCTGATACTTCTTAAGCATTGCTACAGCATTTCTTTTGCCGTTGTATACAAAACCACCATTCCAATATTCAAGTGCTGCGAAAAGTGCGTTACCACCATCCTGACTGTCAGATTCCTTTGTACGGAATGAAACATAATCTGCAAGCTGCATAAAATCATTGTTGTGAAGACATTCAAGACGTTTCTTGTTGAATTCATTCCATTTTTCAAGATCCTGGAATCCTTCACCTTCGTCCTGTACGATAATATGAGCGTGAGTTGGGCTGAAAGAATACCATACTGTTACTTTCTTATTAATGTCACAGTGGTTTCCATGTTTTACAGCGTTCTTAATAACTTCACTAATCTGTTGTTCAAGAAGGTTAAGCTCTTTAATTTCTGTAGGAGCTGATTGTACAATTAAAAGTGTAAAATATCGTATTTGTCTAAAGTCAGACGGAAACTCCTTCTTAAGCATGTTTGTTTTGTCAAATAACGGATCATTTTCGTCCGAGCGTAGTTCTTTAATGTCCTGAGCCACGAGATTCCTCCTTAAAAAACCTGATCCTCCCGTAAAAAATCAGATTTTGTGTTTCTGCAAAAAAAACTGATTACTCTTTCACCATAAGAAGGCCTTCCTCAACGCTATTCGCAATAGGGAAGTAACCCATAAGCTTGGTAAGCTCGATAACTTTCTTAACCGAACCATGAATGTTAGAGATGGCAAGTTTAAGATTCATCTTTTTGATGGTAGAGCAGATGTAAATCAAAGCTCCAATTCCAGACGAGTCGATGTAGTCAACCTGTTCAAGATTAATTACAAAGTTTTTAACGTTCTTTTCAAGCATCTTCATAACAAGTTCTTTTAACTTGTAAGAGTTGTAAAGATCCATTTCGCCTGTAACATCGATGATGTAAACATCTCCATTCTTACGTATTTTAAGTTCCATAAAGAAGCTCCTTTCCTGTTTTATTGGATTTTAATAACCAGAATACTCTGATCATCGTATTGTTGTGCGTTTCCGCAGTATTTTTTCAAATCATCTTTAACACGACTTGAAATATCCTTTGCACCGGCACTCTTATTCTTCAATATTACTTTCTTTAGGTTTTCAGAAGCATATTGTACACTATTTTCATTAAGAGATTCAAGTAAACCATCAGTACAAGTAACAAGAATATCTCCTGATGAAAGAGAAACATCAATATCTGTATAAACAGTATTTTTTTCTACACCCATAGGTTCACTTGGAGTAGTAAGCTGTTTGAAAGAACCATCGGCAGCTGAATAAAGGAATACAGGATTGTTTCCACAAGTAGCAATCTGTGCTTTATTGTTTGTGCTGTTAAAGTTGATAAGAGCTACACTTGCAAAATGGTCAATCTTGGCACTATCTATACAAATGCCTCTGTTTGCCCAGGAAAGGATTGTAGCTGCTGTCTGTTCTGTATTAACAGTAAGACGTAAAATTGCGCGTATCATAATCATTACGACAAGCGAATTCATACCTTTTCCAGCAACGTCTGCCATAACAAAAGAGATTCTGTCTTTGCGTGAAGCAATTACATCATAATAATCACCGCAGACACCTTCCAGAGTATTAGAGAAGCAGCCTATAGAAACATTTGGAATAACAGGGAGCTTTGCAGGAAGAAGATCCTTCTGATACTTAGAAGCGATTGTACCGTCCTTACTGAGTTCTGCATGCTCTGCATAAGCAAGGAAACTGTAAAGAGGTGTAATAGCAGTAGAAACTGCATCTGCAAGAATAACTGCTGTATCAAAATCATCTTTAGTGAATTTTTCATTAGCAGGAAGACGTGAAAGACCAATAAGACCAAGGGCTCTTTCCTGCTGTTTAATTGGAACAAATATATAACTTCCACATTTAAGGAATTCTTCAGGTCCATTCTGATATACAAGAGGATCCTTAATAGAATCAGTAATAAGAACAGGTTCTCCGTTTGTAAAAATTGTTCCAAAAATATTATCCTGAAGCGGGAATTGAGCAAAACGAAGGTTCGTTTCTACTCTTAATGGCTTATGCGGCAAATCATCAGGAAGTTTATATGGAGGAGGGAAAGATCCCATAAGTGATTTTACTGCAAGAGTGTTATCATAATCATCGCCGACAAGGATAACACAACCGTCTGCACCGATTTTTTCGGTCATCATCTTGTTACAGTAATCAAGGAAGTTTTCCATAGAATTATCGCGGGAGAAGAAAGAAGAAACCTGAGAAACAAGTGTTTTATTTACTTCAAGAAGCCTCTTGTTCTTTGCTTCGAGCTCGGCAATAACATTTTTTACAAAGTCACTGTTTTCAATAGCAGCATTCTGTTCTGCAATTCGTTTTTCTGCCTTTTTCTTTTCACGCTTTTCTGGATTGTCAAAAGCTTTTATAACCAGATATGGAAGGGTTATGAATTCTGCGAGGATGACTGCGAAAACAAAATAAATGAAATGCTGGTCAAAAAACGAAAATACGGAGCATGCGACAAGAATACCCGTAACTATAAAAAAAGTAAAACTAACTTTTGCGGTATTTCTAAGCTTCATTATAAGAAGGAATAGAAACACTAGTACACCAAGTCCTGCTGCGACTAACAGCGGCACCCCAATGTAATTGTCTATGGAACCCATTTTTACTCCTGTGTCTTTCAATTTTAACATTGAAATTTTCAATCGTCAAGTTTTATATAATTATCGGCAGAATTTGCAGAAATTGCCCGTCGTAAAATCAATCTTTCGAAAGAATTTTTGATTCTTTTAAAGAAAGGAATGTGATAATACTTTCCAAAATCCTGGACGGCTCTGTCTATAGGAATGTTATCGCCAAAAGAATGCTTTAATGAGTCCCAGTAGCGCACAATCCATACATACATGTCGGCCAAAGTTCTTTTCGGGAACTTGTGAAGTATATGACATTTGCGGACAGAAGTAACAATCGGCAGATAAACTGTGTTAAACCAGGAAAGAATGGCGTCTTCCATTGAAACTTCTTCATCTTTTCCCTGATTAAGATAGTATTTATGCGTAAGAATATGATTATAAATGACGTCATAGCGTCCTGTTCGTGTAAAATCAAGACACCAGTAGTCTGTTATATCGCCAAAGTTTGTTTCGCTGTAAAAAACGCGCTTTTCGTAGTAAATAATCTGCTTTATGATGTCCGGCATGTTTTCGGGTTTGTTAAGCTTTATTTCGCTTTGTAAAGAAACAACTTCTGCATCAATAAACTCTGTTCCGCGCGATTTTGCAACAGAAACCCTGTGATTTCCGTCTCGTACAAAATAAAGACCCGAAATTTCATAAACCTTTATTGGAGGAAGAATTATATCTTTAATTGCGGCTTCGTCTACATGCTGCCATCTGTTGCGAAGATGTGAGCTTTTAGGAAAGAAATGATTATCAAAATCATTATAACGACCTTCGCTGCCAACAACTTTGTCAATAGGAATAACTTTCATTCCTACGTATGTCTCTGCAGTTGGTTTTAAAAGCTGTTTTACATCATTCAAAGAGATAAGAGAAACCTCTTCTGGTGTAAGGAAATGCTGAATTTCATTAAAAAGTGCCTTATTTCTAGCCTTTGAAAAATCTTCTTCTGCTGTTCTATCTATAAGATTCATTGTTGTGTTCCTTCTGTCTGCGGAAATTCAATAAGCCAGTGTGCATATGCATTTACAACTGTTGTATCTCCTGTTTTTGTTATTCGATTTTCTCTTGCATCATAGATATGAATATGACCATGAACAAGATATGAAGGCTTAAATTTATTTATAAACCAGTTAAAGCATTCAAATCCCTTGTGACATGGATCTTCCTTATCATGAATATGACGCGGAGAAGCATGAGTAAGCAGAATATCAAGATATCTGCCGTATTTTATTTTATTGATTATAAGCGATGGAATAAGACGCCTGAGCCTGCGTTTCATCTGGCGTTCTGTATATTGATTTAGTCCCTTGTTATATTGAAGGGAACCCGAAATACCTGCAATAAGAAGGGGAGTTTTATTTCCAGTTGCCGGATCTGTAAAGCAAAGGCTTTTATCTGTAATTACCTTAAAACCAGCGTATGTACCGCCGTGGCCAAAGTTTTCCTGTCTATTATAGTCAGGCTGTGCTCCCTGCATGTTTCTTGCTGATTTATGGTAATAAGCAAAATCATTAAGATTGTGATTTCCAAAAATAAAATAAGTGGGTTTGTTTAGCATTGTGACTACAAAGTCAATGTAATCAAGCGGTAAATCACCTGCGCATAAGATTAAATCGACATCGCCAAAGGTCTGGCGGAGATTCTGATTATAAATGAGAGGGTCTACATAATCCGAAAGGCACAGGATTTTCATTATTCTTCTGAAGATCCTGCTTTTGAAAGAATATTTTCAAGCTTTGTTTTATCTATAAGCTCTATAGGACGGCCTTCGGCAAAATGTTTGCTTGTATTTGAATAGCCCGAAGATGAAAAAAGATAACCTTTCTGGCAGTTGAGCGTTTTCATTGTATCAAGGGTTTCGCGGACAATATCATCTTCTATAGGATCAGGCTCGCGGAAAAAGCGGAACATTGTTGTCTGCTTACGCATATTTCTCCAGCCTTCTGTTGCTTTATCTACACCTGTAATCTGACAGCCCCATTTTTTAGAATCACATGAAAGAATCTGGTGTTTAATTGCTTTTTCTACTGTATTTTTACAGATCATGATGAATTCTTCGTTGCTGCAGGTCAGATAATCCTTAAGGTAATCATTTGCCTGAAGGTCTTTATATTCAGAGAGTTTTGCAGAAACATCACGGAAAGTTTTGTTACGCTTATAAATCTGTTCCCACTGTTCAATAGCTTTATCAATTTTACGGCTTTTTTCGTAACAGGTGGCAAGAAAATAACGGGCATAAAGTGTTTCACCGTTAAGATTTTCTTTATCAAGTTCAATTGCACGCTGAAAATCCATTGCGGCATTATCAAAACGGTTTGCAAGCATAAAGCAGGAGCCGTGCTCAATTATTGCTTTCTGCTTAATTTCCGGGTCACGTTGTGCCTTTTCAAAAGATTTTATGGCTGCCGCAAGGTCTTTTGCATCTTTTTCAATTTTACCAAGATAATAATATGAAGAATAAGTTTCTGGGCTAAGCTTTATTGCAATATCAATTTCTTTTTTTGCTTCGCCAAAATTCTTTGTTCTGTAGTGCATAAGACCTATTTCTGCATGTGCCTTTGCGTGGCGTGAATTAAGCATTACAGCCTTCTGCATAAAGCCCATTGCAATATCATATCTGTTGCACTGTTCGTAAAGATAACCGACATTAAAAAAGTTTTCTGCATTTTTTGGATCAAGCTTTGTAAGAAGAAGATAGTTCTTAAGGGCTTCTTCCTGCTGATTATATTTCATCAAAAGCTGTGCAAATTCCTGTCTGAATGAAAGTTCATCAAGCTGAGGGCCAAAAAGTGCGTTTTCGTTTACAAGTTTATATTCGATTATCGCAAGTTCAGGTTTATTTTCCTTCAGATATGCTTTTCCAAGATAGTAATGTGCTATATAATTTTTTGGATCCTTTGCAAGAATCTGTTTTGCCATTTTGATTGCGTTCTGTGTTTTTCCCTGTTTGATTAATTTTGGCATTGAGTCTACTTTTTTTGGCGTAACTGCACCCTTAATTATGAAGACAAGCAGACCTGTTATAAATATAGCCAGAACAACGATTGCAACAATGGCAAATGAACTCATGGCTTCCTCCTGATTATTTCAATTAGGAAAAAATTTTAGTAAAATTATATAGAACCGATAATAAGAATATTAAATTTAAATCCTTATGTCAAAGGGGTTTGCTTATGAATAGAAGACATCTTACAGTTTATACAGTCTTTTTATGTTTTTTTTGTTCATTGACAGGTATTTTGTCTGCAGAGTCAGAAGGAGAAAAACTTTTTAAGAGTAACAGACCTGCCGAAGCTACGCTTTTTCTTGAAGAAGAAATAAAAAATGGAACGGCTTCTTCTGCCGCATATAATTATCTTGGTCTTGCATATTATCAGACTGGTGATTATCTGAATTCTATTGATGCATTTGCCAGAGGATTGAAGGTTCCTGCAACAAACAAAAAAATCCTTTCCTATAATCAGGGAAATGCTTATTTTGCTATGGGTGATTATGAGAATGCAGCCAAGAGCTTTTCATTAACACTTTCTGCTGACCCAAAATATACACAGGCACTATTAAATAGAGGTAATTCCTATCTTATGGCTCAAAAATATCCTGAAACTATTGCCGATTACGAGCGTTATATAGTTATGGAACCTGATGATCCACAACGTCCAAAGCTTGAAGCAATTATAAGCCTGCTTAAAATGGAAATGGAACGTCAGCAGGAGGAAGAAAGGGTTCGTGCCGAAGAAGAAGCCCGGCTTGCCGAAGAGGAAAAGCGTATGGCCGAAGAACTTGCCCGCCAGAAGGAAGAGGAAGAAAGAATTGAAGCTGAACGTAAGGCAGAAGAAGATCGTGTCGCAGAAGAACGCAGGGCAGAAGAAGCAGAAAGAAGGCGAAAACTGCTTGAAGATGTAGCAAATTCTCTGCAAAATACAGATTCAACAAATATGACATCGGGAACAGAAGATTTAATTAATTACGATTTTGAATCTGAGCTTGACTAATAAATCAGGGAGCAACTTATGGATAAACGAAAGAAACGACTTATTATAATTATATGTGCCGCTGCAGCCTTAATTATTTTTCTTTTGGCTGGTATTGCAGGCTGTGTAAATAAAAAAGGCTCTGGAACAAGGACAAATGTATGTAATCTTGCACGAACTTATGCAGAACGTGGTGAATATGACAGGGCTTTAAACAAGCTTGATGATTATCTTGAAAAGCATGGTGATGATGATGAAGTATGGGCGCTTTGGAATTCCATACTTGATATGAAAAAAGAAGCTGCAGAAAATGGCGGAAATACAACTAATCTTTATGATGGGAATTCAACAAATAATCAGAATTCAAGTCTTATTCCTGATAATCTAAAAATAGACCTTGATACTTCTGGTATTTCAAGTGCTATGCAGGATTCTCTTTCATCAATGCAGTCTGCTCTTGAAGAATCAAATAAACAGGCAGAAGAAAACCGTCGCGCAATGGAAAGCCTGATGAAAATGCAGGAAAATCAGAAGCTTGCAGAAGAAAAACGTATTGCAGAACAGCAGGCCGAAGCTGCACAGAAAAAAGCCGAGGAAGAAGCTGCTGCAGAACAAAAACGTAAGCAGGAAGAAAAGCGTAAGGCCGAAGAAGAAGCTCTTGCAAAGAAAAATGCCGAGCTTAAAAAGCAGATTGATGCTGTAAACAGTGAAATTCAGCAGGGACAGACAGCTCTTGCTATGGGTAATATCGAAGAAGCTATGAAGCATTTTAATATGGCAGATAGCATTATACCTTCCGGGGCAGGAAAAAGCTTCCAGTCTTCAAAGGAATCAGAAGTTTCACAATCTTTGTATGATGCAGCCCAAAAAGCAACAGATCCCGAAAAGAAAGCACAGCTTATGAATAATGCCGTATCAATGGCCCGTAAAGCAATCGAATCCGACCCTAAGGATGCCGGAGCACATTATATTATTGCGCAAAATGCGCTTGATAATAAGGATTACGATACAGCTCTTAAAGAAATGAAAGCTGCTGTTGAATATGACCCGAATAATTATCTTTACTGGTATAACCTTGGTAAAATTCAATACACTTTGGGAAAATATAGCGAAGCAGCCTCTTCTTTTACAAAATCTTGTGACCTAAAAAGTGATTTTGCACCAAGCCGTTACAATCTTGGACTTACTCAGAAAAAGCTTAAAAATGATACAGCCGCGCTTGCAGCATTCCGTAAAACAATTGATATTGATAACAGACATGAAAAAGCATATCTGGAAGAAGCACGTATTCTTTCTGATAGAGGCGATTATTCCGGGGCAATAGATGCATATAAATCTGTATTAAAGATTAATAATATAAATGTTCAGGCTGCAATGGAGCTTGGAAGCGTTTACCGTCAGGCTGGAAAATATGAAGAAGCAGAAGAAAGCTATAAACGTGCTCTTACAATGCTTTCTCCTGGTGAAACAATGACAAACACAAAGTACAATCTTTCAAACGTAATGTTTGATGCAGGAAAGGTTGCCGATGCCGAAAAATATGCACGTGAAGCGTATGAAGGAAAGGATTATCTTAAAAACGATAATTCAAAAGCAAATATTGTCTATAACTATGCACTTATTTTAGATAATCAGGGAAAAACAGATGATGCAATTCCGCTTTATCTGGAAGTATTAAAGCTTGTTCCTGATCACATAAAGACAAAAATAAATCTTGGTGTAATGTACCTTGAACTGGATCCTCCTGTTGTTGATACTGCAATAAGTCTGTTTACACAGGTTTATAACAAAGACAGCAAAAATATAGAAGCAAACAATAATCTTGGAAAAGCTTATCTTTTAAAAGAAGATTATGCCAACGCAATAAAGTTTTATCAGAATGCACTTACACTTGATTCAAAAAATAATGCAATCAGAGCAAATCTTGCAAAAGCATACGCTCAGGCCGGCGAATACGATTATGCAAAATCAACATACACAGATCTTTTGAAAACAGATAAAGAAAACTGGGATGCATATATCGAACTCGCAAAAGTCTGCATGCAGGTAAACGATAATGCAAACGCCGAAAAGTATCTGATTTTTGTCCAGGAAAAGAATCCTTCGTATAAAGCAAAGGAAGTTGCGGGGCTTTTAAGTTCTCTTAACTAATTCAAACAATTTTGCCCTCGATATTACAGTATAAATTGGTCTTCCGTGCGGACAATGCGGATCTTCCAGCCTAAATGCCTCTTCCACCAGCTTTGCAGCTGTTTCATCATCAAGAACATATCCGTCTTTTACTGCTGCTTTACATGCTGTCATTGCTGCAACAGAACGGATTATCTGTTCCGGGTCAACATTCTTTACAAATATAAGTGCACGGAAATCATATTCTGTTCCAGTCCATCGTTCTGGTATAGAATTAATTTCCCAGTAGCCGTCTTCTTTTTTTTCTGCTTCAAAACCTATTGCATCAAGTCTTTCCTTTAGTTTTTCAAGCTGATTATCCTGACTTTTTGATTCTGTCCTGATTTTGTAAGGAATTAAAAGCTGCTGCCTTCCACCTTGATTTGACATTATTTTATCAAAAAGAATTCGTTCATGTGCGGCGTGCTGATCAATTATATAAAGGTTTGTGCCTTTTTCTGCAAGCAGAAAAGTGCCAAGTGCTGCTCCAATATATCTTATTTTGTCAATTTTTTTTTGTTCTGGAATAAAATCAGGTGAGGCAGAAGAAAGTGCCTGTTCAACAAGTGAATTAGTAAGATATTGTGAACGAAAATCATGGATTTCACGGGTGTTTGAGTGATTAAGAGAAGTATATGTTCCAGAAGATGGCTTGTAAGAAATATGTCTTTCATAGGTACCCTGTGACCCCTTCGACAAGCTCAGGGACCGCGGGGAATCCGATTGCTTCATTTCTAATGATGACGGGTTATAATTATTCGGGTCATCAGCCGGCTTGTCATTTATAAAATTCTGATACGTATAATTATGAAAAAACGCCCGCAAAGAAGAGCTTATCGCATGATGCAGCTCAGAAATATCATAAAAGCGTGCTTCTTTCTTTGCCGGATGAATATTAAAATCAATTTTTGTAGGATTTATTTCTATAAATACACAGGCAACAGGGTAGGTGCCGTTAGGGAAAAAGCCTTGACCCCCATATTCTACAGCCTGAACAAGGGAGTACTCCTGAATGCGTCTTCCATTTGCATAAATAAAAATATCTTTTTTGTTTGAACGGCTTACTGCAGGTTCTCCAATTATTACACTAAATTTCCAGTCAGGATTGGAACCGGAAGCAGCACCTTTTACTTCATAAAAAAGCTGCTTGTCATATTCATATCTGTTTGAGTCTACAAATCTGTCTCTTAATGTCTGACCGGCAGGTAAATCAAGCTTAACTTCTCCGTCACTTATAAAACGGAAAGAAATATCTGGACGTGCAATTGCCTTTTCTATAAAAGTATTCCGGCACATAAGTCCTTCGGTAGCGGCACGTTTAAGGAATTGCCTTCTTGCCGGGAAATTTTCAAAAAGTCCTTCTGATTGAACAATTGTGCCTGCTGTAGGCGAGGTAGGTTCAATTATGTGGTCTTCTGTAATGCTTGCACGCATTTTCCAGCCGCCGCTTGTTATGCTAAGACGTGCAACTGCGGCAATAGAAGCAAGTGCTTCGCCTCTAAAACCAAGTGTAGAAAGATTTAATAAATCTGTTTCAGTTGCAATTTTGCTTGTTGCATGGGGGCGTGCACAATTCTGCAAATCTTCCTTTGTCATTCCGCAGCCATTGTCGTTTACACGGATTTTATCAATTCCTCCACCGGCAATTTCTACAGTTATCTGTGTCGCTCCAGAGTCTACAGCGTTATCCATAAGCTCGCGTACAACAGCATTTGGCCGGTCAATTACTTCACCGGCTGCAATTTTTCGAGCAACTTCTGCATTTAAGGTACGTACTGGATTCTGCTGGCTCATCTTCTTGTTCCGTTTATTTCACCCTGTTCTGCAAAATCATCTAATTGAGGTTTATTTTCGCTGTCCATAGGATTTGGTTCATTCATCAGAATCTGAACCTTTCCTTCTATTTCGTCAAGCTGTTTTTCCATCCCCGAAGCAAGTTTTATTCCTTCTTCAAAATCTTTAAGTGCGTCTTCGAGCGAAATGTCGTTTCGTTTTATATCAGCTGTAAGCTGTTCAAGCTTAGAAAGGTTTGCTTCAAAACTGTTCATATTGTTTCCTCCACTTTTGCCTTTATCTTTCCTTCCGCTGGTGTAATTGTTAGTGTTGAACCAACCTTTACCTGTGCGGAAGCTCTAATTATATTTCCGTTTTCATCGGTTACCATTGAATAACCGCGTTTAAATATTGTTTCTGGGCTTGCATTTTCCAGAATAGTACGACAATTTTGAATTGTTATTCTGTAATCTTTGATTTTTTGCAAAAGACCTTCTTTTAGACCTGTTTTAGCATTATCAAACCTGTTCAAGAGCGGCTGTTGTATATTTCTGAATCTTATTTCAAGCGAAGACGGATCAAAGCCCTTTATAATCAGTCGTTTTTCATCAATTTTCTGCTTTATTGAATTATAAAGGTCTGTGCGGTAATCAACAATGTTCTGTGTAATATCGCTCAAAAGAGGTACTGCAAGTTCTGCTGCTGCCGAAGGTGTTGCTGCTCGTTTATCTGCTGCATAATCACTTAATGCCCAGTCAATTTCGTGGCCAACAGCAGAAATTGTCGGTATTTGGGAAGCTGCAACTGCCCGGACAACAATTTCCTCGCTGAATGGAAGCAGATCTTCCAGTGAACCGCCACCCCTGCCAACAATCAAAACATCGCAGAGCTTATAATAATTTGCAATTTCAATCATTCTGGCAATATTTTGTGCTGCACCTTCTCCCTGAACAAGTGCCGGAAAAACAATTACATTTATATTTTTGTTCCTTCGTTTAGTAATCTGCAGAATGTCGCGGATAGCAGCACCTGTAGGACTTGTTACTACACCAATAGTTTTTGGAAAATAGGGAAGCTCACGTTTTTTTGCGGAATCAAAAAGTCCTTCCTGTGCAAGCTTTTGTTTTCGTTGTTCAAGCATTACAAGAATATCACCTGCGCCTGCTGCTTCCATTTTATTTACTATAAGTTGATAGCTTCCCTGTGGTTCATAAACAGAAAGCCTTCCTGTACATCGTACTTTATCTCCGTCTTTTGGCCTGAAACTTAAGCCATAAAGCGAACTGCGGAAAATAACTGCTTTTAACTGTGCTGTGTTATCCTTAAGCGTAAAATATACATGTCCTGATGAAGATGGCCTGTAATTCGAGATTTCACCTTCTACAGTTATAGTCCTGAACGAGGATTCCAGTATTTCTTTAATGAAGGATGTTATTTGTGCAACCGAAAAGACTTGTTCCTGCGGCTTTTCAAAGCTTTCCATAGTGTTTATTTTATCTTAATTCCATTAACTTGTTCAACCAATTGCCGATAAACAAGTTGATGAAAAGTATTGTTGTTTTATTTGACGAAAAAAATAATTATGAAGATTTAAAAGCCTTTGACGGAAAAAGTGCAAAGGAGCTTTGTTCAGATGCAGCTGCCTCTCTGGATATGCCTGTTAAAACAATTGACGGGCTTTCAACAATTTCGGAGCTTGTTGGTGAACTTGCATCAATTTGCAGTGAAACTCAAAGTGATTCCCTGATTTTTTCCTTTGCAGACTGTCCATTTTTGAATAAATCACTTGTAAATGAGCTTTTAGATACTCATTTTGACTATAAAGCCGAGTATACCTTTGCCGAAGGATATCCAGAAGGCTTTGCTCCAGTTGTAATAGACAGAGGAACACTTGGAATCCTTGCAGAACTTGCTAAAACTACAGCCGCTGAAGTTGGTTCTAAAAAAATTACCCGTAGCTGTATTTTTGACCTTATAAAAACAGATATAAATTCCTTTGAAGTAGAAACTGTTCTTGCTCCTGTTGACTGGAGACTTTTCCGTTTTGCCTTTGACTGTCGCAAAAAAGAAACATTTATTTCCTGCCAGAAGCTTTATGAACTTATTAAAAACGGAGCAGATTCTTCTTCGGCTGCAGCACTTTCTGAACTTGCCGCAAAAAAAACGGAAATCTTAAAAACTGTTCCTGCTTTTTACAACCTTCAGTTGGCTCAAAAATGCCGTGGAATATGTTCTTATTGCCCGTATCCTGGTCAATTACAGAATGTCGAAGGTGTTTCTCCAGAAAGAGCTGCCGGCATTATGGATACTGCAAAAGCATTTTCTCTTATAGAACAGATCGCAGATTATTCAGGGGAAGCTGTAATAGGTCTTTCTGCCTGGGGTGAATGTTTTAATCATCCAGATTTAATTAAAATAATAGAAAAAATTCTTTCATATACAGGACTTTCTGTATTTATAGAAGCAGATGGAAATTCAATTCCAGATAATTTTGCAGATGAACTTAAAAAAATAGAAGCTGCAGCTCCGGAACGTACAAACGGCTGGAATAAAATCATGATAATTGTTTCTATGGATGGTTTTTCTAAGGAAACATGTTCAAAGCTTCGTGGTACAGAATTTAGCCTTGAACTTGCTGTTGAAAATGTGAAGAAGCTTGAACAGGCTGTCCCTGGTTGTGTTTATCCGCAGTTTGTAAGAATGAATGACAACGAAGCAGAACTGGAAAGCTTCTTCCGCTACTGGAAAGAAAAATCAAATGCAAGCAACGGCAATTTTATAATACAGAAGCATAATAATTTTGCAGGATTTCTTCCAAATCAGGAGCCTGCAGATTTGTCACCGCTTGAACGAAATATCTGCTGGCATTTAAGACGCGATATGACAATCCTTTATAACGGTGATAGTCCTATGTGTTATAGCTGTGTTTTGGGAGAAATCAAAGGCAATGTTTTTGAGCAGGGCATTGATTCTGTCTGGAAAAATTATAATGGAGAGCTTGAAAATCATATAAAAGGAAATTATTGCAAAAAATGCGGAGGCTGTGATGAGTTTTATACCTTCAACTTTTGATGAACATCAGATAAATATGACTGTTCTTGGGGGAAAGGTTAATGAATCTCCCGATGCATTGAATATTTCTGTAATTCTCCTTAATTCAGGTGCAAGTCATCTTAAGCTTAATGTTTTTGAAAATCTTTTGGGCTGTAATTTCCGCTCAATAATTTCGGTAGAAAATCAGGGTGCAAATTATTCGACAGAAGACATTTCAAAAAAGTTTCCTGCAATTAAATTTTTAATTCCGCTGGAGAAAACTTCTGACGGCGAACTTATAAATCTTGCAATGAACGAAATTGATTCTGATTATGTACTTATTCTTCGCGATAATCTGTATATTCCAAGCGGAGTAGTGCTTACAAATCTTGCAGACAGACTTACGGGCGAAAATATTTATTGTCTTGTTCCCCGACTTCTGGATAAAAATAAAAATGGTCTTTATACACTTTTTACACCTGGTGCCGAAAAATCTCATTTTGTAATAGATTCTTCTTCGTTCGTTACTGACGGTAAAAAAACAATTTATCCAAAGGAATATATAGCGCTTTATAACAGAAAAAAGTTTATTCAGCTTGGAGGTTTTGATTATACAATAGAAACTCCTTACTGGCAGAATCTTGACCTTGCTGTTCGTTCCTGGCTCTGGGGAGAAGAAACAAAGCTTACGACACTGCTTCAATTTACTTATATTGATGAGCCTCCTATCGAAGACAGAACAATAAATAAAGATTATCTGAAATATTATCTTAAAAATGAAGTTCCAAAATATAAACTTCAACAGGGATATATCAAAAAATCTTCATTTCCATCTTTTTTGTTCAGGTCTTCCTGCGGTTATCTCGAAGCAAAGCGTCAATTTAAAGATGCTAAAAACTGGGTAGAAAAAAATAAATATCATTTCAAAAAAGATTTACAGACATTTATAAAGGAATGGGCTTCTCCCGATTCGGAAAAATGAAAACAAAAAGAGCCGTTATAGTTCAATGCAGACTTTCCTCATCAAGACTTCCTTCTAAAGCGTTAAAGCCTTTAGGTGGAAAGCCTATGCTTACCTGGGTTTTAAACTCAATGAAAAAGGTTAAAGCCGATAAATATTTTGTAGCAACTGATTCAGAATCCTATCCGGTTCTTCTGCCAATCTGTAAACAGAATGGTTTTGAATGTTTTGCCGGTGATTTGAATGATGTACTTAAACGCTTTTGTGACCTTATAAAAACACTTAAAGTAGATACAATTGTTCGTGCTACAGCTGATAATCCTTTTTTGTTTTACGAAGCAGCTCAGGCGAGTGTAGAAGATTTTGAAGAACGAAATAAAAGCAAAAAGCCTTGCGATTATCTTACATATACAGGCTTGCCTCACGGTTCCGGCGTAGAAGTATTCAGCGCGCAGTCGCTTTTAAAAGCCTCAGAACTTACAGATAATCCTTATGACCATGAGCATGTTGGACCAGCCTTGTATAACCACAAAGAAAATTTTAAATGTGAATTTATTCAGGCCCCGGCAAGATTTTATAATCCCGATTTACGCACAACAATAGATACATTTTCTGATTATCTTCGCGCAATCTGTATAGTAAATTACCTTAGAGGAGCAAAAGAACTTACAGATAATATTGCTGTTTCAGAACCATATACAACAGAACAGATAATTTCTGCCTGTAAATCTGATTATGTTGAAAATCCTATGATATTTGTGCCATCTGTAACTAAAGGGCAGGGAACTGGTCATCTTCACAGATGTTTAAATGCTGCTTTACAGACAGATTCTTTTATTTATATTCCACAGGATTGTTCACTGGCAGAAACAACACAAATAATAAATGAGTATAAAGAAAAGGGACTTTTGGAAACTCAAATAATAGATCAACTGCCGGACGAAACTTATAGTCCTGTCATCATTACAGATTGCTTTAGAATGACAGAAAAAGAAGCAAAGTTTTTTGCCGGCTGCCGCAAGCTTATTTGTATTGATGAAGGCTCTGATTATACTCAATATGCTGATTATCTATTGGATATTATTCCGTCTTATGATTATTCAAGACTTCCAAATCTTTTTGATACCAGCTATATCATAAAACCAAAAAACGTAAGGGAAGACCGGTCTCGGAATATAGAAAAAGTTCTTGTCTGCATAGGCGGAGAAGATCCTGCAGGACTTACACTTCCATCTGCGCAGGCTCTTACAAAGGTACTCCCTGGTGCTCAGATTACTGCAGTTGTAAGTAACCCTCAAAAATTCCGGGATATTTTAAATATTAATTTTGTGCCGCCTATCGAAAATCTTCGCGAAAAGATTTTTGAATATGATCTTGTTGTAGCTCACTACGGGCTTACAGCTTTTGAAGCTGCTTTTGCTGGTTGTGCTGTTATTATGCCCGCAACGACAAAACTCCACGAAAGGCTTGCACAAAAATATGATTTTGCGTTCATTCCGCAGGGAAAAGTAGATTCTATTAAAATGCAGAATGCACTTGAGTCAGAAAATCTTTATCCAAAGATGCAGATGAGCCTTCAACAAAAATCACTTGGTTCTTATCTGCGAAAGCTTGCCTGTGGTTCAAGGATGAGTTGTCCTGTTTGTGGAAAAGCAGTAGAAAAGAATGAAAAAGAAAATGTGCCTGATGTAATTATTTCAAGGAATGCCGGAAGAACTTATCGTCGCTGCAAAACCTGCGGAATTGTTTATATGTCGTTTACAGCAGAAGAAGAAATGGAATACAAAAAATCTTATTTCTTCGAAGATTATAAAAAGCAATACGGTAAAACATATCAAGAAGATTTTGATTCAATCAAAGCTCAATGTAATCGCCGTATTCAGGTTATGAAGACACTTGAAGAAAACACAGGTGGAAAAAACTATCTTGATATAGGCTGTGCTTATGGACCGTCGCTTGCAGCCGCTGCAGAACAAGGGCTTAATCCTTTTGGGACAGATATTTCTGAAGATGCAATTCGTTATGTAAAAAATAATCTTCATTTTCCGGCCTCTTGCAGTGCATTTCCTGTACTTGATCCCGAAAAAGAATTTGGAATATCGCAATTTGATTGTGTTTCAATGTGGTATGTAATAGAGCATTTTAAGGATTTAGATTCTGTGCTTTCTGCTGTTTCTTCAATGGTAAAAGACGGTGGTGTTTTTGCTTTTGCAACTCCATCCGGCGAAGGAATTTCTGCAAAGAGTGATTTAGATAATTTCTATACAATAAGTCCGATTGATCATTTTTCAATCTGGGAACCAAGTCGTGCGCAGAAAATCCTTAAAAAATATGATTTTGAAGTAATAAAGATTGTTTCAACCGGTCATCATCCGGAACGTTTTCCTTCTGCAAAAAAAGATAATATTCAGAAGGGAAGCTTAAAATGGAATCTTATAGATAAATATTCAAGAATGATGCAGCTGGGCGATACGGTAGAAATTTACTGCCGTAAAAAACAGCACAAGGTTTAGGAAATAAATATGCAGAATATAGTAATTTTAGGTGCAGGTTTAATGCAAAAGCCTGCAATCCTTAGCGCGAAAGAAGCAGGCTTTCACACAATTGTGGTAGATGCAGATAAAAATGCAGTTGCCATTCCTTTAGCCGATGAATTTTTTCAGATTGACTTAAAAGACAAAGAAGGAATATTAGAACTTTGTAAAAAACTTAAAGCCTCTGCGGAAGGACTTGCCGGTGTATTTACAGCCGGTACAGATTTTTCTGCAAGCGTAAGTTATGTCTGTCAGAATCTTGGACTTCCTGCGCATAGTTTTGAAGCCGCAACAAATGCAAGTATAAAAACTCAAATGCGAAAATGCTTTGAAGAAAAAGGTATTCCGTCTCCAAAATTTATACGTGCAGATAAAAATGATATAAACGAGCAGCTTTTTGATAAAACGCTAAAGCTTATGGCACTTCCTCTTGTTGTAAAACCAGTTGATAATATGGGTGCCCGCGGCTGTCGTATGGTTCGAACAAAAGAAGAATTTCTGCCTGCTGTAAAAATCGCAACAGAATGTTCACGAACAGGTTATGCAATTATAGAAGAATATATGGATGGTCCGGAGTTTTCTATTGATGCGCTTGTTTATAATGGAAAGTTTATAGTAACAGGTTTTGCTATCCGTCACATAAAATATGAGCCATATTTTATAGAAGTAGGACATACAATGCCTGCTGTGCTCAATAAAAAAATGCATGACGAGCTTATAAGTGTATTTGCACTTGGAGCAAAAGCAGAAGGCCTTTCCTGTGGAGCAGCAAAAGCAGATATAAAATATACATCAAAAGGCCCGATGATTGGCGAAATTGCAGGACGACTTTCCGGTGGTTATATGTCGGGCTGGACATATCCTTATGCTTCTGATTTAAATCTTACAAAGCAGGGAATCCTTATTGCAACAGGAAATAAACCAAAAGAGCTTTTAGAAAGAGCCCAAAAAATTGAATATACTCCTTCAGAACTATGTAAAAATTTGGAAGCTCCATATGAACTTTATGAAGTGCCTTGTGTAAGAACTTCTGCAGAGCGTGCCTGGATGAGCATTCCTGGAACAGTAAAATACATCGAAAATATAAGTGATTTTACAGACAGAGCAGTTTTTGATGTTCTTCCGCGTGCAACTGTAAGTATAGGAAGTTCAGTAGATTTTCCAAGAAATAATGTCGAAAAATGTGGAAATATAATTGCTGTAAGTCATGACAGAGAAAGCGCAATAAAAGCAGCAGAAGATGCAGTTTCTAATACTTTTATCACACTTGAACCAGGTAATAAGAAAACAGAATCTTATTTAAATTATTCCGAACAGCCTGATGAAGAAAAGTTTCCGCCGTCGGCTTTTGGAAAGCTTTCTGATTCAGAATTGAAAGAATTAAAGATTCCGATTGCTGCAGATTCTAAAATATTTTCGCAGATACCAGATTTCCTTAAAACAAATGAATATAAATCACTTGTAGACTGGAATTACAATACTATTGAAGAAACAGCCCGAAAATTTGATATTCTTCGTCCTAAGCATCCACAGCTTGAATCAAAGAAATTCTGGTCGGCTTTAATACGCGGCGGAATTCAGGGAGCTGTTTATTATTCCGATACTAAACTTGCGGTCCCTGAGTCAAATATTGTGGTTCCTGAGTCAAATATTGTGGTCCCTGAGCCTGTCGAAGGGCAGGGAGTAAAATAAAATATTAAGAGATTTTGATATGAGAAAAAATATAATATTGATAATGCTATTTTCTTTAGTCTCAAGCCTTTTTGCCGCAAATGATATTTCCCTTATGGATAAAGCAAAGGAAAAAGGAATTACGCTTTACTGGGATTCGCTTGCCGAAACAGGAATGCTCGAAAAAAACGGGCATCAGATTACGTTCCGCAAGGATGAACAGATTGTTGTTTTAGACAGTGTCCGTATTTCGCTTACAGATGCACCAGAGCTGAAAAACAATAAGATTTATGTTTCTCAAAAATTCATGAATGATGCAGATATTCTTTTTCAGGAAAATAATTCCACTATGTTCAAGGTCGGGGCAATTCTTATTGATGCCGGCCATGGAGGAAAGGATCCAGGCGCACTTAAAACATATAAAATAAATGGTAAGGATGTTACAATTCAGGAAAAAGATATAAATCTTAAGGTTGCAAAACTTCTTGGAGAACGTCTAAAAACTGCATATCCGGATAAACAGATAATTCTTACACGCGATAAAGATGTTTTCCTTACTCTTCAGGAACGTACCGAAATCGCAAATAATGTGAAGGTCAAAGAAAATGAAGCAGTTCTGTTTATTTCTGTTCATGTTAATTCTTCGTTGAATAAAACATCTTCAGGTTATGAAGTATGGTATCTTTCACCTGGCTATCGACGTACAGTTCTTGATAAATCTACTGTAACAGACGACACTTCTTTATTCCCGATTTTGAATTCGATGCTCGAAGAAGAATATACGACAGAATCAATTATGATTGCAAAATTTATCATGGATGGACTTCAGAGCCAGATAGGAGAACAGTCAAAGGCTAGGGGAATAAAAGCTGAAGAATGGTTTGTCGTAAAAAATTCAAACATGCCTAGTGTTCTTATTGAACTTGGATTTGTTTCAAACGAAAAGGAAGCGCTTCTTTTGAATAATGATACATACTTGAAAAAAGCAGCCCTTGGAATATATAATGGTATAGCAGCGTTCATAACACACTTTGAACGTTCAAAAGGATTTACTTCGGCAAATGAAAATTGATTTTAAAAAATATATTCCATTTTATATTACTGCTGCCTGTGTACTTATTTGTTTAATAATTTCTTTAGGTCTGCACATAAAAAAAGGTTACGGAAAAAAATATGTTTTTATTTTTCCATGTGTTGATGAAGGAAAATATGTTCTGGAAACAAGATATTTAAAGGAAAATCCAAATAAATCGGCACTTAATTATTTTGCAGAAGAGCTTGTGCTTGGTTCTGGACAGGAGCGTACTAAGTACCTTTTTACCCCTGGAACAAAGGTAATTTCCTGCTTCGAAAGGAATGAAACTGTTTATATTGACCTTTCAGCAGAGCTTATAAACATGGGTCATAACGTAATTCAGATACGCGATGGTATTGAGTTACTTAAACAAAATATAATGCGAAATTTCCGGAACGTTAAGGAAGTTTGCGTGTTTGTAGATGGAAAATATGCTTTTGAATAGAAAAAAAAGCGTTGACAAAATAAAATACTTATTGGATAATAGTTTATTATACAAGGCTACATCGAATTAGTATAAAAAAAAGGAGCTTCAATATGAAGAAGACTTTGGGTTTAATTGCAGCTGCTATGCTGCTGGTTGGTGGCGTTGCTTTTGCTGAAGAAGCTATGCTCATCGATTTTACACAGTTGGATGCTGACTACGAACTTACTGACAGTGATGGTAATGTAGTAGCAAAGCAGAATAAGCGTACAACTATGGATTACGCAATCAGTGCTGGTTCAACATTTACTAAGCAACAGAAAGATCTTATGAGAACTTCTTTGTCTCTTCCAGAATGGGAAGTTACATTGAATTCTTCTGCAAAGACAGTTCAGAGTTTGGCTGATTCAACTGTTGTTGCTGCACCGGTAAAGGAATCTGCAGATGTACCGTTCGCAGGACAGAACGTAATGGGCGTTCGCATTGTATTCCCTTCATGGAACTCAAATGCAAATGCTAAGATTGTTCCTCCTTTTGATATTCCTGCATATGAACCACTTTCTACTGTAGGTGACAATGGCGAGAGACAGGCTTTGAGCGAAGACGAAGATGCTTCATCATTCAACGTTGCACAGAATCCATCTTTCGAAAAGACATTGTTCGAAGGCGGATATGGTGTTGTAAAGAATGTTGGAACAATCAAGTCTATCAAAGTAACAACAATGGGTATGAACTTCCCACACGGATTGTATGTACACCTTACAGACAATGATGGTGTAGATCGCCGCTACTTCATGGGATATCTTGGTTTTGACGGTTGGAAGGAACTCCGCTGGAATAACCCACAGTATATTTCTGAAATCCGTAACCGCGAAATCCGCGTTTATCCAATCTATCCAAGAGGAACTCCATTTGTTAAGTTCTCTGGTTTTGAAATTACACGTGATGCTGCTCACATTGGTGGAGACTTCATCGGATATTTCAAAGACGTAAAGATTATTTACGACAAGGCTCTTCTTACATCAGATCGTGATATTGCTGATGAAGACCTCTGGGGAATCATTGGAAAGAAGGAAGCTGCACGCCAGAATGCTGAAATGTCTAAGTTTGGTAACAAGCAGGTTAACCGCTACCTTGAACAGTCTAAGTTAGCAGCAGAAGAAGATTTCGTATCTAGTTTGTACGAAGATTCTGATTCTAATGCTCAGCGCAATGCTGGTCAGTCTGCTGATGCTAAATAATAGTAAGCTCTAATATATAAAAAAAGCACTTCCACAACAGGAGGTGCTTTTTTTTTATGTCCTTACCCCAAATCGCTCTGTTTTTTTAGTGGCAATCCTCAAGGCTTCCTCATTATATAAAAATGGCATATGCGAAAACCCTGAGGGTTCCATGTCAATCCATTTTTATAATTGCATTATCCCCAATATAGTTTATAATTAAAGAATGAAAAACAATTCAAATATTCCTTCAAAGGCGGAAATTAAAAGGCTCTATGAATCTTATGCAGAATATTTTGCTATTGTCATGGAAAATATAATCGATATTCTGCACGCCGAAGTAAAATTAAATGCCCAGCCAACTTATAAAAGTCGTGTAAAAAGTTTTAATTCATATTATAAAAAAATCTTACGTTTAAAGCCGGAAGAAACAAAGGATTCAGATTCTCTTGTATTGCTTACAGATATGATGGGAATCCGCATGATTTGTGCCTTTCTGGAAGATATGCAGCTGGGGCTTGAGCAGATAAAAAAGACTTTTGAAATAAAAGAAATTGAAGTAAAAGGGGCTGAAAAAAAATTCAGCGAATTTGGTTATGAGTCAATCCATGTACTTATAAAAATCCCGGATTCATGTAAGCCTCCTGTTGAACTTTTTGAAGGCTTAAAACCACTTGGTGAAAATCTTGTTTGTGAAATTCAAATCAGAACAATTTTACAGGATGCCTGGGCCGAAGTAGAACACGAACTTATCTACAAGACAGAATTTAATCCCTTTGATATTCCTTTGCGAAGAAAGCTCGCATCCCTTAATGCAATGCTCAGCCTGGCAGATATTACTTTTCAGGAAATTCGTGATTATCAGAATAAGCTGCAAAAAGAACTGGAAGACCGACGTCATTCATTTTATGATATGGCAGACTCCATCCTTGACGAAAAGCCAAAGGAGCAGGAAGAAAATATAAGCCGTATAACACCTTTTGTTTCAGGAACAATTGATGAAATGCTTTTGCGGGCTATCCATGATCATAATACAGGAAATCTGGAAGAAGCTGTTGCAATTTATTCTAAGATTCTTGAGGCTGTAAATCCAAATGACAAAAATGTAATTGCTGTTATCCGTAAACATAGAGGAATGGCATATTTTTCTATGAACAATTTTGATGCCGCATTACAGGATTTTGATATAAGTTTGCAATATGATCCAAAAGCCTTCCGCACTTATTATTATAAGGGAATAGTTTGCGCTATTCAGAAAAATTATGAATGGGCAATACAGAATTATTCAAAATCTCTTGAAATAAATGAATTTCAGGCACATACATATTTTCGACGTGCAATGGCATATTACGAAATTCAGGAATATGAAAAATCGATGAACGATTTGAATAATGCAATAAATCTTGGAATGCCGCTTGAAGACTGTAAAGTACTACAGGATAAGCTTACAAAAAAGTTTGGTTTGTCTATGTAAAATGTCAGATTTTCGGTTTTGGACTATTGACCAAAAAATACTTATTTGTTATATTATACACCATCAGTTGCGACTGATTATGTCTCCTTCGTCTAGTGGTTAGGACATCGGGTTTTCATCCCGACAACAGCAGTTCAATTCTGCTAGGAGATGTAAAAAATGCTCACCTAATGGTGAGCATTTTTTTTCTCTAAGTGTGGTGGGGATGGAAAAAAATCTGGAAGATGAAAACAAAGTTTCTCAGGAACTTACGCAAATAGACTGCGAAGCTGCTGGAAGCTTTATTTCAAATGGGGGAGAACTTTCCAGAATATCAGAACAGTTCGAAGAGCGTCCAGTCCAGATTTCACTTCTTAAAAATATTGTAAATTCCTTTAATCAAAATAAAATTGGTGTTTTCGAAGCTGGAACAGGTGTCGGCAAATCTTATGCTTATCTTATTCCTTCTGTTTTATGGGCCCTAACTAATAAAGAAAGAATAATCATTTCTACAGGTACAATAAATCTTCAGCAGCAGCTATGCGAAAAAGATATTCCAGCTGTAGAAAAAATAATCGGCAAAAAGATTAAGTTTGTCCTTATGAAAGGTCGTCAAAATTATATCTGTAAGCGCCGTCTTATGGAAACATCATCGGTGCTTGATCTTTTTGAAGATGAAACAGAAGAAATCAAACGGATTGCAGATTGGGAAGAAACAACAACTACCGGTTCCAAAAGCGATATGACATTTATGCCTTCCGAAAATGCCTGGACAAAGGTTAATTCAGAAAGCGATGCCTGTATGGGAAAACGCTGTCCTTTTTTCAATGAATGCTATGTAATGAAGGTAAGAAAGGAAGCCGCCACTTCAAATCTTATTGTGGTAAATCATCATCTTTTGTTTGCAGATATTGAATCAAGAATGACTGGCGCTGGTTATAATGATGCTTCTGTACTTCCTCCTTATAGAAGAATAATTTTTGATGAAGCACATGGCATAGAAAATGCCGCAACAAGCTTTTTCAGCGAAAGCATGAATCGATTTAAAATAAATAAGCTTGTTTTCCAGATGTATCGCAAAAGAAAATCCTCAGAATATGGTTATCTTTCTTCAATCGCAATTCTTTCTAATAACGAAGATCGGGTTCAAGAAGCTTATGATTTAACGAATAAAATAAGAATTGCATTAACGAATCTGGAGCTTGCTGCTAAGGATCTTATGGCAAATGATTACACTATGCGTATTTATGAAGCAAGTGCACGTCTGGCAGGTCCTTTTCTTGTTTCGGTTGGTGCTCTTGCCGACAGTCTTGGTGAATTTACAAATCTTGTTCGTGTAATTATGGAAGGTATAGCTGATGAAGATAAGGATATACCTTCTTTCTGGGAAGCAAAAATAATTCTTTCAAGACTTGATAATTATGTAATCCTTCTTAAAAACTTTACAAAATGGGATGAAAAACGAAATAACGTTTATTGGATTCAAAAAAAGCGGCTCCCGCCAGATATGGTTCGTCAGGAAGCAGATCCTGAATATGTAATTTTGACAGAAACTCCGCTAGATATTTCAACATTAATGAATGAAGGTGTTTTTGAAGAAATGTCTTCTGTAATCTGCACTTCGGCAACGCTGCGTACAGGTACAGATTTTCGTTATTGGTGCAGGAGAACTGGTGTTTCGTATACAGAGCCTTCTCGTGTAGAATGTAAAGCTTTTGATTCACCGTTTCCTTATGAAAAGAACATGCTGTTTGTAGTTCCTAACGATGCACCGCTTCCTGACAGACCTGAATTTCAGCAATGGATTGAAATGGCTGTGCCAAAGCTTATAACTGCAGCCCAGGGAAGAACTCTGATTCTTTTTACTTCTTATGAATCCTTAAAAAGTGCACATAGAACAACTGTCTGTATGCTAAAAGGTTTTTCAGGCTTAATCATGAAGCAGGGTGATGATGACAACGCAAAGCTTCTTGAAAAATTTAAAAATGATAATGAAAGTGTTCTTTTTGCAACAGATTCCTTCTGGCAGGGCGTAGATATTCCAGGCGAATCGCTAAGTCAGGTTATAATAGTAAAGCTTCCTTTTACTGTACCAAACGATCCTGTTTTTGTAGCGCGTTCAGAAGCAATAGAAAAACGCGGTGGAAATTCCTTTATGGAGCTTAGTGTTCCTGAAGCTGTAATAAAATTCCGTCAGGGAATAGGTCGCCTTATAAGACGTTCAGATGACAGGGGAGTAGTAACTGTTTTAGACAGACGCGTTTACGAAAAACGATACGGTACAAATTTTATTCAAAGTATGCCTGAGTGCAAAAAAGCTTACGAGCCTTTGAACGAAATGTGCAGCCACATAAAGCGGTTTATTTTTGATTAGAAATAAGCTATAATAAATTCATGCGTAATTTTATTACTTTTTTTCTTTTAGGTCTTTTTTTAATTCCTTATTCACTTGTTCTGGGAATTATTTATCCATTTTCTAAAAAAGCAGCTAAAAAAATGGCCGATTTTTGTGTAAAAAAAGTTCCTGTCGGTGTTTTTGACGTGCTTCACAAAATTGACCAGTTTATGTTCTTTGGTTATGAAGAATCAAAAGTAAATCTTCCGCCTCAGTTTATGATTATCTGTAATCATCAGAGTCTTTTTGATATTCCGGCTTTTATGCGTTTTATGCCTGAAGTAGATCTCCGCTTTATTGCAAAAGATGCTCTTGGAAAAGGTGTACCTCTTGTTTCTCCAATGCTCAAGACCCAGCAGCATTGTCTTATTCCACGTAATGTACGTCCTCTTGATTCTGTAAAACTTATTTCTGATTTTGGTAAGCATTCAAAGGAACAGAATCTTGTGCCTGTGCTTTTCCCTGAAGGAACACGCTCGCGCGACGGAAATGTAGGAAAGTTTTATACAGCCGGCTTCAGAACTCTTACAGAAGCAAGCGGTCTTCCAGTTGTAGCTTGTGCAGTAGACGGTGGCTGGCGAATTGCAGATCTTAAAGGACTTCTTAAGAATATTCACAAAGGAAGCTATCGTCTTAAGGTTTTAAAAGTTTTCCCATGTCCCCACGGTAAAGAAGAGTGTCAGGCAGTTTTAGACGAAACCAAAACACTTATAGAACAGCAGCTTGTAGAATGGCGTAAGAAACCGTTGACAGAACGTTAGTGTTGTGTGATTCCTTAGGCTTTCGAAAGACAAAAAATAAGGAGTCGCTCGCATGGAACAACTCCTTTTATCCAAAAATGTATATTTATTTTAAGTATTATTTAAAATCCTTAGGGCGTCTTTCAACACGTTTACATTTCTGGCATTCTGCCTGATTCTTAAGTCTGCCGTTTTCCATAATAGTTTTCATTATGATTTCGCCGCCACAGTCAGGGCAAATGAATTTTTGTGTTGCAACAGTAGTACGAGAGTTTTTACTAGCTCCAGCCATTATGTGCCTCCAATCGAATATTCGTTTTAGTATAATAAATAAATAAAAGTGTTATGTCAAGATAGCAGATTTTCAATGAATCAATATAGAAAAATACAGGCTACTCCCGTGATAATTGGCGTGCGCCTGCGGGCTGAGCAATTTTTTAGGAAGAAATCCTGCGGTTTACTTTGTAAATCCTCGGATTTCTTTTATGGCATGCGCCAAAAATTCTCAGATGCAGTCACCCGCCAATTATCACTCCGTAGCCTGTATTTTTCCAATTGGTACAATTAGGGTATCCGCATTATATGCCTTTAAGTATCAATCATGAAAAAATGCGGAAGGCGACTTGTGGATTAAAAAACATTCTGGTGTGCGGCCGCGTGAGCGGCCATGTATATAATTACAAGGCACACCAGCATGTAGCAAGCGTGCTTGCGGTTTTTAATCCATAAGGCGCCTGGGAGCATTTTTTCATTATTGGAATTAAATCCTTTATAATTTGGATGCCCTGAGTAGCTTTTCATGATTTTGTTCTTGTAATTGACACAAAATCTTATATTTGATATATTTTTCTGAAGTTAACTAATATTTTTTTGGGGGTCACCAAGTGGCAGGCAAACAAACATCTGCAGAAAAGAGACATGCACAGAGCGAAGTTCGCAGACTTCATAATAAATCTATTAAAAGTGAATGCAAAACTTACGCAAAACAGTTTGTAGAAGCAGTGCAGGCTAAGGATCAGAAGCTTGCTGAAGAAAAATATAAAACTCTTCAGAAGGCACTTGACAGTGCTCGCAGTAAGGGCGTTTTGACAAGAAATGCTGTTTCTCGCAAGAAGTCAAGAATGATGAATCTTTTCAATGCTACATTTAATGCAGCTAAATAACTTTTCTTAATTTTTTATTTTTGGAAATCCAGTCGGGTATAACCTGGCTGGTTTTTTTTTGCTTTTTTGCCGATAATATTTATATGGCACAAAAAATCACCAAAGCAGATTTAGTCGAAGAAATATACCATAACACAAATTTACCCAAAAAAGAGATTCATCTTGTGTTGGACAGCCTTTTTGTCGAAATAAAAAATGCTTTATGCCGTGGAGATTCAATAGAATTAAGACAGTTTGGTACCTTTGAGCTTCGTTTACGTAAGGGTAGAAAAAATGCCCGTAATCCTAAAACTGGTGAAAAAATCTCGAGTGAAGAACACTATGTAGCGGCTTTCAAAGCTGGAAGGGAATTAAAGAATAATTTATGTTCAGTAAAATTATAAAAAATATACTGCAATGTAGTTTTTTTATTCTTGCCGGCGCAGTACTTTTTGCTTTTTCAAATCCAAATCCTCTGATAAAACATGGTTTTGCATTTACTGCCTGGATAATGTATGTTCCTTATTTTTTTCTTATAAAAAAATCAACAATAAAAAATTGCTGGGCATACAGCGGAATATATGGAATTCTTTCTGTAGGCCTGTATGCTTACTGGATATATAATTACAATCCTTTGTGTTTAAAAATTTCACTTATAATTGCTTTTATTGGCATGGCTTTGTTCGGTTCCTTGTTAAAAGTAATTGAAATGTATTTTAAGAAACACAGCTGGCTTATTCAGTATCTTGCAATCTGTACTTTTGAATATTTAAGAACCTTAGGCTTCCTTGGTTTTCATTACGGGTTAGCTGCTTATTCTCAATGGAATATGCCGTTGATTATTCAAAGTCTAAGGCTTGTAGGAGTTTTTGGCCTTAATGCATTTGTAATTTTCAGCTCTGTTGCAGTGTTTGCATTTCTTTCAAAATTCCGCGATAAAAAAATAATTCTTAATAAAATGATTTCGGATAACAAACATTATGATGGGGCAACTTATGTAAATTATGTTTCCGAAAATGCACGTCTGCTTGAAAATACTTCCTTAAAGCTGCCTTTTATATTATCCGGTTTGTGGGTTGTTTTATTTATTGCAATGTTGATTTATGGTTCCCTTGCGCTAAAGAAAAATTATAATTATAAAACAGTAAATGTGGCTGCTGTTCAGCATGATGATGATCCTAATGAAACCGGAATTGAAAATTACAGGGAAGCAGTTCAAAGACTTATAACGCTTACAGATGAAGCGCTTGAAATAAATCCTGATATTGATTTTGTAATCTGGCCAGAGACGGCAGTCGTTCCTTCTATCATGTATTATTATAATCAGGCAGAAAATTCAGAACGAAAAAAACTTGTATCATATTTATTAAATTATATTCAGAATAGAAGCCCTGTTTTTGTAATTGGAAATCAACACATTGTTGTGAATAGTGATGGGAGCAACAGAAAATATTTTAATTCGTCGCTTACTTTTGATCATAAGACAAGTGTAATTCCGCCGGAACCTTATGTTTATTCAAAAATACATCTTGTTCCTTTTTCGGAATCGTTTCCTTATGAAAAATACTTGCCGCATATATATAAAGCACTGCTTGAAAATGTAAAGTTTTTCTGGAATGAAGGTGAAGAAATTTCGGTTATAAAAACAGGTGGACTTTCCTTTTATACACCAATTTGTTTTGAAGATACATTTCCGGATTTGTGCAGAAAGGCTTATAAAAATGGTGCAAGGTGTTTCTTTAGCCTTACCAATGATTCGTGGTCGGCAAGTGAATCGTGTCAGTATCAGCATCTTGCAATGGCAAAATTCCGTGCAGTAGAAAATTCTGTTCCTGTAGTAATAAGTGCAGTTTCTGGTCAAACTGCAATAATTGATTCCCATGGAAATATAACAGAAATGGCAGTGCCTTTTACAAAATCTTATGCTGTAGGGCAGGTTCAGGTTATTCCGGACAGTCAAAAACCTACGATTTATAACAAAATTGGTGATATTTTCGGCTATGGAATTGCATTTTTACTGCTTTGTGTGTTGCTAATTCGATTTTTTATTGTTATAATACATCATATACATTTATGGCAGAGCGCACAGAAATAGGAAAAAAGAATATTACAATTTTTGGCTCGGAAACAGAATTTGACGGTACTTTGGAATTTAGAGATAGACTTGTTATTACCGGTAAGTTTTCGGGAAAGATTGTCGCTCCTACAGGTGATTTAGAAATTGCAAAAAATGCTTCGTGTGATGTAGAAAGTATACAGGCTTCTTCAATTGTTGTATGCGGAGCAATAAAAGGAAATATGAATGCTTCTGAACGAGTTGAAATATGTTCTGGAAGCATGGTTGAAAGTGATATTACAACCGCAAGAATCAGAATAGCAAATAATGTCGATTTTAATGGCCAGGTTACAATGCTTCAGGAAGAACCTGATGTAGATTTGTTCTCTGTTGCTTCATCAGAATTCAAACAGGCTATGTTGATTCATTCTGACGTTGTAAAATAATTTGTTTATTATTTTTTTTGGGAATCTTCGACACCTTAGAAATGCTCAAGGACCGAAACGACCCCTATAATCTTAAAATCATAAATATTTTGGAGATTTTTTAATGGCAACATTAAGAAGAAAGCGTAGTGAAAACGCATCGGAAATTCAGGAAACTGAAGAATCAAGTCAAAATTCACTTGGCTTAGAAGAGACGCAGGACAACGAACAGGAGTCCGTAACAGAAGAAACAGCAGAAAAAGCTGTCGTAAAACGCAAACGCGTTGTAAAAGTCAAGAGTGAAGAACCTTCAGATAAACCTTCCGAAAACACAACAGAACAGACAGAACCAGAAAAAGAAAATCAAACAAATCAAGCTGCAAATCAAACCGAAAATAATTCAAATTCCGAAGACCATGGCTATAAGAGAAATCAGTCATATTACAATAAAAGAGGCGGAATGACAAAACGTCCATATGCACAGAGAAATTATCCGACTCCAAGCGGCGAGCCTTCAGAAGCAGTTGTTTCCGAAGCGGCCTCTGCTTCAGAAGATAATGCAAACAAGCCTCGTCTTTTAATTAATGACCTTACAATAAAATCAATGCCGGAACTTCGTGAGCTTGCAATGCAGTATGGTTTTACAGCAGATGACCTAGCTCCTATGAAAAAACAGGATTTGATTTTTGTAATTCTTAAGGCACATACAGAGCATGGCGGAATTATTTTTGCTTCTGGTGCTTTGGAAATCTTGCCTGATGGATACGGCTTCCTTCGTTCGCCACAGAATTCTTATCTGCCGGGACCTGATGATATTTATATTTCTCCAAGCCAGATTCGTCTTTTTAACCTTAAAACAGGTGATACAGTTTATGGACAGACTCGTTCTCCAAAGGAAGGCGAGCGATTCTTTGCTTTGCTTCGTATTGAAACTGTAAACTTTGACGAACCACGTATTGCACAGACACGCGTTCCTTTTGAAAATCTTACACCTCTTTATCCTGATGAAAAACTAAAACTTGAAACAGTTTCTACAGAAGTTTCTACACGTATTGTTGATTTGTTTGCACCTATTGGAAAGGGACAGCGTCTTTTGATTGTTGCTCCTCCAAAAGCAGGTAAAACAATCCTTATGCAGAAAATTGCTAATGCAATTACAACAAATAATCCGGAAGTATATCTTATCGTACTTTTGATTGATGAACGTCCTGAGGAAGTTACAGAAATGGAACGCGCAATTAAAGGCGAAGTTATTTCTTCTACCTTTGATGAACAGGCAACACGCCACGTTCAGGTTGCAGAAATGGTTCTTGAAAAAGCAAAGCGCCTTGTTGAGCATAAGCGTGATGTTGTAATTCTTCTTGACTCAATCACTCGTCTTGCACGTGCCTATAACCAGACAGTTCAAACCTCTGGTAAAGTTCTTTCTGGTGGTGTTGATTCAAATGCTCTCTTTAAGCCAAAACGATTCTTTGGTGCTGCACGTAATGTAGAAGAGGGTGGTTCTCTTACAATCATTTCTACCGCTTTGATTGAAACTGGTTCACGAATGGATGAAGTTATTTTTGAAGAGTTCAAAGGAACCGGTAACTCAGAAATTGACCTTGACCGTAAGCTTGCAGAAAGACGTCTGTTCCCGGCGATCAATATCAAGAAATCTGGAACACGTAAGGAAGAGCTGCTTCTTACCGAAAACGAACTTCAGAAAATCTGGATTCTGCGTAAGGTTCTTAACCCTATGGAAGACGTGGACATTACAGAACTTATTCTGGACCGCATGAAGAAGAGCAAGACAAACGAAGCCTTCCTTGCAAGTATGAATGCAGGAACAGCAGGTCTTGACGGTTAGTTGAAGAATTAATATAATATTGAAACATTTTATCTTGTGATATTATTTTAAATATTTTAGTTGACGGTAGCGGAATGATGGATGTATTTTTGCAAGCCAGTGGCAGCCGGGCGTAATATCGGGCAAGAAACAGGAGTTATAATTATGAAGAAGGGACTTCACCCAGATTACAAACTTACAAAGATTACCTGCGTTTGCGGTAACGTAATTGAAACACGTTCAACAGTTGAAAACATCAACGTTGAAATTTGCTCTGCATGCCACCCATTCTATACTGGTAAGCAGAAGCTCGTAGATACAGCAGGACGTATCGACCGCTTTAACAAGCGCTATGGTATTAATACTGCAAAATAAACTTATTAAAAATTGTCGGGCATAATCTGACAGTTTTAGTAAAATCCCGTGCAAGTCACGGGATTATTTATTTTAAATCAAACTTCCAGACCTTATGAGGTTTCTTTCCTTCAAAATCTAATGGAATAGTTTGTGCAGTTATTTCTGTGCAGTCAAATTCTTTTCCGTCTGCTGTCTTTGGAGGGATTTTCGTAATATCAAATTTTATGCGTTCAGAATTTGTAGAAAAATAAAGTGTTCCACCTGGTGCAAGAATGTTAAGACAATCCTTTACAAGCTGCGGCCAGTCTCGATTTATATCAAGAATATCTGTTGTTGTTTTGCTGTTAGAAAAGGTTGGTGGATCAAGGATGATTAAATCATAATGTTCTTCGGGAGCAAGCTTGCCGCTTTTTGAAGCAACAGCTTTTTCCTGTAAAAAGCGCATACAATCAGCTTTTGTAAAGACATATTTTTTCTTGTCTATGAAACCGTTAAGCTTCAGGTTTTCTTTAGCCCAGTTAAGATAAGTATTGGAAAGGTCTACAGATTCAATATAAGCCGCGTTTCCTTCTGCGGCATAAACAGAAAAACTTCCTGTATAACAGAATAAATTAAGGACGCGTTTTTTGACTGAAGTTTCTCTAATTATAGAACGGAGTGTGCGGTGATCAAAGAAAAGTCCTGTATCAAGATAAGTTGTAAGGTCTATCTGGAAAAGCTGTCCCTGTTCCTGTATAAGCCCGGTTAAAGGTGTATTGGAGGTTGTTGGATTTTCCCCTATAATCACAGAGTTTTTATTGTATTGCCCATTAGACTGGTTCTGCGAATCATCATTTTTATGACTTTTATGGCCACGAGATTTTTTTATAATATGAGCTTTTTCAATTCCAAGAACTTGAGCCGCAGAGGTGGCCATAGTTTCAAGCCAGAGTTCTTCAGCTTCTTCTGCTTTTTCATAAGGACGTTCATAAAGATAAAGCACAGCATAAGTACGTTCTTTTATGTTTTGTTCGACAGTCGGATCATTTGCACATAATCTTGCGTTCTGATCACTTAAAAATCTTGCGGCTTCTAAAGGAGAATCAATAGTGTCTGGAAGAAATTCATATAAATCAAGGCTTACCGGAACTTCAGGTATATCTCTGTCATAAAGCTTGTAGCAGCTTATTCTATTCTTTCGTGCCCATTTTCTAAGTTCTTTATATTTTTTCTTAAGTCTGTTTGCAAAAAGAGTTGCCTGATATTGTGTTTTTGATTCGTTTGAAGCAGTTTCCATAAAAGGCATTATATCATTTTTTTTAGAAAGTTTCATTATTTTCATTATATGGAATAAAATCAAAAAAAATGATATATTATATTTTATGACTGCTACTGAAAAATATCTTGCCATGAATAATGAATTCTGCCGCCTTCGTGATGCAATTTATAATCCCGATGTTGATGAAGCGGATGAAGATGAAAGAATTCAAAAAAGTGTAGAAATGGCTTTAGGTGTTTTGTGTCAGTATCTGGATTACTATAAAGAAATCAATGACGTTCATACACGTCCAAAATCAAATTAAACGGAATGTGAGGTTTATTATGAAGAAGTTTTTTTCTGTATTTTTGACTATTATTTTTGCAATTTGTCTGCTTTTCACACTACTGCTTTCTGTAGTTCGTTTTAATTTCAGTTATTCTACAATTACACAACTTGCAGGTGAACTTTTAAAGCCAGTTTCAAAAGCTGCCATACCTGTCCCAGAAGATGACGGACTTTTCCATCCTGGTGATAAAATTATTTCTTATGCATATTATGATGAAGATGAATATGGTTTTAGTTTAGAAGATTTTGATTTTAGTTCAATGGATCTTACAAATCTTGATATAAATGAAATGGTTCAGTCTTATCTTGATGCTTATGAAATTGATGTTGAACCGGAATTGATTTCAGAGATTCTTGCTTCTCCTGATATTTCGCAGGTAGTTGATAAATATGCTGATGAGATTATCAATTATGTAACCGGTGCATCTGACGAACTTAATATTGATCCTAAAGATATTACAAATGTTGTTAATAAAGCAATTGATAAATATGAAGCTGCAACTGGTGAAGTTGTAGATCGTACAGGTCTTGATGAAGCTGTAAACAGCGGAGTAGAAGCTATGGTTCCGGAGTTAACTGCAACGCTGGATACTGCAAAAGAAGAAAATGCAGAAACCTTTGATATTCTTAAAAAAGTAAATCTTTTGCTTTCTTTGAAAATCTGGATAATCTGTATCGCAGTATGTGTTGTTCTTGCACTTATTGTTTTCTTCCTGAATATGAATATTTTTGTCTGGTTTAAATATATTTCTATTCCTGCAATTGTTGACGGTCTTTTGATTTTTATAGCTGTTCTTGTTGCAAAAGGAATTGTTCCGGATATTTTATTGAATGCGCTTAGAGATGCCGGAATGCCTGATTCGGTATATTCTGTAATCTGGCGTTATGTATTCTCTTTACTCAAGAAGTTTGAAGTTCTTTCAATTGTTACTGTTTTAATTGGAGTTGTTTTAGTAAGTCTTGGTGCTACTCTTGGAAAAAGTAAAAAGCAGGTAGAAGAAAAAACTGCTGACGAAATAAAAGCTGAATAAATATTTATTGCAGAGCCTGTGTGTATCTGCAAAAAGGAAAATTATGGATTTTACTGAATTTGGTCTTGATGAAAGACTGTTGAAGGGAATTGAAGCCGCCGGTTATGTAAATTGTACTCCGGTTCAAGAAAAAGTGATTCAGGCTTCTATGAAAGAAGGGGCAAAAGGCCCTGATTTGTATGTTCAGTCTCAGACTGGAACTGGAAAGACTGCTGCTTATCTTATTGCTGTTATCAGCGGAATGCTTAAACTTGAAAATGCAGGAAAAAAGTGTCTTATTCTTGCTCCGACCCGTGAGCTTGCTGTTCAGATTGAAGAAGAAGCAAAGGTTCTTGTTGGTACAAGCGGACTTAAAGCATTTTCTGTTTATGGTGGTGTAGGTTACGAAAAACAGATTGCCGCTCTTAAAAAAGGTGTGGATATTGTAATTGGTACACCAGGACGCGTTATCGATCTTCAGGAAGGTGGAAATCTTGATTTGAGTAATTCTCATTTCTGTGTAATTGATGAAGCTGACAGAATGTTTGATATGGGCTTTTATGATGATTTAAGAAAGATTCTTAAATGCCTGCCGGAAGCAGAAACACGTCAGACAATGCTCTTTTCTGCAACTCTTAATACTTATGTTAAGAATCTTGCATGGGAATACACACGTGATCCGATTGAAATTACAATTGAAGCAGAAACAATTACTGTAAGCGAAATTACTCAGGAATTACTACACGTTTCCAGCGACGAAAAAATGAAGCTGCTTGTCGGTATTTTAAAGCATGAAAATCCAGAAAGTGCAATTATTTTCTGTAATACAAAGCGTTCATGCGAAGTTATTGCAAAGCGTCTTGTTATTAATGAAATAAAAGCAGAATTTATGATTGGCGATTTGCCACAGTCAAAGAGACTTGCAATCCTTAAATCATTTAAGGCTGGTGAAATAAAGATTCTTGTTGCTACAGATGTTGCTGCACGCGGAATTGATGTTGATGACCTTGCAATGGTAATCAATTATGATTTACCTGTTGAAGCAGAAAATTATGTTCACAGAATTGGACGTACTGCACGAGCCGGTAAATCTGGAAAGGCATATACCTTCTGTTCGGAACAGGATGTATACAATCTTCCTGCAATTGAGCGATATATTGAGATGCAGATTCCTGCTACTGTTGCTTATCCAGATCAGATGGAAGAAGATAAATCTGCAGGAATGTACATCAAGACAGAAAACTGGCGTGGTGATGATGAACTTGATAATCGTCATGGTTACAGAAAAGGCCGTGATGGAGATATTCATAACCGTAGGACAGGTTCCAGGTCTCAGGTTTCAGGTGACAGGGGTTATAAGAAGAACTCTGATTATAAGAAGAAATCTGATTATAAGAAGAAATCTGACGGCTATAAGAAAAACGGCGACTTTAAGAAAGGTCCTCGAAAACCTTATATTGATCCGGCTAAACTGGCTGGACTTTCTTATGAAGAGCGCATGAAGCTATACAAGGATGCCTACGGCAACAACGGCGGATACAAAAAAGACTCTTACAAAAAGAATGGCTATAACAAGAATAGCCACAATAAAGGCAATTATAACAAGAATAATTACAACAAAAAGCCTTATAACAAGGGTGCACCACAGAATAAACCTGCTGCCCCTGCAAAGAAGACATTCTGGCAAAAGGTTAAAGCATTTTTTGGAAGATAGTCGTAGAAGGGATTGCGCATAAAAAAAGAGCCAGATAATCCCAATCACAGTTCGTTCCGCATACCGCTGCTGCCTTCCGGCTCTGACGGGGTTTTGCGAAAGATACTTGAAGGGCATCTGACTCAATGCATAAATTATATAATACAAAAGATTATCGGGTCAAGTATGATAATGATGTATTTTTTTAATAAAGGATATTCAGATGATTACAGTTAGTGATGTTAGCGTTTCGTTCAGTGAAAAACCGCTTTTTAAAGATGTAAATCTTAAGTTCAATAAAGGAAACTGTTACGGTATTACAGGTGCAAATGGCGCCGGTAAATCTACATTCTTAAAGCTGCTTGCAGGTGAATTGGAAAAAGATTCAGGAGAGATTTTTATGACTCCTGGTGAACGCATGGCAGTTTTAAAGCAGGATCACTTTGCTTTTGATCAGTATTCTGTAAAAGATACAGTAATGATGGGCTTTCCTCGACTTTATGAAGTTTCTAAGGCTCGAGATGAAATCTATGCAAAAACAGATTTTACAGAAGAAGATGGAATTAAATCTGCAGAGCTCGAAGCTGAGTTTGGTGAGCTTGGCGGTTATGAGTCAGAAAATCAGATTGAACAGATGTTAAGTGGTCTTGGTCTTGAAGAAGAATTCCATGACCGCATGATGAGCGATCTTGATGAAAGCCAGAAGGTTCGCGTTCTTCTTGCACAGGCAATTTATGGAAATCCTGATGCCCTTATTCTTGATGAGCCTACAAACGGTCTTGATATTGAATCTATTACCTGGCTCGAAAACTTTTTGCTTGATTTTGAAAATACAGTAATTGTTGTTTCGCACGACCGACACTTTTTGAATACAGTCTGTACATATATCTGCGATATTGATTTTGGCAAAATTACACAGTTCAGTGGTAACTATGACTTCTGGTATCAGATGACTCAGGTTATGCAGAGACAGGCTCACGATCAGCAGAAAAAGACAGAAGAAAAAATGAAGGATTTGCGCGAGTTTATTTTGCGTTTTAGTTCTAACGCTTCTAAGGCAAAACAGGCAACAAGCCGTAAAAAGATTTACGACAAGCTTGCAGATTCTCTTGAAGATATTCCTGTTTCTACACGCAAGTTCCCGTATGTAAACTTTAAGGCTGACCGCGAAATTGGAAATAATGTTCTTGAATGTAAAAAACTCAACCTCAAGGATGCAGACGGCAACGAACTTCTTAAAGATTTTAGTCTTGTTGTAAACCGCACAGATAAAATTGCATTTGTTGGTATTGAACACAATTCTGTAACTGCACTTTTTGATATTATCAACGGTGTTAAAAAGCCTGATAGCGGTGAGTTCTTCTGGGGGCAGACAACAAGCCAGACATATCTTCCACGCGATAATTCAGAAAACTTTAACAACGACATGAACATTACCGAATGGCTTAAGCAGTATTCAAAGGAACAGGATGACGCTTATGTGCGCGGCTTCCTTGGACGTATGCTTTTTAGTGGAGACGAATCGCTTAAAAAAGTTAAGGTTCTTTCGGGTGGTGAAAAGGTCCGCTGTATGCTCAGTAAGCTTATGTTAAGCGGGGCTAACTGTATTACAATGGATGATCCGACAAACCATCTTGACCTTGAAGCAATTCAGTCGCTCAACGAAGGTTTAATTGCCTTCCCTGGTGTTCTTTTGTTCAGTTCTCATGACCACGAGTTCATTCAGTCTATTGCAAACCGTATTGTAGAAATTACTCCAAATGGTGTAATTGACCGTATGATGAGCTTTGATGATTATATTACAGATCCACAGGTTACAGAACTTCGCAAAAAGTTGTATGAGGGAACTGGTAAAAAGATTAAGTATAGAGTGTAATTACAACTTAGCACGTAACTGACTCAAAAAATCGCCCATCATATCGGCTGCTTCTTCGTTAGTCATTTCTTTTGGTTCATGATATTCAACAAGATTTTGAGGAATTTCATCGAGGAAGCGGCTAGGTGTACATTCATTAATCATATTCATGCGTTTACGTTTCTGGCATGAAGTAATAAAAAGCTTGTCGCGGGCACGTGTAATTGCAACATAAAAAAGCCTGCGTTCTTCTTCTACATCTCCGCCATTTTCTTCGACTGATCGGGCATGCGGGATAAGGCCTTCTTCTGTTCCCGCAATAAATACAACAGGAAATTCAAGCCCCTTAGAAGCGTGGATTGTCATAAGGTTTACTTTTCCCTTGTTGTTTTCGTCATCGCTGTTATCCTGAGACACAAGAGTAATTCGATTAAGATAATTAAACAAACTTGGATTATCGTTATCAGGATCTTTTTCCCAGGTGTCTATAGAATTAATAAGGCTTTCAATGTTCATGAGCTTAAAACGTACAGCCTTTTCATTTTTTGAATATTCAGTAAGAAGATGATCACGGTAGTTAATGTCTTCTACCATCTGACGAACCTTTTGTGAAAGACCGTGTCCGCTTAAAAGCTTCTGGCGCTGGTCTTCTATAAGATTCATAAATTCCTGAAGGTCTTCTTTTACTACATCACTTGCAGGAGAGCCTGGTCTGTGTACAAGTGAATCCATGGCGTTCCACATTGTACAGTTATTCATAAGTGCTTCATCATTAAGCATCTGAATTGCAGCCCGTCCAATTCCCCGACGAGGAGTATTAATAATTCGGATTAAATTAATATCATCATCATGATTTGCAATTACACGCAGATAACTGATTATATCCTTTATTTCTTTGCGTTCAAAAAATGAAGTACCACCACTCATAGTGTAGGGAATATTGTTTTCAAGAAAGGCTTCTTCAAGTACGCGCCCCTGTGTGTTAGCCCGCATTAACACGCCGAATTCATCATACTTTCTACGTTCTTCTGCAGCAATTCCAAGAATGCTTTCTGCAATAAAATTGGCTTCATCTGTTTCATTTTGCGGCATGAAGATTTCTATAGGTTTACCGCCGCCGTTTCCACTCCACAGCTTTTTATCTTTACGGTTTGTGTTGTGACTGATTACACCGTTTGCTGCTTCAAGAATTGTTTCTGTAGAGCGGTAATTCTGTTCAAGCCTGATTTCTGTAACATCAAAATCATGCTCAAAATTAATTATGTTCTGATAATCTGCACCACGCCAGCTGTAAATACTCTGGTCATCATCACCAACGACTGCAACATTTTTGTCGGCAAGCAGGTGCATCATTTCATACTGCTGATGGCTTGTGTCCTGAAATTCATCTACCATTATGTATTTATATCGTTCGCGGTAACGTGCAAGAACTTCCGGAAATTCACGGAAAAGTTTTATTGGAAGAACAATCAAATCGTCAAAATCAACTGCATTATATAATTGCAAACCTTCCTGATATAGTTCATAAAGCGGGCGATACATATCATTTGCTGTTTCCCAGTTTTTGCGACCTGTTTTTATGTTAGAAATAAGGTTTCCTATCGTGTAAATATCCATTGCTTCTGGAGAAAATTTCAATTCGCGGCCACATTCTTTAATCAAGGCGACGCGATCTGTTTCATCATAAATTGAAAAATTTTCACGCCAGCCAAGCTTTGTAATTTCTTGACGCAGAATCTTTACACCAAAAGCATGAAAAGTTGAAACTGTAAGATTCTGGAGTTTTTTCTGAGTCAAATCCTTTATTCGGTCAGACATTTCTTTTGCAGCTTTATTTGTAAAGGTTAGGGCAAGAATCTGGCTTTGTGGAATTCCTTTATCGAGCATATGTGCAATTCTAAACGTAATTACACGAGTTTTTCCGCTTCCGGCACCTGCAATAATAAGAATTGCGCCGTCTGTTGTAGTAACTGCACGAAATTGCTGCGGATTTAATTCTTTTTTAAGGGATTCCAAATCAAGCATAGGTTTATATAATACGCAGTGGAGCGGACTGGGTCAAGTAAGTATTAACAAATACCTGCTTGTAATATATAATTTTATTATAACAATAAGCAGGAGCACAAAATGAGAGTTGTCAGATTTTCTGTAGTTTTATTTCTTTCTTTATTCATGTTTAGTGCCTGTAAACCTGATCCCGAGTTAGGTGATTTTAAAGCAAGCGTGGCACTTTCTCCAGATTCGCCGCAAACGACTGTTATTGTTTCCTGGAAACCGTCAGAAAATGCCGAAAGTTATTCTATTCAAAGAACCTGCGTTCGTGATGGAATTGTCCAGTTAGAAAATTTTTACGAATATAACGGGCCCGAATTATCATTTGTTGATAATACCTGCGAAAGCGGTACAGAATATACTTATGTTGTAACAGCAACAGCATTTTTCCCGGGTCTTTTTGTCAGACATAATCAATCCAAAGAATCAAAACCGTGTTCTATAACAACAGAAAAGAATCCTCTTCAAACTCTTGATTATCCAAAAAATGTTACTGTCGAACAGGCTTTAGATAAACCTAAAACTCTTACAATTTCATGGGATGCTGTTGATAATGCTCTTTTATATGAAATATATATGGATTCAAAAAAACTTACTGAAGTTTCTGAAACTACGTATTCTGTAGAACATTTAAAAGATGATGAAGTTTTTTCTTTCAAAATCAAAGCTTTAAAAGGTTATGAATACAGTGTTTTTTCTGCAAAGAGTTCGGGTAGAGTTGGCAAGGCACAAAATCTTACAAAAGAAACTTCTTTGATGTTAACTAATGATATAAAGGAAAGTATATATTCTATGAAAGATGAATTGTGGTTTAAATGTAAACCGCAGAAGGGAATTCTTTCTTTTTATACTTATTCTGATAATATTTCCAGCCTTACAATTTTTTCGGAAGATGGAACTGTTGCAGCAACAGGAATTCCTTTGTTTATTTTAGATGCGGATGATAACTATTCAGGATGGGATCAGGGAGTACAGATAAATTTGAAAAATGTTATTGAAAATTTTTCTGAAAACAGTATGTATTATCTGCGGATTTCTAAAAAAGATTTCTGGTCGTTTGATATTTGTGTAGAATAGGGGGGGGCAGAGATGAAAAATATAAAGAATTTTTTATGTGCCGGGCTTTTTCTGCTTTTATTTTCGGGATGTCAGAATATTTTTACTTTTACTAAATCTCCGTCAGCTCCCAAAAAGCTTTCTGTAAAAAATATTACTTCCGAAAGTGCGGTTGTTACCTGGCAGGCGGCAAAAAACGCCGGTTCTTATGAAGTTGTATGGTTAAAAAAAGGTAGAGACTCTGGTCCTGGAATAACTGTATATAAAACGCGTGTTGAATTAACCGAGCTTGAATATGATGAAGAATATACTGTTTTAGTTCGTGCAATGCCCGATAGTTATTCTGATAAAGTAAAACCGAGCCATTATGTAAAAATCAATTTTAAGACAAAAGATGATGTTGCGCCTGAAGGTGGATTTATTCGTCCAAGAAATGTAAAAATCCAGCTTGATGACTCAAACAAAATAAAGCTTTCCTGGGATCCTGTAGAAAATGCAGTTTATTATGATATAGAATTGGAATATCAGACCAGCAAACAGGAAAATATACCAATAAGATATACAGTTTCCGCTGTAAGTACAGAATTCATTGTGGAAAATCTAAAATATGGAAATGCAGTTGTCTGTAAAATTGCCGCTAGAAATTCTGCTTTAACAGATTCCTGCCGATGGTCAAAGCCTGTGTCATTAGAAATAGGGCAATAACCCCGTTTCTTTCTTGTCACCTTAACAAAATTCTTTTATTCATATATACTATTTTGTATAATTTTTAAAATATAGGAATAAAACAATGAATACAACTGTTTCCGCTTTTTTGATGAAGCACAATTTTGTTAATCATATTGATGTACTTTCTCTTGCAAAAGGAATTCTTGATGACATGAGAAAGGGGCTTAAAAAACAGCCTGCCGATCAGGATATGATCCGCACTTTCTGTAATCCACCGAAAAAATCTGCAGCAAATGAATCTGTAATTGTAATTGATGCTGGTGGTACAAATTTCCGTTCCTGTCTTGTAACATTTGATGCTGCAGGTGTTCCGGTTATAAGCGAAATGGAAAAAACTCGTATGCCGGGAGTTGAACGAGAGCTTAGCCGAAAGGAGTTTTTTGAACAATTTGCAACTAATCTTGAACACTTAAAGAACAAAGCCGACAGAATTGGTTTCTGTTTTTCTTATCCAATGGAAATCCAGAAAGATGGAGACGGAATCCTTCTCGGTTTTTCAAAGGAAGTAAAAGCTCCGGAAGTTGTTGGTTGTAAAGTAGGCGAGTGTCTTAAAGAAGCTTTGGCTGCTCATGGCTGGAATACAATAAAACGAATTACAATGTGTAATGATACAGTATCTGCTTTGCTTGCTGGAGCTGCATGTGCTGGTGAAACTCACCGTTATTCTTCATATATTGGCTATATTCTTGGAACAGGAATGAATGCCGCTTATCTTCAGCCTGATTGTGATTGCTGCAAAATTGAAAAGCAGATTATTGTCTGCGAAAGCGGAAAATATCGTTCTGTAAACCGTTCTGATTTTGATATAGAATTTGATAAAACAACTGTAAAACCAGGTGTTTTCTTCCTTGAAAAACAGTGTTCAGGTGCTTATCTTGGCCCTGTTTCTACAATAATTTTACAGACAGCAGCCCGCGAAGGTTTATTTAGTGAAGGTGTTTCAAAGGCTTTACTGGAGCTTTCTGAACCACTTACACTCATTGAAATGGATAAATTCCTTCACGGTCCATTCAATAAAGACTGTATTCTTGGAAAAATTGCCTGTGAAGCTGCAAATTCAGAAGATTTGGACACAATGTACCAGCTTTTGGATGCAGTTGTAGAACGTTCTGCCCGATGTTCAGCAGCAATTTTAACAGCCTGTGCAATTCAAACTGGTGCCGGTCAGAATGCTGCAAACCCAATCTGTATTTTGTGTAATGGTACAACCTTCTATAAAACCTGGATGGTAAAAGAACGTACTGCCGCCTATCTGGACGAAATCTTGACAAATAAGCTTGGAATCCACTGGGAAATTGTCTCTGCAGAAAACGATATTACACTTGGAACAGCAATTGCAGGGCTGATTGAATAGAACATACACGATTTCTTGTATAAATATATTTGATAGATTTTCAATTGTGTGCTACAATTATTTATAATGCTATGATGTGAGGGGATGCATGTCATTTAAACAAAGTTTTGGAAAATCGTTTGTTCTTATCTTAATAATCATAATCCTTGTAATCGGTGGCCTTTTGTGGTTCGATTACCTTGGAATTGTTCGTGTAAAAACAATATTTTCTCCTGTATATAAATTGATGGGAAAAGAAGTACAGACTACTCAGACTGCAACCCAATCTAAGCCCCTTGTTGCAAATCTTGACGAAGATCGCCTGAATAAACAGAAAGAAGCAATTGATATCCGCATAGAAGAGCTTGATAAGCGTGAAACAGAGCTGGAAGAATCAGAACAGAAGAATGCTCAGATTGCTGCAGAACTTGCTGAAAGAGAAAAAAATCAAGAAGAACGTGAAAAAACATTTAACTTGAATGTAAAAAAATACGATGATAAAGAAGTAAACATTGAACAGATTGCTAATAATCTGAACGGTATGAGACCTGAAGCCGCCGTGGCCATACTTGTTGCGATGGATGATCAGATTGTAATTGACGTCCTTCGTAAGGTAGAAGAAATGGCTAAGGAAAACGGGTCTGCATCTATGGGTTCTTACTGGCTGTCTTTAATGCCATCTGACCGGGCTGCAGATATACAGCGGAAGATGATAAGTAAGCCGGAGTCCCTGGAATAACCGCTCAAGCTGGCAATCCTTCAATTTTGTTTACAGTCAGGAGGATTGCCAATGCAGGCAATTGTATCGGATATCATCGTAAGTCAAGCCCTTCAAACAGGCCAGTTACAAGTATCCCAAAATTTAAATAACAACTCCTCTAATTCATTGTCTTTTTCGGACATGCTGAATTCTTTACGTTCTGAACATAATATTTCACAGTCGGAGCAAAAACCTGCTGTTGAGTCAGATGCTCAGTCTCGCGTAGAAAATACAGATAAAACCGAAAAATCCGAACTGCAGTCAAAAGATCAGAAACCTGTTGAACAAACTGATGAAAAACAGACTTCGGAAACTGTAGACCAGGAACAGAAAGTAAATAAAAAAGATTCGGAAAAGTCAGAAAAAACTTTAAAAACCGAAGAAGATTCAAGTGATGCTTCAAAGAAAAACACTGTAAAGAAAAATAATACTGCTTTGAATCAAACCGAAAAAGCTGCAGAACAGAATGAAAAACTTCTGGACGAGCAGAAAGTAAAAGCTGTACAGAATGCAGAAAATAACTTTGAAGAAACTCTTAATGCATCTGAATTAAATGAAGCTGAATTTGAAACCAAAAATCTTGAGTTTATTGACAACAATTCCAAAGAATTAGAGCTTAACGTAGAAAATAACGAAATCGATTCAGAATTATCACAGCTTGCTTCTATGTATAATCAGAACAGAATCCAGAAGGAACCTGTTGAAAAAAGTTCTGATGCAGACCTGAAAAATGAAATTGCAGTAGATTCGGACAAAACAAAGCTTAATGCAGAAAATGATCCACTTTCAAAGATTGTCGTACGAGATGAACGAACTACAGCTGCAAAAAATCAGGAACAAAATCCGAGCCAGCTTATACAGAATGAGAAAAACACTGATAAGTCAGATAAATCTCAGTTAAAAGAAAATGTACAGCCTTTACAGGTTGAATTAAATTCCGATAATTCTGCAACTATAACAATGGAACTTGCGCAGCCGGAAATTACAGACGTTGCTGCCAATACCCAGACTTTCCAGACTATGCTTTCAAATCAGATTGAAGCAAATGCTCCTGATTTAGTAAAGGCTGGAACAATTCTGTTAAAGGATAATGATAAAGGTACTATTAATCTTGTACTTCATCCGGATGATCTTGGTAATGTAAAGATTCATCTTTCGATGGACGGCAAGACTATAAGCGCACATATTACTGTCAATACAAAGGAAGCTCTGGAGGTATTTAAAGATAATGCCCAGACTTTAAGGGAGGCCTTTGCAAAGAATGGTTTTGATACTTCAAATTTTGATGTTTCTTACAACGGAAATTCAAATGGTCAGAATCAATCTTTCGAAGAGATGTATGACGGTTCACAATTTATGGCAAGAAAAGTTTATAACGATTTCTTGAGTGGTGGGAATGAAGATGGATATATTCAGGATGCGTACGAATTTGCAGTAAATTCTGAATATTCAATTAACATTGTCGCATAATGTGACGATAACAAGATTACCGGGGCACCCTTCGACAAGCTCAGGGACCGCGGTAATGACATGTTTAAGGAGAAGTGATGGAACTACTTAACACAACAATGTCTGCCAGTGATAAGGCAATGGTCGATCAGGCTGTTGATTATTACAACAAGCAGAACACAACAACAGGACGCACTGTTTCCAACGAACTAGGTAAGGATGATTTCTTAAAGCTGCTTATTACTCAGCTTCAGAATCAGGATCCTACAAGCCCTATGGAAAATAACGAGTTTATTGCCCAGATGGCTCAGTTCAGTTCTTTGGAACAGATGACTAACATGAGTACTTCGTTTGCAAAAATGGCATCTTTTATTACAAGCCAGGAAGCAACGTCTACTTTGGGTAAAACAGTGGAATTAAATGTGGGAGATACAACCACTACAGGAATTGTGGAAGGGGCAACCAGAGGGGATAATCCACAGATTCTTGTAAATGGTATGTACTACACTTTAGATAAAATAGCAGCGATTTACGCTAACTAGCAAAAAGGATTTAAACAAAAAAAAGGAAGGTGAAGCTTTATGATGAGATCACTTTATTCTGGTGTTTCAGGGTTGCAGAATCATCAGACAAGAATGGACGTTATTGGTAACAACATCTCAAACGTTAACACAATTGGTTTTAAGAGGGGACGTGTTAACTTTCAGGATATGATAAGCCAGCAGATGCAGGGTGCAGCAAAACCAACAGATGAGCTTGGTGGTGTAAACCCTAAAGAAGTTGGACTTGGTATGACTGTTGCTGCCATTGACAATATCTTTAATCAGGGAAACCTGCAGTCAACAGGAGTTTCTACTGATATTGCTATTCAGGGTAACGGATTCTTTATATTAAAGAATGGGGAGGAATCTTTTTATACAAGAGCCGGTGCGTTCAGTCTTGATACAGACGGAACACTCGTAAACCCTGCAAATGGTATGCGCGTTCAGGGTTGGATGGCAGAAGAAGTAAACGGTCAGATGCTTGTAAGCACAGCCGCTACTCCAACTGATTTGACAATTCCTGTTGGTGCAAAGGATCCTGCAAAAGAAACACAGAACGTTTTATTTGCATGTAACTTGAACAAAACAACTCCAGAAATTACGGACGGAGCTAGTCTTGAAGATATCCGCAAGGGAACATGGGGAACAGAGCAGGAAATCTACGACAGCTTCGGTAACAAGCATTTGCTTTCTGTATCTTTCCAGAGAGTTCCAGGAAATCCAAACCAGTGGCAGGCTACAGTAAATGTTGATGAAGACAATGCAGATTTTACACAGACACGTATTGGTTTGGGTTCAACAGACGGAATGGAAAATACATTCATCGTTCAGTTTGATAACATGGGTGCATTACAGTCTGTAACAGACAGCGCAGGAAATGTTTCAAATGATTTTGGTCAGATTGAACTTGTAACTTCTTTTACAGTTCCAGAATCAAATGCTGATGCCGATGGAAATCCATATCGCCAGACATTTAATATTAATCTTGGTACAATCGGAAGCTTCGAAAATACAATCACACAGTCTGCTTCTAAGTCTACAACAAAAGCTTTCTACCAGGACGGATATACACTTGGATATCTTGATACATTCAAGATTGACTCAAGTGGTGTAATCACAGGTGTTTATTCAAACGGTACAAACAGAACAATTGGTCAGATTGCTTTGGCAACATTCGCAAATGACCGTGGTCTTGAAAAAGCCGGAGACAGTACTTTTGTTGAATCTAACAACTCTGGTATGGCCAGAATAGGGGAATCTGGTGTAGCAGGAAAAGGTACTTTGATGGCTGGTGCTTTGGAAATGTCAAACGTTGATTTGTCAGAACAGTTGACAGATATGATTGTAACCCAGCGTGGTTTCCAGTCCAACGCAAAGACAATTCAAACAGCAGATACATTGCTTGAAACTGTATTGAGTTTGAAGCGATAATTTAGGTTATAGATTCCAGGTGCCAAGTGCCAGATGTTAGGTTTTAGGTGCTAGGTACTAGGAATTATAAATAAAAAGAAAATTTTATCCCGGTAGATAATCCATCAATCTGCTGGGATTTTTTTATTTTTTTGAATATTGGGGGGCGTTACGGGGGTATCCCCCGTTAGTTGTTACGATTAAACAATCTGAGTAAAAGTTGTACTCTAAGTTGACGGACTTGGAGAGCCGGTGGAAGGCAGTCCCCCTCTGTGAGATTAAAAAACTCGACCGTTAGTTTGTGTCAAAGCAGGCCACCGT
>JAGCTZ010000123.1 GCA_017963165.1 Treponema sp.
AAGGAGCCGTAGTGCTTACAGACAGCCTCTCCCTGCTCCTCTTTTTCCAGATGAAGACATTTTGTTTCTATAGAAAATGATTTACTCATGTTATATTCCTTATTCACCAAACTTTGCATAATAGGCGGCAAGCTTTTTCAGAGCATCCTCAACAGGGATTTCAATATCAAAGACACTGATAGCATTGCGCTCTAGCTGACGTCTCATACCCTGACCAATCTGTGCGGCAACTACCGCCCTGCAATCCAATAAAAGTTCTACAGCAGGAGATAATGGACCTGAAGAAGCAGCACCACCACCGCAGCCACCGCCTGAGCCACCACAGCCGCCTCCTCCACCGGGACAGGCAAAGGTGGTTTCAATCTGCGGTCCCTGAAGGGCAACCTCTGCAGAATCATCCACCGGCACTTCTCTCTTTTCACTCAGTTCAAACTTACCATCCTTAAAATCATAAAGCAGAAAGGACTTAGCCTGACCAAAGTGCAAATCAATATTGAGGCCGTCGGATGTCGCAATGGCTACTTTTATACCCATAAAATCTCCAAATTAATCCTTGAAAATGGAACTTCATAAGGCCCTTCGACAGGCTCAGGGACCGCGTCTTAAATCTTATAATCATCCTCGAGGGCATCCATAAGACCATATTCCAGAAGGATTTCTTCAAGGCGATCCTGGGTCATTGGAGTTGGAATTGTAAAGTAAGTATTATTGATAACGGCTTCTGCAAGGTTACGGTATTCCTGTGCCTGGTTAGAATCCGGCTTATATTCAATTACTGTTTTGCGGTTAATTTCTGCACGCTGAACAATGTTGTCGCGGGGAACAAAATACAAAAGCTGAGTACCAAGCTCCTTAGAAAAAGCACGGAGCAGATCAAGCTCGCGGTCTACGTTACGACTGTTACAGATAATTCCACCAAGACGAACTCCACCAGCCTTAGCATAGCGGTTAATTCCCTTTGCAATATTATTTGCAGCATAAAGGGCCATCATTTCGCCTGAAGCAACAATATAAATTTCCTTGGCTTTTCCTTCGCGGATTGGCATAGCAAAACCACCGCAAACTACGTCACCAAGAACATCGTAGAATACAAAATCAAGGTCGTCTGTATAAGCGCCAAGATTTTCCAGCATGCTTATAGAAGTGATAATACCACGACCGGCACAACCAACACCCGGCTCTGGTCCACCAGATTCTACACAGCGGGTACCACCAAAGCCTGTTCTCATAATGCGGTCAAGTTCAACATTTTCACCTTCGTCACGGATTGTATCCAGAACGGTTTTCTGGGCAAGTCCTCCAAGCAAAAGTCTGGTTGAATCGGCCTTTGGGTCACAGCCTACAACCATAACCTTTTTGCCATGCTCTACGAGTCCTGCTGTAAGGTTTTGTGTTGTGGTAGATTTTCCGATTCCACCTTTTCCGTAAATTGCAATCTGTCTAATTTCGCCCATTTTAAAACTCCTTGAACAACCCTTGTATGCGGTTGTATTTCCATATTTTTAGCATTGCTTCATCAACACTTCCGGGAAGTTCCATTGCTGTAATTCCTCTGGCAGTAAGAGCCGCACTTGCTCCAGCCCCAAGTCTCGAAGCCACCACATAACGGCAGTCAAGAAATTGTGCTGTACTATCTTCCATTTCTGAGGCAATATGTCCGCCGTCACGGCAGACAGGAAGAACCTTTCTTTTTTCAATTAAATCGTAGCCTTCTTCATCATCTACAAGATAGATATAAAAAAGGTCTGCACGGCCGTAATGCTGATTTACAGTCTCTCCATCTGTAGAAGCAAGAGCGACCCTGTATTTAGAAGAAGATTCATCAGCCATGTGAAAAATTCTCCTCAAAGGCCGGCGCCCCAGTTCCAGCTTCAGCACCAGCTCCAAAGCCCTTATAAAGCTCTTTAGAAATCTCTGACTTACCCGGAACCCCTGCCGCATCTGCACGACAGTGATTACAGTGCAAAAAGATTTCTATGTATTCACCGGCAGCCCTTCTTGCTTCTTCTATCTGAGCACAGTTTGGAGCCGGCTCATCCTTTAGCTTTGCAGTAGGAATTAAAGGAATTATGTTGTACTTGTCTGCCCCCGCTTCTGCAACCGCCTGAGCAATTGCCGCAATGTGATTTCCATTTATACGCGGAACAAGTACAGTATTTACCTTTACCGTAATTCCTGCCTCTGCTATTTTTTTAATTCCTTCCAGCTGATTTTGAATAAGGATTTTTGCACCCTCTACCCCATCAAGCTTTTTACCATGCCAGACAACATAATCATTCAACTGAACCAGAATCTGCGGATCTACTGCATTTACAGTAACAGTAAGACTGTCTATACCTGCAGCAATCACCTCGTCTGCACGCTCGTTCAACAAAAGACCGTTCGTGCTCATACATTTTATTAACCCCGGGAAACGCTGACTAATAAGCTCAAAGGTCTTAAAGGCATTGTCACTTGCAAGAGTGTCTCCAGGTCCCGCAATTCCGGCAACTTTAATATCCGGACTTATTTCAAGGGCCTTTTCGACAATCTGACAGGCTTCCTCAGGCTTTAATACCCGCCCCGTAACTCCAGGACGGTTTTCTTCGTAATTAAGGGAGCGCTGGCAGAAACGGCAGGCAATGTTACAGCCGGGACAAACAGGCAGATGAATACGGCCTGTTCTTGCGGCATGCGAACCAAAGCAAGGATGTTCCCTTGTAAGCTCAGAAAAACTTCTTGCCATTTCTGCACTCCTTTGCACTCTTACCTATCATTTTAGTAGGTTATAAGCTTAAAAAAATTGCGGAACACTCAAACCATGCTCCGCAAACTAATTTAATTAGTTATCGCTGAACAAAGGTGTAGACAAGTAGCGGTCACCAGAATCAGGCAAAAGAACTACGATTGTCTTGCCTTTATTTTCAGGGCGTTCTGCAACAAGTCTTGCAGCCTTAAGAGCAGCACCACTTGAAATACCAACTAAGATTCCTTCGCTGCGGGCAAAAGCGCGGCCTTCGGCAAAAGCATCTTCGTTTTCGATTGTAATGATTTCGTCATAAACCTTTGTGTTAAGAACATCAGGAATAAAGCCTGCACCAATTCCCTGAATCTTGTGAGGACCGGAAACACCCTTAGAAAGAACAGGGCTTGTAGCCGGTTCAACGGCAATTACCTTTACGTTAGGATTCTGCTCTTTAAGATACTGACCAACACCTGTAACTGTACCACCGGTTCCAACACCGGCAATAAAAATATCTACCTTTCCTTCTGTCTGCTTCCAGATTTCAGGTCCTGTTGTTTTCTTATGAATTGCCGGGTTTGCAGGGTTTACAAACTGTCCCGGAATGATTGAACCAGGGGTTGCAGCGTGAAGCTCTTCTGCCTTGGCAATAGCTCCCTTCATACCCTTGGCACCTTCTGTCAAAACAATCTGGGCACCATAAGCCTTAAGAAGATTGCGGCGTTCAACACTCATTGTTTCTGGCAAAGTAAGAATTGCTTTATAACCTTTGGCTGCGGCAACAGCAGCAAGACCAATACCTGTATTTCCTGAAGTTGGTTCAATAATAGTAGCTCCAGGCTTTAAAATTCCCTTTTCTTCTGCGTCTTCAATCATTGCAAGGGCAACACGGTCTTTAACACTTCCTGCCGGATTCAAATATTCAAGCTTGGCAAGAAGCTTTGCATCTTTAACTCCAGATGCCTTAGCATATCCGTTCAACTGTAAAAGCGGGGTTCCGCCAATCAATTCCAATGCACTCTGTTTAATATCACTCATAATGGTCCTCCTATTTCCTACTTGTCTAGTAGGTTATACCAAGGAGAATAAAACTAATTACCTACTTTGTCAATAGGTTTATTAAAATTTTTCGGAAAAAATTAAGGGAAAACTGGCCAACCGCCCCCACAAAAAAAATACTGTTAGCCTATTGTTGTTCCAATATATTCCTGATCATTCAAGATTGCCTTGATGTTAGGAATATTTTTTCCGCCGGCGCAGATAACCTTCATGCCAAGCTCGCTGGCCTTTTTAGAGGCAATAGGGTCAAAAGGACAGTTTTTACCCGGAGTCCATTCGTCGCCAACCATTTTGCGGAAGTCTTCCCAGGAAATTGTATCCAGAGGCTTGGCATCAGGATTTTTGCGCGGATCGTCGGTATATACCTTTTCGATATTAGAAAGATTTACAATTGTCTTTGCGTCAAATTTTTCGCCAAGATAAACTGCATCAGTATCTGTAGAAAAACCCGGTTTCCAGCCGGAAGCAACAAGCACCTGACCGTCAAAGCTTAAATCTTCAAGAGTAGGATTATATACAACATCGTTTTTACAGTATGCTCCAAACGAAGCCTTCAAAAGCTGAGCGTTTATTCTGGTTGCCATAATACCAATCCAGTCGGCAGCATCAGCCTGTGCAGACAAACCTGTAGCCCCAGCCACATCATTATATGCATTCTGATAAACACGAGCAGGAGCACCACCACCGGCAACAAGAATAAGACGTCTGGATTTATCTTCGTCCAGCCAGGCAGTACACATTTTTACAAATGAAGTCAAAAACTCAACATCCGGCTTATCCGGAACAATTATAGAACCACCAACAGATAAAACTTTAGTCATAATCTTCCTCCTAAATTAAAAACACAGCTTTTGTCCCTTCGACAGGCTCAGGGACCGCGGTGGGCGATGGGACTGCGGTGGGCGATGGGACCGCAGTTTTAGTACACACCCTTAATGCTTGGCACGCTCCAATACGAGCTGTATTTTGCTGTATTGCTGCTTGCTTCTTCCCAGATACTCTGCAAAGCAAAGCTCTTAGGATATTTTACAGTTTTATTATCTTGTGTAAAAGGCTTAAGTTCACTATATCCGCGTGAAAAAGTAATATGATGAGCATCAAGATTGCCAAAATAATATTCAGACGGTTCAAAAGTATCTGCCCATTTTTTATATTCAAGACCGGCACCCAAGGCTGCATCAACAGGAAACCAGCCAAAACCAGTCAGATATATTTCATTCCACCAGTGAGCTTGAGTAGACAAATCCTGCCCGATAAGAATACCGCTGTCTATTAAAGTTGGAATACCGGCAGCCCTTGAAAGAGAAGCAAAAATCACAGCATATTCATACGCATCGCCCGAAGAGAATAAAAGCATATCAAGCGGGTTAGAATCATTATTGCGCAACCTGCTTATTACAGCATACTTTTCGAGCATATAAGAATAGATAAGCTTTGCTTTTTTATGAGGATTCGTTTCCTTACCAACAATTTCTGCCGCAAGTTCAACAATGCTGCTATTATCACTCAAAATAATTGAATCTGGCTTTGTATATTTATCATAAAGCACAGAATTCATGTTTTTATAATTTCCAACACCAGTTACCTTTACGTCTGTCGCAGTTTCATAAACAGTAACAGCAAAGCTCTGCCTGAAAACACTCTTTGGCGAATTGTTTCTGTTTTTTGTGATCTGATGAATAATACAATTCTGATAATTCTGAAGAATCGGCGATGGAGTTATTTCTGTAAATTCAAGCGACGGCTGCGACGGAACAATAACAGGTGTCGGACATCGCAATGTAATAGTAGAAACATCTGTAGTCACAACATCCGAAACATCGGCAGTATATTGAACAAGGTAGATTTTCTTTCCGGTATAAGTTTTGGTTCCTGCAGAAGAAACAACAGTAAAATCAACCGGATCAGATTTTTCGCGGCCAGTATCTACAAGCACAACACCTGAATAAGCACCATCAGGCACACGTACACGAATCTCATTGTTATTCCAGTATTCATAGTCGTCATCAAATTCAGACGCAGGAATCATATTGCCGGTAAGCAGAGTTGTAGTAACATATTCAGCACCGGAAACAGCCTTATCATAATCACTTGTAAAATAAACCTTTGATTGACCACGAGAAGCGCCAAAATTATTACCGTAAATTGTAAGCAGAGCACCAACACTTAGCTTGCTGCTCGAAAGAGAAGAAATTACAGGTTTAGTAATCTGGAACGATTCCGTAACAGGAACAGGAATATCAACTTCATTTGCAAAAAGAGCAGGCTTTGAACGCTGATTTTTTACACCAACAACAACAAGCCCATCCTGAATATTCGAAGGAAGCACCAGTTTAATTACATCGTCCTGCCATGAAATATAAGAACTTGCAGTAAGCTTAGAGCCAGCAAATTCAACATAACTCATATCGCGGACATCGCCAAAATTTTTTCCTTTAATAACAATAACATCGCCGGGAGAACCAACAGAAGGAACAATTGAATCAATTTCGGGAACAGGTTTATTTCTAAAACCAATAAGAAAGATTGCCGTCATAATAACGGCAACCAGCGCAACTGAACAAACCAGTCTGATTAGAGTATGTTTTCTGAATAGATAACTGAACCGTCCGGAATAATCCACTAGTTTTGACCTGTTACATCCAGCGGAACTTCTATTTCTGTTGTAACAGGAACATCATCATTTCCAGGGATTGTAATCCTTATAGAAATTGTTTTTTCTTCACCATCAAATTTAGGGCGGAACACTTCAACATCCTGAATCAGTTTAGAAGCAGCAGCTCCGCTAGAATTACTTACATTTGTAATACGGGCATTCTGAGAATTAGTAAGACCAAAAACACTCTCACCATTAAAAGCCACATTTTCCAGCTGTTCAGAAACCTGCGAAGGCACCTGCGAATAAATGCTCGAAGTTGCAGACATAGTCTTTACACCGGCTCTTCCTGTAGCAAGCTTAAGCGGAATTGCAAGCGCAAGAACAGCAACAGCGGCAGCAGCCGGAACAATAATTTTCCATGAACGAAGATTTACCTTACCAGAATTGCTGCGTCCAGAATTCTTAGAATACTTCATCTTGAGCATAAGACGCTCGTAGCTTTCGTCCATAAATTTCTTGTCAGGAGAAATAAGTTCTGCGTCCTTCTGGAATACAGCACTCACAGCCTTAAGCTTTTCTAACTGAGCCTTGCAGCTTTCGCATGAAGCAATATGAGCCTCGTACTGTTCCCTGTGATTCTGAGGAAGTTCATTATCTAAATACAGAGAGTGAATCTCTTTAGTTGGACAAGTAGACATCGTCTTCTCCTAACAATTTAAGTAATTGTTCTCTTGCTCTAAAAACTCTAACCTTTACGTTACCCTCGGTAATGCCAAGAACCTTTCCGATTTCCTTGTAATTAAGGTCACCATATTCCTTAAGTATCAGAACCTCTCGAAGATTCTTAGGAAGCTTATTAAGAGCCTCCTTTGCTTTTTTCATTGCATCCTGCTTAAGTAAATCAACTTCACCCGATTCGGATTTGCGATGGTCTTCGTAAAGAACCTTTTCATAAGCCTTGCGTTCCCTATCCTTGCGTTTAACATAATTAAGGGAGGCATTTTTCACAACACGAATAAGCCAGTATTTACAGTCATTCAAAGAAGGAAAAACAAGGCATTTTTCATTAGCTTTAATCAACGAATCATGAACTAAATCTTCAGCCGCTTCTTCATCATTTACAATTCTGTATGATATCTTAAAGAGCATTTGCATGCAGGCATCATAAATCGTCTTAAAATCAGATGGATTCCCGGCATTAATCGCAACCTGAATCTCGCCCTGACTTTGTTCTATATTATCAAACACATTATTCTCCAAATAGTTACACTCTCTTCTTATATTTTAGCCTATTTTATTGGAAAAATCTATCTTTATATAGCGGTTAGCGGTTAGCGGTTAGCGGTTAGCGGTTAGCGGTTAGCAGGAGGGGGAAGTCTCCCCCTCGGCCGCACTTCGTTGCGTCCTACCCCCTCTCCTAGGGGTCTTGCCCCTAAAACCCCGCTAGCTAATAGCTAATAGCTAAAAGCTAATAGCTAACTTCTACTCCAAACAACTCCATTCGGTGTATCTGTAACAACAATTCCGCGCTTGGTAAGGATGTCGCGAATCTCATCAGCCCGTGCAAAGTTCTTGTCCTTCTTAGCCTGAGTGCGTTCTGCAACAAGAGCATCAATTTCGGCTGCTTCAGGATCACCGGCATGGGCATTAGCGGCTGCGGATTCCTGCTTTTCAAGTTCTTCAAAGGCACATTTTATTACGTCCAGACTCAAAACACTGTCCATTTTAAGAATTGCTGCAAGAGATGTGCTGGCATTTGTAGTACCCTTGCCTGCTGCTTCCTTCTGAATAGCTGCCATTGCAACCGGTGTGGCAAGGTCATTTTCCAATCCTTCGCGGAACTTGACAAGATTTTCTGTTTCGCAGTCAATGTCTTCAAGAACTTTTGCAAAATTGTCGCGAGTAAGACCAAGATTTTCTTCTTTGTTTGCGCGGGTAATCAGTTTTGCAACACGCTGGTTCAAGGCTGCACGACCATTCTTTGCACTTTCCAAAGCATCAAGACTAAATACAAGCTGTCTTCTGTAGTGACCGCCTAAAAGAAAAAAGCGGTAATCAAGAGGAGCAAAGCCCTTATCTTTAAGAGAAAATCCTTTTTCTGGCGGCAAAGTTGTCTGCAAAGTAATAAAATTACCGGCACTCTTGCTCATCTTTCCGCCTTCAATAATAAGGAACTCATTGTGCATCCAGTAATTTACCCAAGGACCTTTAGCGCGTTCTGCTTCATCAAAGCTTCCTTCACTCTGAGCAATTTCATTTGTATGATGAACAGGCACGTGGTCAATACCGCCTGTGTGAATATCAAAATGCTTACCAAGATATTTCATGCTCATTGCAGAACATTCAATATGCCAGCCAGGGTAACCGCGTCCCCATGGACTATCCCAGGTCATTGCCTGATCTTCAAACTTAGATTTTGTAAACCACAGTACAAAATCGCCGGGATTACGTTTATTTTCATCAACAACAACAACCTTGCGTTTGCCGGCCCCAGCTTTAAGTTCATCAAGGTTCAGGTTTGCAAGCTTACCATAATCTGGATATGTAGAAATATCATAATAAAGGTTTCCGCCTGCCATATAAGTATGGCCATTTGCTTCAATCTTTTTAATAAGCTCAATCATATCGTTAATGTGCTCTGTAGCACGGCAAATAACATCCGGGTGACGGATATTCATTGCATCAATATCCTTCATAAAGGCATCTGTATAAAAATTGGCTACTTCCAGAACGCTCTGGTGACGCTCTGCAGCAGATTTTTTCATTTTATCTTCGCCGTTGTCGCCATCATCTGTAAGGTGTCCAACGTCAGTAATATTCATAACGTGCTTAATCTTATAACCAAGCAAAGTAAGAGTTTTATCCAGAATATCAAGAAAAACATAAGCACGCAGGTTTCCAATATGCGCATAATTATAAACGGTAGGTCCACAACCATAAAAACCAACCTGTCCGTCAACAAGCGGCTTGAACTCCTGCATTTTGTGTCCCATAGTGTTATATAATTTTAGTGCCATATATTACCTCCGTGTTATAAAAACTTGAACAATTATACACTTTTCAAAGATATTGAACAATATTCTCCATTTACTATTTATCTGTTTGAATCTATTATGATTATATGAAGAAAATACTTTGTGTTTGCTTTAGTGCAACATATCAACGGACAGTTGTTTTTGATTCCCTCAAAACTTGTGGTGTAAACCGTTCCAATCATTATGGTCTTTATGCTTCGGGAAAAGCTGTTAATTCTGCAAGAGTTCTTGAACAGCTGGAAAAAGGGTGTGAACGCACAGTCTGCCCTCTTGGTGTAAATTCTGCAGAATTCATTGAACTTGCACAGAAAGACGGTCTGGAACTAAGCTGGATTGATGTTCCATGGAAAATCCGTGAATGCTGGACGCTTCTGGATAATGAAAATCATACAACGACAGAGCTTATTGCAGACGAAAAACCAGCTGCCAGTCTGGAAATTCCTGCAAATCTTGATGTAAAAATCTTAAAGCTTATAACGCAGCAGCTCGAAGAATGCGATGCAATTATACTTGCAGGAAGCCGTCAGGGAATCTGGCCTCAGGATATTTACCCGGCAATCTGTGGAATAGCCTTAGATATGGGAAAAACAGTCCTTGCAGATTTTACAGGCAATGATTTGAATTCAGCATTAAAAACTGCCGTTCCTTCAATAATCAAAATAAACGACGAAGAATTTTCAAAAACCTTTGGAATACCGGCAACAAAAGAAAATATCTGCACAAAAAGCCAGGAATTACACAATATAATAGTAATCACCCGTGGAACAGATTCTACACTTGCAGCAAAGGACGGAGCTTTTTATGAAGAACCAGTTCCAAAGGTTCAGGCTGTAAACACAATTGCCTGCGGTGACAGTTTTAATGCAGGCTTTTTATACGAATACCTTAACAGCAGCAACATGGACGCAGCACTAAAAAAAGGAACCTGGTGTGCCGTCCAGAATGCCCTTTCCGAAGTTCCTGGCAGCACTATATAAAAAAACAAGCGAACAACAATTTGGTTATTCATTGTACAAAAACGCAGGGCGCAAAGTCACTGTTATTATAGTAAGGGTAGCGCAACCAACACCTGCCTCCACCATAGGCTTCATTAATTTCGTGGCTTCACATCGCTTGCAGATTTTTTAATAATTTTTCGTTATTTTTCCAAATTTACTTCCTGTTTTTTCATTTTATTTTGAATTCTATAATAGGGATTTTTTCCCCGCCAGAGCACTATGCTTTTAGGCATCTTAATCAATTTCCGGAGAAAATATGTCTAAAACAGTTTTCGACACAATTGATCCAGTAATACTGGACAGGGTCAGGGCCATGAGGTTCTTTGATGATGAGTTTATGTCTGCTGCATTCAGCAATGACATAAAGATGACACAGTTTTTAATCCGTATTCTGCTCAACAGAAATGATCTGACTGTTACAAAATCAATGTCGCAGGTTCAGAAAACAAACCTGTTCGGTAAATCCGTAAAGCTTGATGTCGTTGCAGAAGATATCTTCAAGACGGAATACAACATCGAAATCCAAAGGGTCGGTTCAGGTGCCGGTGCCCGGAGAATCCGTTATCATCAGGCAATGATGGACAGCCACACATTACAAAAAGGCGGCTCATATAAAGATTTACCGAATCTTTATATCATTTTCATTCTTGAACATGACATTTTTGAGCGCGGTGCTCCTATCTACCGTGTAAAAAAGCTGCTTGATATTACAGACAGCGAAGGAAATAATTTGCCCTTTGATGATGATTGTAATATAATGTATGTCAACGGCGAATATAAAGGTGATGATGCACTTGGAAAGCTTATGCATGATTTTTCGACATCAAACGCCGACGAGATGTTTTACGATGAACTCGCAGACAGAATGCGATTCTTAAAACAGGATGAAGAAGGTGTAAAAATGGCAAGTAAGATAGTTGAAGAATATGGAGACCAACGTGCCGCAGAGGCATTACAACAGGGGATACATCAGGGTATACAGCAAGGCGAACAACAAAAGGCTGTTGAAGCTGCAATCGAACTTCTAAAAGAAAAAATTGCGCCTGAAATTATTGTCAAGTGTGTAAAACTTCCGCTTGACAAGGTACTGGAACTGCAGAAAACGATTTAAGGCACAAAAGTACCGCATATAGTATATAAGAAGTACCTTACGTTTGGAATTGCCGGTCGCTGGCTGCCGCCTGCTCCCTTGCCATTCCAAACGTTTTTTGGGCTAAGGGGTTACTGAGCGGAGCGAACTACGCGGAAGCCAAGAATGGAGTAGCGGTCGTACGGGCCGTCGTAGTACCGGGACGCAACAGAACAGTCGTCGGCATCACTGCCCCAGCTACCGCCACGATTAACGCGGTTAGAACCGGACACCACGCCGGCTGGATTCACCACGACATCATTACTAGTATACATATCATCGTCTTGTGTAACAGAACGATTATACCAGTCCCAGCACCATTCCCATACGTTTCCGCTCATGTCGTAAAGGTTCAGTGCATTCGGCTTTTGCAATTTTACTTCATGCGTCCTCCAGCTACCATTGTCATCTCCACTGTTTACACCATACCAGGCATATTCTTTTAGCTCATTTTTGTCGTTCGTTCCCGCCCAGTCGTCAGGGTTAGCTTTATTAACACCTTCCTTTCCACCGCGCGCGGCATATTCCCACTCTGCCTCCGTAGGCAGCCGGTATCCGTTTGCATTCTGGTCAAAGCAGATTCCACCGTCAGTGTCATTGTCTCCGGTGTAATCCAGTTTACTTATATTGTCAGTTCCTGCAAAACAGTATTTTTTAACACCGTCTGTTTCGGTCATCTTTATTAAGCTGTCGTTATTTCCTAAAGTTGCTCTCCATACAGATATTTTTCTTCCGTTTGGATTATCATTTTCATCAGTAATCTCATTTCCGTCTTCATCTGCAAGGTAATAAACAGAAGTAAGCCCTTCTGCTTCGCTCCTCAGGTTGCAGTAAATTACGGCATCGTACCAGCTTACGTAATATGCAGGGTAATCTTCTCCCCTTCCAAAACTATCAGACGGGCTCCTGCCATCGTAAATGCAGTATTTTTCATATTCCCCCTGCGTTACCTCATGGTCACACATATAGAAGTTTCCTATCCCTACGGTGCGCCCTTCTCGGAACACGCCCTTATAATAGTCCAGAGTCTTTCCTGTAAGGGTGAATTTGTCGCCGCCTTCAACCGCTCTTCCTTCTACCTTTACAAAGCCTTCGAGCCACTTTGCCTTAAGGTTTAGGTTATCATTTACAGCTGCGGAGAAGTCATAGAGTGTATCTCCGTCGTACCAGCCGAGGAACCCAAAGGAAGTCTTTTCGGCAGTTTTCTTCGGATCATCAGGTTTTGGTACTGTTTCGCCTTTCAATAACATTTGTGATTCAATTCTACTTCCTCCGTCTGAATCAAAGGTTACGGTAAATTTCGGTTTTTTTGTACCTGCTTTGCGTAAGTCTTCCAGCATTGTGCTGCACGTACAAAGCGTAATCACAATAAAAAGAGAAAATACAGTAATCAATGTTTTTTTCAATAATCTTTTTGTCATTTATAAACCTCTCTGTTACTTTTTTAAGTTTACAGCGTCTGTAGTGTTTTTCGCTTACTTTGTTTCAAGGTGCCAGACTGCTCCAAGTCTAACTCCCGGCTGCAGGATTACACTTGAACTTTCTATGGCTGCCGTACATAAAGGTGCAACTTCGAGCTCAAGGTTTTCAAGTTTAGGAAGCGTCATGCGTAAACCTGCTGCAAGACATAAAAGCTGGTCTGTATAAAGCTTGTCTACGTTTTCGTTATCGACTGAACCAAGAATGTGTAGTACAAGGCCGTAAGAAAGTTCCGGCTGGAATGCTGCGGTCATGTTTCCAAGAAAGAAAGGAATACGCACAAATGCACCAGCCCCAAAACTTATATCGCAGCCGCCTTTTACAATATTGTCTTTTTTAGGAATAAAGCCTTCTGCCTCTGCCCTGAACGATGCTCCTAAATCAATGACAGGTAAATCAAGCGGGAACGTATATTCTATTCCTGCCCCGCCTCCTATTGCTGCTGTTATATATTCTGACCATTGGCCCATTGCAAATGAAGCCTTTACATGACCTTCAAACGCAAGTCCACTGTAACGGATCAACTGTCTTTCTGTTTCTTCCACTTCTCCGTCGTTCATGTATGCAATTACGTTTCTGTCGTTGAATACGGAGCTGTCTACAGAATATTTTCCTTCTTCCTTTTTAAGCGGAATTACAATCTGTGAATGTCCGGGCCATTCTGCATAGTTCTTTGAAAGCCCGCAGTCTTCCTGTGTAAGGTTTTCTATTACCATGCTTTTGTATTTTGCCTGGAATACTTCTATCTGTCCGCGGTAAACGGCATTGTAGGCTGTTATGTAAACTGCAAGGTTATCTGCCTCTTCTTCGCTGTAGGAATAGGCTGCTTCTATGTATGCGCTTATGATTCGCCTTAGGTTTGTTATGTGGTCTACAGAGGCATCCTGTCCTATAAAAAAGACGTCCGCATCAAGCTTTTCTTCTTCTGCTGCTTCGCTTACTGCGTGAACCACCGAATACCTGTCGCGGTTTCCAAGAAAAGAAGCTTCCTGCTGTTCTATCTGGTCTCCAAGCTCGCTTCCTATTGCCCTTATTGCGCTTGCAGAATCTATTATGTCGTTTGGTCCTGTGTAATTGATGAATTCTACGTCTTCAAGGTTTTCTGTTTCTGCTCCGGCCGGTGCAGCACCGCTTTCCTGGGCAGCCGTCATTGTCATTACGAATAGAAAAATACATGAAATTAAATATACTTTTTTCATTTTAAACCTCTCTACTACTTATTTATAATTTTACATTGTATGCAATGCTTTTTCTAGACCTCAACCGGATAATAACAATAATAATAGGTAATTTGTATTATTGTGAAATCGAAAAAATCAATTACAATAGTAATATAGAATATTATTCAGGAGATAACTATATGATTCAAAGAAGACCCCTTGTAAACGACCTTTATACTGCAGATCCTTCTGCACATGTTTTCAATGACAAGATTTATATCTATCCTTCACATGATGAAGACATTGATGTAGAAAGCAATGATAACGGCGATCAGTATGATATGAAAGATTATCATGTATATGAAATGAAAGACGAAAATACACTGCCACGTGACTGCGGCTGCGTTTTTACACTTGATGATGTAAAATGGGCCAGCAAACAACTCTGGGCTCCTGACTGTGTTGAACGAAACGGCAAGTATTATTTCTTCTTCCCTGCACGTGATAAAAATGGTATGTTCCGTGTAGGAGTTGCAATCGGCGACAAACCGGAAGGTCCTTTTAAGCCGGAAGATGATTATATTCAGGGAACATATAGTATTGATCCATGCTGTTTCCCGGATACAGACGGCAAATATTACCTTACCTTTGGTGGACTTTGGGGCGGCCAGCTTGATCAGTACCGCAACAATACTTGGGGTGCAGATAACAAAGAGCCTCGCGAAGAAGAAGCTTGTACTCCAAAAATTGCTCTCATGAAAGACAACATGACAGAAATTGCAGAAGCTCCACGCGACCTTGTAATTGTTGACGAAAACGGCAAGCCTCTTATTGGAAAAGACGAAGACCGCCGCTATTTTGAAGACCCATGGTTGTTCAAAAAGGGCGACACATATTACTTTACATATTCAACAGGAACTACACACTTCCTCTGTTATGCAACAAGCAAGAATGTTTACGGTCCATATACTTATGGCGGAAAGATTCTTACTCCAGTTCTTGGCTGGACAACACACCACTCTATCCTTGAATATCATGGAAAATGGTATCTGTTCTACCATGACTGCGAGCGTTCAAACGGTGTAAACCAGAAGCGCAACGTTAAATTCCGCGAGCTTACCTTCAATTCTGACGGAACAATTCAGACAATGGATGGAATGGAGTGGTAGGGGATTTTCCCTATCATCCTTGATAATCTTAAACTTCTCTATTATAATTGAAAAATCACACTTCAATCATAATAGGAGAACCGTTCATGAAGTTCGGACACTTTGATGACGCCAACCGCGAGTATGTTATTGAAACACCTCGCACACCTTACCCTTGGATCAATTATCTTGGAACACAGGGATTTTTCTCATTAATTTCTAATACTGCCGGAGGATACAGCTTCTATAAAGACGCACGTCTCCGCCGTATTACACGTTACCGCTATAACAATGTACCTATCGACATGGGCGGACGTTATTTTTACATCAATGACAATGGTACAATCTGGAATCCGGGCTGGTCTCCTGTAAAGACAGAACTTGATTCTTACGAATGCCGCCATGGTATGGGCTATACAATCATTACAGGTAAAAAGAATGACCTTAAAGCACAGGTTACTTTCTTTGTACCACAGGACTACAATGGAGAAGTTCAGCAGGTAGTTCTTACAAACGAAGGCTCAAGCGACAAAACCTTCAAATTCTGGTCATTTGCAGAATGGTGTCTCTGGGATGCACAGGATGACTGCACAAACTTCCAGCGCAACTTTTCTACAGGCCGTGTAGAAATTAAAGATTCTGTAATTTATCATAAAACTGAATACCGCGACCGCCGCAATCACTACGCTTTCTATTCTGTAAACGACAAGATTGACGGCTACGATACAGACCGCGACACATTCATCGGTTTGTACAACGGCTTCCATAATCCACAGGCTGTTCTTGACGGCAAATGCGGAAACTCTCTTGCAGACGGATGGTCTCCAATTGCATCACACTACAAGGAAATCACTCTGGCTGCCGGTGAAAGCAAAACTTTGGTATTCGTTCTTGGATACGTAGAAATGCCTGTTGAAAAGAAATTCGAAGCAGACGGCAAGACAATCAATAAAGAAACTGCTCTTGCTATGATTGAAAAATACAACACTCCAGAAAAGTTTGCTGCAGGTATGAAAGAGCTCCGCGCTTACTGGGACAAGCTCCTTGGCATTTTGAACGTAAATACACCGGAAGACAAGGTAAACCGCATGGTAAATATCTGGAACCAGTATCAGTGTATGGTTACCTTCAACCTTTCACGTTCTGCTTCATACTTTGAATCAGGAATTGGACGTGGAATGGGCTTCCGCGATTCTAACCAGGATATTTTGGGATTCGTTCACCAGATTCCCGACCGCGCACGTGAACGCCTTATTGACATTGCTTCTACTCAGCTCGAAGACGGTGGCTGTTATCACCAGTATCAGCCACTTACAAAAAAAGGAAATGCAGATATTGGCGGCGACTTCTCTGATGACCCATTATGGATGATTCTTTCTGTTTCTGCATACATTAAGGAAACAGGTGATTGGTCAATTCTTGATGCAAAGGTTCCTTACGACAATGATGAATCTAAAGCTAAGTCAATGCTCGATCATCTTACAGTAAGCTTCTACCACATTGTAAACAACAAGGGACCACACGGACTTCCACTTGCAATGCGCGCAGACTGGAACGACTGTATCAACCTTTCATGCTTCTCTGACACACCGGGAGAAAGCTTCCAGACATATACAAACCCTAAATTCAAGGCAGAAGGCGGCTATTCAAAGGTTGCAGAATCTGTATTTGTTGCTGCCCTCTTTACTTACGTTGGACCAAACTTCGTAGGAATCTTAAACCACTTGGGTAAGAAAGACGAAGCTGCTAAGGCTCAGGCAGAAATCGACAAGATGAAGAAAGTAATGATGGATTCAGCCTGGGACGGAAACTGGTTTATGCGTGCATACGATGCAAACGGCCAGAAAATGGGTTCTAAAGAATGCGAAGAAGGACAGATTTTCATTGAGCCACAGGGCTTTGCAATCATGTCTGATATCGACAAGGACGTTGCAAAGAAAACTCTTGCCGCAATTGACGAGCGCCTGAATACAAAGCACGGTCTTGTTTTGAACAACCCTGCATTCTCTAAGTACTACATTCAGTACGGTGAGATTTCTACATATCCGGGCGGATACAAGGAAAATGCCGGTATCTTTACACATAACAACGCATGGATTATCTGTGCTGCAGCTTACGCAGGCGAAGGTGACCAGGCATTCAAATACTACTCAGAAATTGCACCTGCTTATACAGAAGAAACCTCTGATCTTCACAAGACAGAGCCTTATGTATACGGCCAGATGATTGGTGGTAAAGACGCTGGTTCAGACCTCGGTCAGACAGGCAAGAACTTTGGTCAGGGCAAGAACTCTTGGCTTACAGGAACTGCTGCCTGGAACATGGTTGCCATCAGCCAGTACATTCTTGGTATTCAGCCAGACTTTGACGGACTTAAGGTAGATCCTTCTATTCCTGCTAACTGGGATGGCTTTACTGCAACACGTCTTTTCCGTGGTGCCAAATACAACATTACAATTAAAAACCCAAGCCACGTTTGCAAGGGCGTAAAATCAATGGTTGTAGATGGTTCTGCAGTTGAAGGCTGCGTAGTACCATTCGTTGAAGGCAAAAAAGAAGTCAATGTTGAAATTACATTAGGATAATGGTGGGAAGGCCCTTCGACAGGCTCAGGGACCACACACGAATCATTGGAGGCCCTGAGCCTGTCGAAGGGGCCAAATAAAAAAAGACTGCCCTTTTTGGACAGTCTTTTTTTTCGCTCGACAAGGCGTTTTTATTCAATTATAAACTTGCTTTTATCTGCACCACACTCAGGGCATTTGTAATCATCTGGCACATCTTTCCATTCTGTTCCTGGAGCAATTCCACTTTTTTCATCGCCCTGATCCTTATCGTACACATATCCGCAATTATCACACTGCATTCTTTCCATAATATCTGAATCTCCATATAAACAAATAGAATTTAAAAACTCTCTACATATTATATTTTACCACCACCTTTCTATTCGGGCAATGGAAAAATTAACAAATTTAGGGGAAACTTTATGCACTAACTAAAGCACTTGAAATATTAAAGCAGTTATCGCCTATATGCTCGATGGCGCGAACAATATCAATATACAAAAGCTCGGCTTTAACATCGGCACCACTTTCCAGACGCTTACGCGCAACCTTTTTAAGAGATTTACGGAATGCATCAATTCCATCTTCAAGCTCTCGTGCAAGCTCAAGCTTTTCGGGCGTAATCTGTTTATTAATATTTATGCGAATAAACTGCAGGAACTGGCGAACAAGCTCGATATAAGGCAAAAGTCTTTCCAGATCCTCTGTTTTGAATTCCATCTTTTTTTCTATAGAACGACAAATAAGCATAATTGTTCCGTAGCAGCTGTCGCTCATATTTTCAAGTTCATCTACAATCTGAATCATATTACTTACGTGATTCAACTGTTTTTCTGTAAGCTGAAGGCTTTCGCATTTTATAAGGTAATGAGTAATCTGCTCGTGCATCTGGTCTACATAACCTTCTGTTTCGGCCATAAGCTCCTGATACTTTTCTGTAAAGCCCTCGTTTCGCTTTGTAACACCAATCTGAATCTTATCGAACATGTCCGTTACAACATCTGTCATATCGGCAATTGCTTTTTCAACCTGAATGATGTGAGTAGCAACGCTGTCTTTTGTAGCAAGCTCTGTAAATTCCAGACGGAACACTTTCTTTTCATCTGCAGGATCATCTTTAATGATGAGCTGTGAAAGCTTAACAAGTACCGGCTGCATTGGCAAAAGCACAACTGTAGACAAAATCTTGAAAACAGTATGAAACATAGAAATGCGGATTGCCATATTTGAAGGGTCGTTGTGCCCAGGTGTAAGCATTACAACAAGACGCAGGAACGGATGGAAGAATATGAGTACAAGCACTGTACCAAATACGTTGAACATAACGTGAATCAAAGCAGAACGGCGGGCGTCGGCACTTGTTCCTATTGCAGCAAGAATTGCATCTATTGTAGAACCAATGTTACTACCAAGTGTCATTGCAGCAGCAAGCTCCCATTTAATGAGACCTGTATATGCCATTGTAATTACGATTGCAGAAAAAGCTGATGATGAATGAAGCAGGGCTGTAATAAGAATACCAATAATAAATCCGATTGTAAGTGCAATAAAGCCTGTGCCCTGAATCTTAAAAAGCCATCCAAGCTGTTCTGGTGTAAATACATCTGTCAATCCGGAAAGACCAAGGAAAAGCATACCAAAACCCATGATAGCTTCACCAAAGTTTTTACCAGTGTTCTTTTTAATTAATCTGTAAAGGAAATAACCAAGACCAAAAAGCGGGATTGCAAAAGCAGAAATCTTAAAATTAAAACCAAAGATGGAAACAATCCAGGCAGTAATTGTTGTACCGATGTTGGCACCAAAAACAACACCTACAGACTGCGTAAGAGTCATAAGGCCGGCGTTTACAAACGTAACAACCATTACAGTCGTAGCGCCCGATGACTGAATAATCATCGTTACTATAAGACCTGTAAGCAGGGCAACAAATCGGTTGCCTGTTATAACACTAAGAGCACGTTGAAGTTTTTCTCCCGCACTTTTCTGAACTCCATCAGACATGAGCTTCATTCCATAAAGCAGGAATGCAAGACTTCCAAGGAGCTGGATAATCGGGGTTATGACACTCATATAGTGATAATACCGAAAAATACAAACCTTTTCAATAAAAAATAAATCTGCTAATATATATCCAAATGAAAAAACTCATAGTATTTATAGCAGCGCTAAGTCTTTTTATGCTTGGCAGCTGTAAGAAAGAAAAGCCTCAGATTGCAGAAACAGATTTAGTTCAACTGAATATACAGCCTTCGCAGGATATTACGATTCTTGATTCTCAGAATCAACCGTGGCATGTTACAAACAAACGTGTATGCGTTATTTTTGGTTACGATTTTAATACTCCCGAAGCAGTTGAAAAATTTACTGCCCTTCTTGGGGAACGCTATGGGCTTGAAAGTGACGGTGGTCTTATCTATACGTTGATTTATCCGGATAGTTTTAAGCATGGTGGAAAATCCTATGCTACAGAGCTTACAGCAGCGCTTACAGGAACAGATAAAGATCTTGCAGGCGTAATAATTCTTGGTGCACCGGAAAACACTCATACAGCTTTTGCAAAGCTTCAGGATTATTGGGAAATGAATGTTCCCTACCCTATTTATGCGCTTTTCCCGCAGGATGATGTGCTTGGACTTGAATCTACCTGCGACTTTGTTCTAGACAAGGAACAACAGACAGATTTAACAGGCGACATTGCCCCGGAAGAAACAGTTTCAGAAATCATTCTGGAAGCTCCAGAAGTTCTTACTGACTGTATTGATTATATGCTTGAAATGGAAGGACCTTTTGTAAAAGACAGCACTCTTCCAAAACATATTCAGCAGATGCTTAAGAATAAAAGAATCCATCATTATGTTGATCCGGAGTCTGGCATTCAGTCTATAAATCATTTTATATTGAACTAGTGTGCCCCTACAATTGATATTTATCTTATGATAGAACTTTTACAAAACTCAAATTATCTTATAGGTTCTCAAAGCAGCATAGAAGCGTTAAAAACAAAGCATCAGGCACGCATTCTTACAATCTCTGACACCCATGGTGCATGGAGAGGACTTGTAAGAATTGTAAAGCAGTTTGGAGCTGATTGTGACGCGCTTATTCTTGCAGGCGACTGCTGGCGCGATTTAGAGGAGCTTTTAGAGCTTGCTGATGAAGACAAAGATTTTTGCAAAATGATTCCGCCCGTTCTTGCATTTGTTCGTGGCAACGGAGATCCAAGAACATTTCCTGTTACTTATGATATAGGGAAAAATAATCCGGAAGCACGGACACAACCAAAAGGAACTGTTCTTATGCCAGACAGCCTTATACTTAATGTTAACGGGCATAATATTCTGATTGTTCACGGACACATAGAAGGCGTAGATTTTGGCTATAACAAGCTTGGCCTTGATGCAAAATTACAGGGAGCAGAATACGTAATTCACGGGCACACACATGTTCCAGTTCAGGCGATCCGCGGTGATTTTACATTTATTAATCCAGGAAGTATAAGCCGCCCACGCGGAGGCCAACCAGCAAGCTTTGCAATTTTAACGGCAGATGATAATTTCATAGATGCTGCTTTTCTGCGTATTAACGACCCTTTTGGAGACACTTCTTCTTATTCGATTTTTAATCCTTATTGACCCTTCGACAGGCTCAGGGACCGCTACTATATAGGCTCAGGGATCGCTACTATATAGGCTCAGGGACCGCAAGTTGATTGTCTCAGGAACCAAAGAAGAAATCTTCGTCGTGTCCGGGGTATACATGAGTGCCAGAAGGGATTTTTTCTCGGAGCATTGCAATACTATGAATTATCTGTGCTTCGTCTCCGCCAGCCATATCTGTACGGCCGTATCCACCATAAGCAAATATTGTGTCTCCTGAAATCAAGGCGTTTTCTTTTTCATTATATAAACAGATTGAACCTGGAGTATGCCCCGGAGTAGAAATAACTTTCCAGTCTTCGCCGCCAAGGCCAGTTCCAACTACGCTCTCAAGAGTCATGCCGTCTGTCAGCGCAATATCTGCAGGAGGTTGTTCTGCAACAGCTTGAACCAATTCCTGTAGTCCGAAAAACCGGATTACAGAACTGCCCATTGGTCCCGGAGGATTAATCAATTCGTTTATTTCTGCTTTATGGATTGCGATTTTTGCTTTTGGAAAGGCCGTTTTTACAGTGGCAATTCCTGTTATGTGGTCAAAATGTGAATGTGTAAGAATAATTGCCTTACACTCAAGTTTATGATTTTTTAAATATCCGGTAACAGCATCTTTGTCACCGGAATAAAATGAAGCAGCCGGATCCACCACAAAACAGGTTTTATTTACAAGCGGAACAACAATCGTGTTTACTTTGAAAAAACCTGTTCTGATTATATGAATCTTGCTGCTCATCAATTAGATATTTCCAAAGGGTTCTTTGTCTGCAGCAGCTTTTTCTGCGGCAGCATAAGCAGCAGCATCTTCTTCGGACATTGCAGCGGCTTCCTGTACAGCAGCAGCTTCTTCTGCAGGAGCTGTTGCTTCAACTTCTTCCTCTACATCTGCATTTGTATCTTCATCAGACTTCTGACGAGAGAAACTTACAGCAAGCTTGCGTCCACGGTAATCGTAACCATTAAGCTTATCAATTGCAGTCTGACAATCTTCTGTATAAAGCTGAACAAATGAATAATTTGCAAGAACCTTAATATCACCAATTCTTTCGCGGTCAATTCCACCTACTGCAACAATAAGACCAACAAGGTCTCGTGGATAAACACGACGATTCTTACCAATGCTGATAAAAATTGATGTTGCCTTATCTGGATCAATTTCTACGCGAGGATGACGTGGATGCTCTTCTGTTTCTGGAGCAGCTTCGGCTGTCTTTGCAAAATCATTTTTATATTCGTTTTTGTAGTTATTTTTATATTCACGGCCATTGTGACCAAAAGAATTTCTGGCGTTTCTTGAGCCTCTTCCAAAAGAATGGAAATGCTTAAGCGATTCCTTAAGCATATAGGCAATTACATACTTGCGGCGAGTAAGAGGAACATATCTCTTAAACATTTTTACTAAATCTAAAAGAGTATCGATATCTTCTTCTGTCGTAATCTTTTCAACTGCATTCTGAAGGAATTCAGCTGCCTTTTCTTCATCAATTTCAAAACCACGGTTATAATTATTGTAACCCATAATTAAATCTCCTTAAAAAAATCATTGCAGTTTTACTGCATAGCCCGAATCAATCTTTATAAAGCCTGTACGTAATAATAACGACTCCAGAAATTCGGGTACAAATATTTGAGGCAAAATAAGCCATGTTTTTCCCAGCTTCTTAAATTCTGAAAGGCACATAGAAATCAACTCTGTACCTATTCCCAAGCCACGGAAAGCAACAGGAACAAAAAGGCTTGTTATGATCATAACCTTTTCCTGTTTATCTGATACACAAGATACCGTAACACAACCTGCAAAATCATCCGAAAAACTGCGGCAAACAAATCCTGAAACACCTCTTGCAGCAGCAGAATCAAACTGCTTAATCCAAAGGTCATATATTGCCTGCAATAATTCTTCGCTCAGGTTTTCATTACGTTCTTTAAAAGCTGCGTTAAATGAAAGCACAAGTTCCTGTCTGTTAACATCCGGATTATATTCCATAAAAGAAAAATCATCATGAATCAAACTGTCGTCCGATTCCGGAACATAATCTAGTTTTTCAAGACCCCATACTTCACGCAGATTATTATACCAACCGTTGATATAACACATCATTTTTCTGTTTTTAAATATGTGCCACTTTTTTTCAACTTCGGGATAATCTTTTATTACATTTCTAAAATTTCTAAATACCCCCCTTCCAGAATGAAGAACTTCCTGCAACGACTCATGCGCCAATGGAGAATTCAGCTGATTTACAAAATCCTCGCGTAATTTAAAGCCTGCTGCCGAATCCCATTCCGGTAATTCATAAAAGTTTTCATCATCTCCCGACAGTACGTCAGTTTTTTCTACAAGTTCATTCTGCGCTGCATCTACAAGAAACTGTTTTTCCTGATTATCCAGAGCAGATTGAATCTGATTCAAAAGACTGTCGGTAAGTAAGAATGTCATTACTTCAATTCTTCGCGCTTTGTAATAATTCTGCTGATTAATCCATATTTTACAGATTCTTCAGCATCAAGCCAGTAGTCTCTATCTGTATCTTTGGTAACCTGTTCAATAGAAACACCAGTTGCTTCAGAAATAATCTGATTTAATTTTGCACGAGTCTTTTCCATATCTTTTGCAAAAATTTCGATATCGGTTGCAACTCCGCGCATTCCACCCAACGGCTGATGAATAAGATAGCGGCTGTTTGGAAGACCAATTCTCTGCTCTTTTGGAACAGAAAGAAGAACAAGAGCTGCTGCAGAAGCAATAAGTCCCATTCCTACAAGATAAACTGGTGATTTTACAAACCTGATCATATCATAAATGGCAAAACCAGCATCAACATCACCGCCAGGAGAGTCGATGTACATATAAATCGGGTCGTTGTTTTCTGAATCAAGAATCAAAAGCTGACGTGCAATAGAATCGGCAAGTTCTTTGTTTATTTCACCTGTAAGAATAATCTGTCTGGTCTTTAAAAACTTATCTGCAAACGGTTCTTCTTTTTTCTGTTTTTTTTCTTCGTCCTCATCATCAAAAAGAGGAGCTGTATAAATTGATTTTATTATTTTATCCATACGTATAAATATATTAAAAAAAATGACGGCTGACAAGTGAAAATCAAAATGGTATAATAAAACTGTGAATAAGTACGGAAAAATAATAGAAATTCTTAAAAACCACGAAGCGTTTATTGGTGATGTACTCACAGATGAACCACTGGCACCAAAAACGACATTCAAAGTCGGGGGCAATGCCGAGCTCTTTATTGCTCCACAGAATTATTATTCTTTCCAGATTGCGCTTGATGCACTCTTAAAAAACGATATTCCATTTTTTATCATGGGTGGCGGTAGTAACCTTGTTTTTTCTGACGATGGTTTTAAGGGCGCCGTTGTTTCCACCTGCAATTTTAATGATACTGCTTATTATCCGCTATCAAATATGTCACCACAGTTTGGAAAGGTTACTTTAAAGAAAAACGAACTGCTTATAACCTGTTTTTCGGGCACTCCAATGGCTGCTTTTGTTAATTTCTGTACAGAAAACAATATAAGCGGCGTTGAACAGTTTGCAGGTCTTCCGGGAACTGTCGGCGGTGCAGTTTTTATGAATGCACGCTGCTTTGACAAATCAATTTCGGACATAATTTTTTCTGTCAGCTATATGGATATAGATTCAAAATCAAAACAAATTAAGCTTAATCAGGAGCGTTTTAATCCTTCTGAATGGGCATACAAAAAATCACCATATCAGGATGGCAGAAAATTCATAACAACAGCAACCTTTCTTCTGACTCAGAAAAAAGCTTCAGAAAATGAACAGATTGTTGCTGAATGTAAAAAATATATTAACGAAAGAGTAAGCAAAGGCCATTTTAAGTTTCCAAGCGCAGGTTCTGTATTCAAGAACAATCATGCGTTCGGCAAACCTTCCGGCCAGATTATAGATGAAGCAGGTTTACGCGGAACTGCTATCGGAGGAGCTAAAGTCGCAGATTTTCATGGAAATTTCATCATAAATACAGGAAATGCAAAGGCCAGTGAAATAAAGGCTCTTGTAGAACTTGTTCAGGATAAAGTTAAACAAAACTTTGGTTTTTCACTTGAGCCGGAGATAATTTTTGTCGACAATTAACTTAGAAACCTGAAAATACAACTAGACAAATTCCATTTGTAAATTTATACTTATAATAAGGTGATGTTATGTTACAATTGCAGATAAACACATTTAAACAAGGTTCATACATGGTAGTAGAAGGAAAGGCCGACAGTGACCGTTTCTATATTATCCAGAAAGGTATGGTACAGTGTTTTAAATCATCAGGTGCTGGAATCCAGCCGTTCAGACTTGGTCCGGGGGACTTCGTTGGTGTAGTTCCATGTATGGCTTCACACCTTCAGATTGAAACTGCAATCGCTATCACCGATGTACAGGCTATTGCTGTAAGAAAAGAGCAGTATCCTGAATTAATTGTAAACAACACTCCTGTAGCTCTTAAAATCATTAAAACCTTTGCTGCACGCATGCGTCAGATGAATGAGATGCTTACAAAAGCAACTCTTAATACAGTTGTTTCTGATACATCTGAACAGATCCTTCGTGTTGCACAGTTCTATGAAAAGGCTTCACGAAATAACATCGCAGTGTATGCATACTATCAGTATTTGAAAACAAAGCCTGTTGGACAGAATGCCGAAATTGCAAAACAGAAATTTGTAGCATTAAAGGCCCGTACACGTGCACCATATTTTGAACCTTCAAAAGAACTTTCACGCGAATATCCTCAAGATACAATGATTTTCTCTGAAGCACAAAGTGGTTCTGATATGTTCATCATTCAAAGTGGTGAAGTAACAATTTCTAAGGTTGTAGACGGAAACGAAGTAACACTTGCCCTTCTTCACAAAGGTGATATGTTCGGCGAAATGGCACTTCTTGAAAATAAACCTCGTTCTGCAAATGCAATTGCACATTCAGACTGTCGTCTTATGGTTGTAAACCACGAAAACTTTAATCAGATGGTAACAACTCAGCCACAGCTTATTTCACGCCTTACAACAACACTTGCTGAACGTCTTTGGTCTATGTACCGCCAGCTTGATAATGCAAACTTACGCGATCCATTCCACAAGATGATTGATATGCTTTCTTTGCAGCTCGAAAAACAGCGCATCAACATTGACAGGCTCACTTCAAAAGCAATGCAGACAGAATTTACTCCAAAAGATATTGCAAATATGTGCGGCTTGACTCAGGAAGTTCAACATAAAGCTATTTTTGATTTTTCTTCTTCTGCTCACATTAAGCTTGTTGACAACAAGATTTACATCAAAGATGTACCAGAACTTGTAAAACAGGCTGCTTTCTACAGAAAACAGAGTAATGAAGAATAAAATTTTACCGATAAACTCTATATGAGTGTAAAAAGATTTTTATTCTGTATTTTCCTCACATTTATTGGTGTTTCATTATTTGCTGCGCCTTTACCTGACGGTTACGGTGATGTACATCTTGGAATGTCTCTTGATGAAACAAAACAGCAGCTTCTTAAAAACTCAGATTTTGGTTATTCCGGAGACAGAGACGTATCTTTGCTCCCTGGTGATGCAAGAATACTTATAGAAACAAATGCAGCCGGCGGGAGAGGCTCTCCATTCCTTACACAATGCTGGTTTCAGTTTTATAATGAACAGCTTTATATAATTACAATAAACATCAATACTGAAAAAGTTGATTATTATTCCATGTTTACAACACTCTGCAATAAATACGGCGAACCCGAAAGTCTTGATCCACAAAAGGCAGTCTGGAAAACTGATGCAATTACAATGCAGCTTGAAAGACCGCTTTCTGTAAAATATATTGATAACGAAACCTTTGATATGCTTAAAACAGCTTCTACAATCGAGAAGTCTTACGAAGAAAAAAATAAACAGGCATTTTTAGATGAATTTTAATATGAAAAAACAGATTACTACTATTCTTTTATCACTTTTTTTGATAGTTTCGGCTGCAAGCTGCAAATCAAAAAAACTTCCGGTTATAACTGCTACAATTACACGCGCAGACGGCACAACAATTTCTGTAAAAGCAGAAGTTGCAGAAAAAGAAGAAGATAGAAACCACGGATTCATGGAACGCAAGAATATACCGGACGGAACAGGTATGCTTTTTGTTTTTGATCGCGATCAGATTCTTTCTTTCTGGATGAAAAATACACCACACCCGCTTTCTATTGCATATTTAGATTCGAAAGGCAAAATCCGTAACATTTACGACATGACCCCATACAGCCTTACCCCAATAAAAAGCACCAGCTCCGTCCGCTACGCCCTCGAAGTACCACAAGGCTGGTTCCGGGATAATAATGTTAATGTTGGTGATATAATAACCTGGTAGATAAATGAAATTGTGCCAGAGTTTTTCTACACGTACGCAAACATCATTTTCGCCCCGTTTGCGTGCGTGTAGAAAAACTCTGGCATATATGATTTATCTTTATTATTTTTCCAACTTTAACAATTCTGCGGCTGCTATTGCATCTTTAGGATCAAGCTCCAGCACAATCGAAAAATACTTTCTTGCCTCTTCCTGATTATCCTGTGCCAATGCAATATACCCAAGATTTGAAAGGATTTTTGTACTGTCAGAATCAATTGCAAGAGCCTTCTGGAGTGCGCTTTTTGCTTCGTCAAATTTATGCTCTGCAACAAGACAAAGCGAAAGTTCATTATAAGTATCAGAATTGGTATCGCCGCCGTTCTTCAAAGCCTCTAAAAATGCCTGTTTAGCATCTTCAAAGCGTTCAAGCTTACGCAAGCCCCAGCCAAGCAGGAACCAGGCATTCCAGACCTTTGGATTTGACTGAAGGAAAACTCTAATTTCTTCCAGACCTTTTTCTTCCTGTCCGCTTGAAATAAGATCATAAGCATTCTTAAAACGCTCATCATCCATATTCTGATTTTTAATATTTTCAAGAATTTCCTGTGCACGATTAAGTTTATAGGCTCCGTTTTCGCCAAGTTCTTCTTCTGTTGCTTCACAATTAAGAGCTACAAAAGTTTCAAAGCAGTCACGTGCTTCTCTGTATTTATGCTGCTTAAGATAAAAGAAGCCGGCGTTAAAATATGAATCAGGAAGCGGTGGCTCTGCTTCCATTGCCTGAATATAATAAGATTCTGCATCCGAATCATAAGCATCTGCATCTTCAAAAAGACCTGCGCGTCTATAGCTATCTGCACGCTGATCAAGGAAAAGTGCCATATTAAGGATAATGGCTTCATCATCAGGATCAAATCCATGCAATGCAAGAAATATTTCTTCTGCAAGGTCAAAATCTTCGTTTTTAGTTTTTAAGATTGCAGCTTCGCATAATTCGCTCTTAATATTTGGCTTTGCCTTTTTAAGAATAGAACGATAATAATCAAGATTAGGATTCTTTTTATCGTAAGCAAGAATAGTCAAAATACCAGCAAGAATCTGCTCAAGAGTAATTTCCTTTGGATTAAAGACACCTGGCGCGTCATTATCCTTTTGTTGAACAGGCAGCTGAATGCTTTTATCAATAGGAAAAGCCGCATCAGATAAATTAAAATCTTCAGGCAAATCAATAAAAAAAACTGAATCAAGAGGATTTTTTGGGTTCATAATAATTCCTGTATATAAATGTTTGTTTATTTAGCAGTATTAATACCGGCAGCAGAAGCTACACCACCAGCACCTGGAGCAGCATTACCCTGACCTTCCGGAACTTTTCGTGTAATTGTATCAACAACAGGCATTGATTTAGTTTCCGAAGCAGTATTAATTGTAGGCTGATTGATAGTAGAATTTGCACTAGCCTGCTGATTATTAAGAATAGTCTTCTGATAAGTAGTAATAAAGCTGTTTATATGGATTTTATAAACCATAGGAACTGTATCTGCATTGAATGCAATATGTACCGAAGCAATATCCTTACGTCCTTCAAGGAATTCTGCACGAGGAATAATACCTGGAACAAGCACAGATTCATTTGTATCTATAAAATCAATCTTAAGGGCAATATTTTTTCCAACAAGGAACTTTGGGACGCCCACAAGCATTACTTTTGCACCACTAAATGACAAGTCCTTAAGGATACAGCGGCGTGGAACATTTTCAACAAAGATTACAGATTCTTCTTTTTCAAGACCAAGCTTTCGGATTGAATTCTTATTGATATCAATACGCTCTTCTTTTCGGTGATAGAAGTTTTCGCTTGCTTCAAGAAATTCTCCAATCTTAAAAATCAAATCATCAGGTGGACGCTGAGTAAAATTCAAAGTAACAACAGCAAGTTCTTCTGTATTCTGATATTTATTGATGTCACCGACTGTACAGTTTACAAAAAAATGAATCGGAGCATTATTTGCATCAAGGAAACAATAGCGCAAACTTATCGTAATATTTTTATCTTTTTGAATGGCAAGAAAAGCACCACTATTTGTTCCGAGGATAATTTTAGCTGATTGAAGTGAAGATGAATTTATTAAGCATGGCCACTGACCACCAGCACATTTTACATATATCTGGCGTGGATCCATCTTTAAGATTTGAAGGTTAGATTTAGTAAAGACAATTTCCTTATCTCTGAAAAAATCATAGTATCTGGAAATCTGATGACTATTAGCAATACCCATATATATCCTATTTTATATCAAACTAGGATTTCAAGCAATATTAAATAATGAAATTATTATAAAAATCCCTTCGACAAGCTCGGGGACCCCGTGATTCCTAAGATTGTCGATGGATCGAAAAAAAAACCGCCGGCGCAATTGTCCGACGGTTTGCAAATGTAAATTAACAGCTTTTATAAGATAGCTTACTCTGCAGGTGTTTCTGCAGGAGCTTCTTCTGCTGGTGCTTCTTCGGCAGCTGGTGCTTCTTCGGCAGCTGGTGCCGGTGCAGGAGCATTTCTTGCTTCGTTCTTAAGATGTGCATTACAGAACTTACAAATATTTACATTCTGACCATTAATTTCCTTTTCATAGAGAACCTTAATATCTGTTTTTCCACAGATTGCACAAGTTCCTCTTCCATGATTAGGAAGTGTTCTGATACCTGATCCACGATGGTTCTTAGACATACGAACTCCTTATACTGAACCTTTGGCTTATTCAGCCTTTGGCTCTTCCTTCTTTTCAGAAGCTTTTTTAGAAGCAGGTTTCTTTTCTGGTGCTGCTTCCTTTGACTTTGATGCAGTTTTCTTAGCCTTTGCTGAATCGTCTTTTGCAGTAGCTTTTTTAGCAGTTTTCTTTTCTGCTTTTTCTTCTTCTGATTCGAGCTTGTAGTCAACAAGTTCCAAGATTACAACATCAGCAGCATCACCCTGGCGGAAACCAAGCTTAAGAACACGAGTGTAACCACCGTTTCTTTCTTTCATGCGTGGACCGATTTCTGTAAACAATTTATTAAGGATTTTTTCATCCGAAATAAATTTTGCGGCTTCACGACGATTGTGTACTGTATCTTCTTTAGCTCTTGTAATAAGTTTTTCAGCTGATTTTCTTACTTCGAGAGCCTTTGATTTAGTTGTAGTAATTCGCTCATATCTAAAGAGTGATGTTACCATATTGCGTGACATAGCACGACGATGTGCTGTTGTACGTGAAAGCGGATTAAAACCATTCTTATGATT
>JAGCTZ010000124.1 GCA_017963165.1 Treponema sp.
CTGGAATTGGAATGAAAACTGTAACAAAGATTTTAAAATTCTTAATGATGATAAAGCAATAATCTGCACAATTCACCCAATGAGTTCAAGACTTAGACGCAGGGGATATTTGCTTGAATTACGTGATGATACCGAGCAGCAGAATTATATAAATTCAATCAGTGAATTTAATAAAGAACTTTCACATATGGTTAGTGAAAAAACCTCTCAGGTTACAAGCATGCAGGATTCAATTATTCGTGGCATGGCCATGATGGTTGAAAGTCGCGATAACAGTACTGGTGGTCATATTGCCCGTACCAGTGACAGTATAAGGATTTTTGCAAAAGAGCTTTTAAAACACAAAGAGGAATATCCAGAAATTACCCAGGAGTTCTGCGAGCTTTTAATAAAGGCTGCTCCTATGCACGACCTTGGAAAAATTGCGGTTGATGATTCTATTTTGCGCAAGCCTGGACGATTTACTCCAGAGGAATATGAGCAGATGAAAACTCACGCTCAGAAAGGTGCCGTAATTGTAAAAGAAGTTTTGAGTGAATCAACAGATAAAAACTTTGTTCGCATTGCAGTAAACGTTGCACACTATCATCATGAAAAGTGGGATGGCAGCGGATATCCCGAAAAACTTAAGGGTGAAGCAATTCCTTTTGAAGCACGCATAATGGCTCTTGTCGATGTTTTTGATGCACTTGTTTCTAAGCGTTGTTATAAAAATTCCATGGACTTTGATCAGGCCTTTGATCTTATTCAACAGGATTTAGGCAAACATTTTGATCCGACAATTGGAAAGATATTTATAGAATGCCGCCCGCAAATCGAAGAATATTACAAAGCAGTTCTTCAGTCACAATAACCTATACGATAACCTATAATTGAAAATCTCCTCGGAAATCATTAAAATGTGGGTATATAATTTGCAATGACGCAAGTTGGAGGACCCGCTATGACAAACGTACCTGAACTTTTTGGAAGCCTGGTTTTTAATCAGTCTGTTATGAAGGAGATGCTGCCACCAAAAACGTTCAATGCGCTCAAAAAAACAATGGAAGAGGGCACTCCGCTTGATCTTGAAGCTGCCAATCAGATTGCCGAAGCTATGAAAAACTGGGCAATTTCTAAAGGCGCTACACACTATTCACACTGGTTCCAGCCACTTACAGGTATTACTGCTGAAAAACACGATTCCTTCCTTACTCCTGCAGACGAAGGCAAAATCATCATGAGCTTTAGTGGAAAGGAATTGATTAAAGGCGAACCAGATGCTTCCAGCTTCCCAAATGGCGGAAAGCGTTCTACATTTGAAGCACGCGGTTATACAGTCTGGGATCCAACTTCATATCCTTTTGTAAAAGATCATACACTTTGTATTCCTACAGCTTTCTGTTCTTATAACGGAGAAGCTCTTGATAAAAAAACACCGCTTCTTCGTTCTATGGAAGCTATCAACGAGCAGAGTCTTCGCGTACTCAAGCTGTTTGGTAAAAAGGCAAAGCATGTTACAACAACAATGGGCCCGGAACAGGAATACTTTTTAATTGACGAAAAGCTTTACCAGAAACGCAAGGATCTTAAAATGTGCGGCCGTACATTATTTGGTGCACGTCCTGTAAAAGGTCAGGAAATGGATGACCAGTATTTTGCTGCAATCAAGCCTCGCGTAATTGAATACATGGAAGATTTGAATGCAGAGCTCTGGAAGCTTGGCATTTATGCAAAAACAGAACATAACGAGGTTGCTCCTGCTCAGCACGAAATGGCTCCAATTTTTACAACAAGCAATCTTGCAGCTGACCAGAATCAGCTTACAATGGAAATTATGAAAAAGGTTGCACGCCGCCATGGTTTGTTATGTCTGCTTCACGAAAAACCTTTTGAAGGAGTAAACGGAAGCGGTAAGCACAACAACTGGTCAATTGCAACAGATGACGGTGAAAATCTTTTTGCACCAGGAAAAACTCCTCGCGACAATGCTCAGTTCCTTTTGTTCCTTACTGCAGTAATTAAGGCTGTAGATGAAAATCAGGATTTGCTGCGCTACAGTGTTGCAAGTGCCGGAAACGATCACCGTCTTGGTGCAAACGAAGCTCCTCCTGCAATTATGTCAATTTATGTTGGCGACGAGCTTCAGGCAGTTCTGGAATCTATTAAAGCTGGAAAAACTTACGACGGTAAAAAACGAAGCAAAATGTCTATTGGCGTTGATGTACTTCCTCCAATTCCAAAGGATTCTACAGACCGCAACAGAACTTCTCCTTTTGCTTTTACAGGAAACCGTTTTGAATTCCGTTCTGTAGGAAGTGCTCTTTCAATAAGCGGTCCAAATACAATTCTCAATGCAATCCTTGCAAACGCTTTGTGTGACTTTGTTGATGAACTTGAAAAATCAAAGGATTTTGACAGCGATTTGCAGAAGCTTATCAAACGCGAAATTACTGCACACTGGCGTATCCTCTTTAATGGAAACGGCTATGGCAAAGAATGGATTGCAGAAGCAGAAGAGCGTGGTCTTAAAAACTACCGCACAACTCCAAAAGCAATTGAACATTACACTGATGAAAAAAATATAAAGCTTTTTACTCGCATGGGTATTTACACCGCAGAAGAAATGAAGAGCCATTACGACATCAAGCTCGAAAAATATTGCCAGGTTATAAATATCGAAGTAAACACAATGCTCGAGATGGTTCACAAAGATATTATTCCTGCTGCATTTAAATATCTTAATGTTCTTGCAGATACAGAATTTAAAATGCAGAGAATTTCTTCTATGTGCGATGCAGGCCTAAGA
>JAGCTZ010000012.1 GCA_017963165.1 Treponema sp.
AATTTCTTGTAATTTTCTGTCGTTGAAGCAAGATACCATTCATCTTTCTTGAAATCAAAAGCAAGACCGCCGGATGCGCCTTCAATTGCCCAACCAGAAGGAACACCATAAGAAGTTCCCATAAGCTTAAGAAGGTTACCGCCTGTTCCATGACCTGATGTTGCACCACACCACAAGTCTGACCATACATAGTCCTTTTCAGTAATAATGCCTTTCTGAACCATATAAGCCTTAACTTTTACCAAAGCATCATAAAGATCATCCCAAGTCCAATTCTGTTCAAGCTTAGCTATATCAATTCCGGCACCTTCAAAAAGGTCTTCGCGCAACAAGATTGTGTAATCCTGCATAGGTGCTTCGAGCATACCAGGCAGACGGTAGAATTTTCCGTCGGCTTTTACGATTGTATCAACATCTGTCTTCATGTTGTACTTGTTGTAGAATGATGTAAAGTTCGGCATGTATTTTGTATAGTCTGAAACTGCTACAACTGCACCGCCGTCAACAAAAGCATTTTCATCGTAAACTTTTGGAACAATATAAGCAGACTGACCAGCATTGATTGCAAGGCCTATCTTGTTCGTATAATCACCTGAATCATAAGAAATGATATCAAGCTTTACATTCGTCAATTCTTCAATCTTCTTGAAAATACCTTCCGTTTTCCATGTCTCAACCATCGGATACCAGGAAGCATCGCTGAAGAACATAGTATAAGTCACTGGTTCATCTGAATGGAACGTAACGCCTTCGCCAAACGTATAGCCTTTGGCTTCAGCTGCATTTTCAACCTTCGCGGTTCCTTTCTTGCCGCAGCTTGTTACAAGCACAGAAAGTGCAAGCAATGCTGCCAATACAAGCGTAAACTTTTTCATAGAGATTCCTCCTACAAAATCTCAAGAACGCGCTTGTTAAGCACATTCTAAAATTCGAAATGACAGATTTGTTTCTTTCAAACAGCAAATTCATTTCGTTTATTTAATGCAGCATTTTGCTGCATATAAACCAATTTCCGAAATTTATTCTTTTAAAAGTTATTCTTTAACGCCACCGAGCATCATGCCCTGGACGTAATATTTCTGTACAAACGGATAAACACAAATAATCGGCAGTGCCATCAGAAGCATACAGCAAGACTTTATGTTCGTTGCAATCTGCATTGATTCAGCAGTAACCTCGCCTGGGTCAGCTGAAGTTGAAGCACCAATTATGATTGTTCTTAAATAGTAGGCAACCGGCCATTTTGGGCGGGAATCTAAATAAAGGTAAGCATTGAACCAGTTGTTCCAATATGCAACGGCATAAAACAATATCATTGTTGCCAAAATCGGTGTTGAAAGTGGCAGAACAATCTTGAAGAAGATTCCGATTTTTGAAAGCCCGTCTATTTCTCCGGCTTCCTCAAGTTCCTTAGGTGAATTCGCAAAGAACGATTTCATCAACAGAACATAGTATGTCGAAATCATTCCAGGCAGAATGAAAGCAGCAACAGTATCACGAAGTCCGAGCTTCAACATCAGAACATAATTAGGAATCAGACCGCCGCCAAAATACATCGTAAAAATGACAAACGGTGTCAGGAATTTATTCAATTTAAGCTGTGGCTTTGACAAAGGGTAAGCAAGGCATGCACTGAAAAATATTGATAATGCAGTTCCAATTATTGAATAAATGATGGTATTGCCATAGAACTTCAGAAATTCACCTTGCTTGATAACTGAAATGTATGTAGTTAAATTGAAATCTACCGGAATTATCGATACTTTTCCCTGAATTATTGCCTGTTCTGAAGAAAATGATTGCGCAACCAAATACAAAAACGGATAAAGTGTTGCAATACAGATTAATACCATCAAAACATTATTGAAAATCTGAAACATCTGATATCTTGATGTTTCGAGATGATGTTTTTTCATTACACTTTTTCTAGTTTCTACTGCTCTCATTTCAATCTCCAATTACCACAAAGCGCTGTCTGTTAATTTCTTAGATGTAAAATTTGCTATGGTCAATAAAATAAGATTTATCAAGCCCTCAAATAAGTTTACAGCCGTTGCATAACTATAATTGCCGGAACCGAGACCTAATCTGAAAACATATGTCGATATAATATCTGCTGATTCATAAATCATTGGATTGTAAAGCAAGAAAACTTTTTCAAAAGCTGCTCCAGAACCAACTAATCCACCTATATCAAGAATCAATAAAGTTGTGATTGTCGGTAAAATAGAAGGCAATGTAACATGCATAACTCTCTGAAAGTGATTTGCACCGTCAACTTCCGCCGCTTCATACAATGACGGGTTTATACCTGCCATAGCAGCCAAATAAAGAATTGTACCCCAACCCAAAGACTGCCAGATTCCTGACACAACAAAGATTGTAGTGAACCATTCAGGCAATGCTATAAAAGTTATAGCTTCGCCACCAAAATATTCGATAATCTTATTAATTGGACCTGCCGTTGACAGCAATTCGCGGATCATTCCAGTAACAATAACCATTGAAATAAAATGCGGAAGATATGAAACTGTCTGAACGACTTTTTTCCAATAAATATTTCTTATTTCATTAAGGAGCAATGCAAAAATCAGCGTCAACGGAAAGCGGAACAATAAATATGACAGATTCAAAAACAATGTATTCTTGAATGAACGCCAGAAAGTTGAGTCACCAATAAATTGTTTGAAATATCTAAATCCGACCCATTTATCACCAAAGATGCTTGAGCCGGCTCTATAGCGGCGGAATGCGATGACATTGCCTACCATCGGAATGTAGCGGAAAATAATATAATAAAGGATTGGGACGAGCATTAACAAATACAACTGCCAATATTGTGTGAAATGCCATTTCCAATCAGATTTTTTACTTATTTTATTATTATTTTTTGTTTTCATACTTTAAGTAATCTCCTCGCTAGCATACTTACATACTTATATACTTGCATACCAGTTATTAATATACTAAAAGTCATTTTGATTTGAGTATATAGGAAAATTTACCGATATAAGATAATTTTTTAAGAATGATTTTTCTTGAAGTAAAAGATTTAACTTATTTTTTAATAAAGCCTGGCAGCTACCTACTTCGCTCGAAACTTCGTGCTGCGCACTCGTTGCGAATACCCGCCTACGCGGGAAAGTAGGGTCTGTATAATTTATAAAGTCTGTTAGGTCAGAGGTCTGCTGTTTAAAATAAAAAAAGCCTGGCAGCTACCTACTTTCCCGCTGTTGCAGCAGTATCATCGGCGTTAGAGGGCTTGACTTCCGTGTTCGGAATGGGAACGGGTATTTCACCTCCACTATGGCCACCAGGCATTATTTGCTTGATTCCAAAG
>JAGCTZ010000125.1 GCA_017963165.1 Treponema sp.
CACGGGGAACCTGATTTTGTTCCGCCGAGAACGCGGATAGGAAATTATTCCGAAGTGCAAACCTGCCTGCGGCAGCCTTGCACTTCCCGCGTTCAACGCTCCACAAAACCAGAACCCCCGTTCCGCATTTTTTCATAACTGGGACATAAAGGTTTATAATGCGGATGCCCTAATTGTACCAATTGGAAAAATACAGGCTACGGAGTGATAATTGGCGGGTGTCTGCATCTGAGAATTTTTGGCGTATGCCATAAAAGAAATCCGAGGATTTACAAAGTAAACCGCAGGATTTCTTCCTAAAAAATTGCTCAGCCCGCAGGCGCACGTCAATTATCACGGGAGTAGCCTGTATTTTTCTTTATTGTTACATTTTAATGTTAATCGTTTTACTAACTTTCTCTTTTGTGGTATACTAGTTGAATGAAAAATACGATTTTCAAAATCATTTTTATTGGGATGGTAATAATTATGGCATGTTCTTGTGATAACAAAGAAAAAAAAGCTGCGGCACAGGCAGAAGCTCGTGCTCAGGAAATACAGGAGGCTCGCGAAGAATCGCTTAAAAAGTTTACAGCTCTTCAAAAGCTTATGGCCGAAAAAGCAGTAAAGCTTCCTGCAGAAAATAATCCGGTAGTTTTGCACAAGTTTAATGCTGATCCGGCTGTGCTTGTTTACGATGATACAGTTTATATTTATTGTACAAATGATACTCAACAGGCCGAGTTTACTTTGGGAAATACAGATAACGGCTATGATAAAATTAATACGCTTAATGTGTTCAGTTCAAAGGATTTAGTAAACTGGACTGATTGTGGAATTATAAAGGTTGCCGGTTCTTCCGGGGCTGCAAAATGGGCACGCAATTCCTGGGCTCCTGCAATCTGTACAAAAAAGATTGACGGCAAGGACAAGTTCTTCCTTTATTTTGCAGACAGTGCAAATGGAATTGGTGTCCTTTCTGCCGACTCACCTGTTGGACCTTTTGTTGATCCTATTGGCAAGGCTTTAGTTTCCCGCGGCATGCCAAATATTGATGGCGTTCACTGGCTTTTTGACCCTGCTGTTATTGTTGATGATGATGGAACAGGTTATATTTATTTTGGTGGCGGACATCAGGCAGAATTTATTCATCCAAAATCTGCGCGCTGTGCAAAGCTTGGTGATGATATGATAAGCCTTGCCTGTGACCCTATAGAAATTGATGCTCCGTTCCTTTTTGAAGATTCCGGAATCAATAAGTTTGGTAATACATATTATTACTCATATTGTTCAAACTGGCAGAGCCGCGATGGTGTTCAGGCAGACCCTATGATTCCAATTGCTGTTATTGCTTATATGACTTCGAAGAATCCGCTTGGTCCTTTTGAATATGCAGGCTACACTCTTGAAAATCCTGGAACTTATTATGGCGCCTGGGGTAACAACCATCACTGGATTTTCACCTTCCGTGGAAAAAATTATATTGCTTATCATGCTCAGATTATTGAAAAAACTATTGGTTTTACAAAGGGTGGCTACAGACATCTTGTAATAAGCGATTTTGCTATAAACGAAGATGGTAGCTGGCCTATTCAGGCTGCAAAGAAAACCGGTGTTGAGCAGAATGGAACCTTTAATCCTTATGAAACAGTTCCTGCTGCAACTATGTGTTCTTCACGTAATATGATTGTTTCTTCGCGCCAGACACTTTATGCGCTTAAAGATGATGCTTATATATGTCTTAAAGGTGTAGATTTTTCTAAGGGTAGTCCTTCGACTCCTTCGACAGGCTCAGGAACCGAAGGAACCGCGAAACTGATTTTGAATGTTGCAGAAGGTCATAAGGGTGGAACTGTAGAATTCCGTGCAGGAAATCTTGGTAGTGGTACGGTGCTTGCAAAAGTTGAAGTTGGAACAGATACTCAGGCAAGTGCAGAATTTACTGTACCGGCAGAAAAAGTTTCTGACCTTTATATTGTACTGAATGGTGATGTTGAGTTGGTTAACTGGAAAGTTGAGTAGATATGATAGGGACCCTTCGACAGGCTCAGGGACCACAAATGTGTCGAAGGGTTATCTTCCTGTATCTCTTATCTGGCCTTCTACATAGTCCGGGTCAAGGGTGCGCAGCAGAGAGGCGGGTGGAAGTTCGTATTTTGAATAAACTACGCATGGATGCCCGTCGCAAACCCAATTCAGCTTTGTTCCTGTTTCCGGATTTATTAAAGCAAACTCCTCTGGCTTTGCTGTGACGCTTACAAAATCTGGTGAAACAAATTCAATTTCTTCATCGGCTTTTATCATGTTCAGAGGAATGCACGAATACATGTGCCAGTCAGCCATTTTTTCAAAAGGAACAACGCGGCGGTCTGTGTGAATTTCCAGATCTTTTAAGCGGGCTTCGCGGGCGGACGGATGCATGGCATCAAGCTCGTCTTTATGCTTTTTATAGTTAGTCTGTCCTAACTCAAAAATCTTTTCAAATTCATCACAGGTAACTTCGTCGAGCATTTCGGCTGCAAGTTGATATTTGCTGTCGCTGGCGCCAATTGTAGTCTGGTCTGCTTCTGCCTTATTGAAATAAAAGCCTGTAGTACTTTCGCGGTGACTTACGTTTTCAAGTTCATCAATAAAAGGCTGTGCGTCAGCGGCACTGATTTTTCCATCAAGAGCATCAAGCGCTTTCCTGTAAGCGCGTGTTACCATTGCAACATAGTAAACGCTTTTCATTCGACCTTCGATTTTTAAGGAATCTACACCGGCAGCTTTAAAATCTGCAAGGTATTCAATCATGCGAAGGTCTTTGGAAGAAAGAACAGCAGTAAAATCTTCGCCTTCGAAAATCGGGAAACTTTCTCCCGGGCGCTGCTCTTCTTCTATTGTAAGAAGTCCGCTTTGTGCAAGAGTCTTTGCCTGTTGTTCAGATATTACGCCATTATCTGCAACTTTAAAATTCCATCTGCATGTATGACTGCAAAAACCACTTTGTGCACTTCGTCCTGTAAGATATGCACTCATAAGACAACGGCCTGCGTAGGCAATGCACATTGCGCCATGACAAAAAGCTTCAAGCTCCATGTCGGGAACAGAATCCTTTATGCGTTTAATCTGATCCAAAGAAATTTCGCGTCCAAGAACAATTCGTGAAAATCCAAGTTGTTTGTAAAGCTTAACAGCTTCTGAATTTACACAGCTTGCCTGAGTACTTAAATGCAGCTGTACATCTGGAAATTCTTTTTGAAGCAGCGGAACAATTCCAATATCCTGAACAATAAATGCATCAATAGGATAGAGCTTAAAATAATCAAGATTCTGGCGAAGGGAATCTATTTCATCATCATGAAAAGAAATATTTAACGCACAATGCAGGCGGCGTCCAGGATATTTTTCCTTAAGCTCTATTACCTTTTTATATTCGTCTTCGTAAAAATTATCTGCCTTTACGCGGAGAGAAAATTTTTTAAGTCCAATGTAAGCGGCATCTGCACCGTAAGCGTAAGCGTAAGAAAGTTTTTCAACATTTCCGGCAGGTGAAAGAAGTTCCATGGCGGTGTGTCTCCGTTATGCCTCTGAACGAAGGCTGTGTTCTAGCTTTGGTTTGTTTTCTATTTCTACAGATTCCTGACCGGCAGAATCCTGTGTTACAACCTTACCCACTTTATCAAGTGCAAGATGCGATTCATGAAGATATTCATCTGCCATCTGGAACATAAACATCATTCCTTTCCATACATCAAGTTCGCACTTGTTTCCATTTTCTTTAAGACGTGTGGCAAATTCTTTCGCATCATCAAGCAGGATTTCTTTTTCGCCCATTTGAATAAAGGTTGGTGGAAAATTCTTTAACTGTTCATCATCTGCAAGCAGCGGCGAAACAGAAGGAATCTTTGTGTTTTCTAAATAAGTGTAATCGGTGGCACTTTTTTTATAAACGTCACCGCTCATAATTTCATCACTGATTTTTTTTGCAGACATAATTTTCGATGTCGGCGAAAGATCAAGCCATGGACTAAAAAGAACAACATGACTTATGCAGCTTCTGTAGCGTTCACGAAGATTATATAAGAGTGCACAGGCAATTGTAGCACCAGAACCATCAGCTGCGATAATAATTTCGGGAAGCTTTGGCGGAGTTCCTTTTTCTGTATTTAAAGAAGCAGAAATTTGTTCTTCGGTAAAAAGCGCGCGGAATACAGCCTGAATGTCTTCTATTGCAGCAGGGCAAGGGTAAGCCGGAGAAAGTCGGAATTCCGGGATAACAACTCGACAGTAGCATTTTGTTGCAAGGGAAGAACAGAAGGCTCTATAAACCTTTCGTGAGCCACCCGAAAAGCAGCCGCCGTGAATATAAATCATGATTCTGTTAGATGAATAAATTTCGGGAGCAAGAATGTCGCAGTCAACATTGCCATATTTGTATTCAGAACGCTCAACGCTGTTTGGAAGAAAAACTGTTCTAAAGGTTTCTTCCATTTTCTGGCGGAAAGAGTCTATGTTTGATTTTGAATTATAGGTGAGAAGCCGCAATTTTTTTATTGCAGATTTCCTATCGTTCTGAATTTCCATATTTTATTATTATAGCATATAGAGTGAAAGTTTGCTATAATATGACAAGATTCATTCTTAATGGAGGCACATCATGCCAATAAAAATTCAATCTGGTCTTGCAGCCTGTAAAGTTCTCGAAAAGGAAAACATCTTTGTAATGACCGAAAAGCGTGCTTCTACCCAGGATATCCGACCACTTAAGATTGCAATTGTAAATCTTATGCCTACAAAAGAAGTTACAGAAACACAGCTGCTTCGTCTTTTGGGAAATACACCGCTTCAGATTGAAATTTCTCTGGTAAGAATGGAAAACCATATCAGCAAAAATGCCGACGAAAGTTATCTTGAAAAATTTTATATTACCTCCAGCGAACTTTATACAAAGAAATTTGACGGAATGATAATCACAGGTGCACCAGTTGAACAGCTTGCTTTTGAAGCAGTTGATTACTGGAAGGATCTTTGCAAGATAATGGACTATGCCCGCGAAAATGTTTTTTCAACCTTATATCTTTGCTGGGGAAGTTTTGCAGGTCTTTATCATCATTATGGAATAAAAAAATATCCGCTTGAACGAAAGATGTCTGGTATTTTTATGAATGAAAGAACTACCGAAGGAGATCCTCTTCTTCGTGGTTTTGACGATACCTTCCCGATTCCACAGAGCCGTCATACGACACTTCATAAAGAAGATATTGAAAAATGTAAGGATCTTGTAATTCTTGCAGAAAGTGCCGAAGCCGGAGTAACAATCATCAAGTCAAAGGACAACCGCGAAATCTTTATGACTGGTCATCTTGAATATGATACAATGACTCTTGCCCAGGAATTTTATCGCGATACAGATAAAGGACTTAAAGTTCCTCTTCCAAAAAATTATTTCCCGACAAATAATGTGAACCGAATGCCTACAAGCTATTGGCGCGCAACGGCTCATTTATTTTATTCTAACTGGCTTAACTATTACGTATATCAGGCAACACCATTTAATTTTGTTTGATGGAGCCCTAAGTTATGACTAAGAACGTTGCTTTACAAAAATGTGATGGTTACGCTTTTGATCAGGTGTATAAGTGCATTAAGAGAATGATGGAACTTGTACCGCCTCCTGATGTAAAAGATAAAGTCGTGTTATTAAAGCCTAACATTTTGTATCCTAAAAAGCCTGAGCTTGCTGTTGGTACGCATCCTGTTGTTGTAGGTGCAGCTGTAAAAGCTTTTGTTGAACGCGGTGCTGCACTTGTTATGGTAGGGGAGTCTCCTGCAATTGCAAATTCAACAACTTCTGCAAAGCTTACAGGAATGTATGATCAGGTTGTTTATAATGGCGGAATGTGGGGCGATTTTCACAGATCAGTTACAATTGCCTGTCCGGAAGGAAAGAACGTAAAGCAGTTTGATTTTGCCGCACAATTTACAGAAGCCGATGTTGTAGTTTCTTTAAGCAAGCTTAAAAGTCATCAACTTATGTCGTATACAGGTGCGATGAAAAATCTGTTTGGACTTGTCGTAGGTCTTAATAAAGCTCAAAAGCATTATCAGTTTCCTAACAAAGAAGATTTTGGTAATTATCTTGTAGATTTAAATATTGCTGCAAAAGCAGATTATGCCATTATGGATGCAATTGTTGGGATGGATGGTCCTGGGGGCCCTGGTTCCGGTGATCCTATAAAGCTTGGCTTTCTTGCTGCTTCCGATAATATTCTTGCGCTTGATTGGAAATGTGCTTCGCTTGTAGGTTATGATCCGTTTAGAGTTGTATATCTTCGTCAGGCTATGGAAAGAGGTATCTGGCTTAAATCGCCTGGAGAAATACAAACTGTCGGTGCAACAGAAAATGAATGCGGCAATTCAAATTTCAGGATTGTAAAAGACCCTTCTCCAACACTTGGAAAAATGGTTCCAAAGTGGGTCGATTTTCTTGCTACAAAAGTATTTGTTAAAACACCTCATTTTAATTCACATAAATGTCGTTCCTGTGGACGTTGTGAAGAAATCTGTCCGGCACATATTATTAATATGAATGGTCCTCACGATACGGCACAACTTCCGGATAAATCAAAATGTCTGCACTGTTTCTGCTGTCACGAGATTTGTGCGTTCAGGGCAATAAAGTTAAGAAGACTTTAGTTTTGTTATTTTGTGTGGAAGGTAATTGCTTCATCCCACGTTTCAGGGATTATATATTTTTGTCATTGCGAACGTTGTAGATTGCTCCGCTGCGTTCGCAATGATGTTGTTTGTTATTAAATATTCTTTAGTTCTTCCTGGCTGATTGTATGAATACCGTTTGTTTCAAGAATCTCTTCTGTTTTCTGCATGTTGGTGCAGCGAATAATCATACAGGCAGAGTTTGTCTTGCGGCCGGTAAAGCCGTACATGTATTCTACGTTGCGGCCGTTTGAAGCGAGCAGCTTAAGGATTTTGTTAAGGCTGCCAGATTCATCGGGAATCTCAATTGCAATTACACCTGTTGTTTTTACAATATAGTCGTTTGCTTTTAAGATTTTTTCGGCCTTAGCACAGTCATCTGTGATGATGCGGGCAATTCCAAAGTCGCTTGTGTCGGCGAGGGCAAGAGCTCTCATGTTGATATTATTCTGTGCCAGAACTTCTGTAAGCTGTGAAAGTGATTCCGGCTTGTTTTCCAAAAAAATAGATATTTGATTTACTGTCATAATTTTCTCCTGTTTTAGGTTCTAGGTTATAGGTACTAGGTTCCAGGGGTTTTAGGGGCAGAGCCCCTAGGCGAGAGGGTAGGGCGCAACGTAGTGCGACCGAGGGGGAGACTTCCCCCTTCATTATCCTAGCACCTAAAACCTGGCACCTATTTAAGGTACCTTTTATATTTTTAGTTTAGTCATGTAACTTACGAGTATCAATAACTCTCTTAGCTTTTCCCTCTGAACGAGCAATACTCTTTGGTGCTACTAATTTTACCTTAGCTTTTATCTGAAGTACAGACAAAAGTGCCGATTCAAGCGATTTTTCCTGTTTGCTGATTTCTGATACAACATCGCTGAACTTTTCTGGTATCATTTCTACAAGGATTTCGAAAGTATCTGTGTTGTTTTCGCGGCCAACGTGAATCTCGTAGTTTGGTGGATATCCGTTCTGGAGGAGCACGCCTTCTATCTGGCTTGGGAATACGTTTACACCTCGGATGATGAGCATGTCGTCGGTACGTCCCATTGGCTTACTCATGCGAACGAAGGTACGGCCACAGCCACAAGGTGTGCGGTTCAATACGCCGATATCCTTTGTGCGGAAACGCATAAGAGGGAAGGCTTTCTTTGTAATTGCAGTGAATACAAGTTCTCCTTTTTCTCCATCCGGGAGGCGCTTTCCTGTTTCAGGGTCAATTGTTTCAATGATGAAGTGGTCTTCGTTTACGTGCATGCCTTTCTGTTCCTGACATTCGTAGGCAACACCAGGCCCCATAACTTCTGTAAGACCGTAGATGTCGTAAGCCTTGATGCCAAGTGATTTTTCAATATCGCGGCGCATTTCTTCGGTCCATGGTTCTGCACCAAAGATACCTGCTTTAAGATGGATGTCTGCCGGGCTCAGTCCCATGTCTTTGAGTGTTTCACCAAGGTAGGCGGCGTAAGAAGGTGTACAGCAAAGTACAGTTGATTTAAGATCCTGCATGAAGGTAATCTGACGCTGTGTGTTTCCACTTGAAATTGGGATTACTTCGCAGCCAAGCTTTGTTGCTCCTCCGTGAAGACCAAAGCCTCCGGTGAAAAGTCCGTAACCGTAAGCGCCCTGAACAATGTCGTTTTCGTCTGCTCCAATTGCTACAAGCTGACGTGCAGTACAGTCATCCCAGATGTCCAGGTCTTCTTTTGTGTAGCCTACAACAATCTGTTTTCCAGTTGTTCCAGATGAAGCGTGGATGCGCACAACCTTGCTCATAGGAACTGCGAAAAGTCCGTATGGATAAGTCTGACGAAGGTCGTCCTTGCAGGTGAATGGAATCTTGTCCAGGTCTTCAAGTCCTTTAATGTCATCCGGTGTAACGCCTGCTTCCTGACAGCGCTTTCTGTAATATTCAACATTTTCATATACATGGCGGAAATTTTCTGCCAGCCGTTTGCCTTGAAGTTTTTTCAATTCTTCCAGAGGCATGCATTCGTATTCTTTCTGATAGTATTTTAAATTCATAATAAATTCCTCACTAGGGGTCCCTGAGCCTGTCAAAGGGGCCTGTTATTTTAGTTTATTTGCAATTTGATTTGGTTACCGTGCATGGCCACAAGTGCGCATTGCACAAAAAAATAAGATGTGCTCGCCCTTAGGCGAAAAAGAAGAAGGAGAAGCAAAAGGAATGTCTGTTTAAAGATCCTAAAGTTCTTAACATATACTGCATATTACTGTATAAAGAAACGTTTGTAAAGAGGAATTTGAAAAATAATGAAAAATTTATATGTCGGAAAAATGTAAACCTTTTGAGCGTGGTGTGGTTTACAATTATTGTGCAAACTGATATATTCTTGAACATGAAGAAACGAGCTTTGTTTACTGCTTTTATTGCACTTTTTACTGCTATAATTTGCGCAGGCTGTTTTATGCGAATACCACTTGGTGTTGTGCCTGTTGTACTTCAGAATGTGTTGTGTATTTTGTGTGGAGTTCTGCTTGGAGGTTTTATAGGGGCTGCTCCAACTGCTTTATTTTTACTGGCAGGTCTAACGGGACTCCCTGTATATTCTGGTGGAACTGGTGGGCTTGCAGTGTGGCTTGGGCCTACGGGTGGCTTTTTACCTGGATATCTGCTTGGTGCCCTGGTAGCTGGGCTTATTGCTGGAAAACCATCTGTTATGGAAAAGAAAACTTCATGGAAGCTTGTGCTCAGGCTTTCGCTTGCCATTATAGCCGGAATGATTGTTATTTATATTCCTGGTGTGATTCGTTTTTCTTATTGGGCTGTTGGAGCCGGGCGAGTTCCTTCGGATAAAACTTCTGTTGCTTATGCAATGGCTGCATGTGTTCTTCCATATATTCCCGGTGATATTATAAAAATTATTATAGCTGTGCCAGTTGCCCTTAAATTAAGGCCTGTTGCTGCGCAGTATTTATATAGTGAGGTGAGTGAGTAGCCGAAGTTCATCGTTATTGCGGACGAGGCGAAACAATCCACATGCAAGATTCAATTTTACTTTTACAGAATATTTCAAAATCCTTTCTCATTCCTTCCGGAAAAAAGGTTGCTCTAGATGATGTTAGTCTTGCTATAAAAAAAGGTGAGTGCACTGTAATAGCAGGCGAAAATGGGTCTGGAAAAAGTGTGCTTATGTCAATTGCGGCAGGACTTTTAAAAGCAGATAGTGGCAAGGTTGAATGCAGCTCGCGCCCGGGACTTGTTTTCCAGGAAGCAGAAACACAGATTCTGGGAGAAACGCCTGCAGAAGATATTGCCTTTGGCCCAAAAAATCTTGGTTGGAAAAAAGAAGAGGTTGAAGCTGCAGTACAACAGGCTTTAGAAGCGACAGGTCTTACGGACAAATCTGATTTTCCTGCTCGATTTTTATCGGGAGGCGAAAAACGTCGACTTGCTGTTGCATGCATGCTTGCAATGAAGCTGCCTGTAATTATTTTGGATGAACCTTATGCAAATCTTGATTACAGTGGTGTTAAGCAGGTGAATGCCCTTGTAAGAAAATTGAAGGCCGATGGAAAGACTGTAATCATTCTTACACATGAATTGGAGAAGTGTCTTGCCCTTGCAGATCATTTTGTTGTTCTTTTTAGAGGTAAAAAAGTTTTTGATGGTACTCCTGCAGACGGGCTTAATCAAAAGTGTGAAGACTGGAATATTCGAAATCCGTTGACTTCGTATAAAAGTTTAGGAGAGTTAGTCTGGTGAAACAAAAAATAGAAAGTTCAAGTCAAACAGCATTTTCATATAAAGCGGGTTCTTCTATAATTCATCGCTGTTCTGCCTGGATAAAAATTCTTTTGCTCCCTATTGTGAGTGTTGTTTTTTTTAAAGCGCCGGACTTTGTTTCTGCAGTTATTCTGACAGTTGTTTTCGCAGTAGAACTTATGCTTAAGTTCTCATTAAAAGAAATTTTTTCTGATTTAAAACTTGTTTTTTATTATGCGCTTATATTGCTTTTTGTACGTGCAATTGTTTTTGTTACTGGTAATAGAGAAGAAGGATTTTCACTTGCTGCCTTTTTTCTTGAACAAGAAGAAACTCTTTTCATGCTCCTGCGCCTTCTTTGTATGCTTCAACTAACAGCCCTGATTTTTAGAACTTCGTCGAGTCTGCAGTTGCGTGAGGGTTTTGAAAAAATAGAACTGGCGGTAAGGAAATTATTTCATCGTAAAAAAGCAACACCCATTGCTAATGCACTGGCACTTTTTACAAGCTTTATTCCTCTTGTTGCAAAAAACTGGAATCAGGTAAAAAGGGCCTGGTATACCCGCGGAGGAAAAAATTCTATAAAAATGTATGTGGTGTTATTGCCTGTGTTTTTTTCTGTAGGGATGAAGCAGGCTTATCTTACAGCACGTGCGCTTTCTATCCGTGCAGCGTAACTTCGCCTGAACTCAGCGTTTTTGTGGTGCCGTCTAAAAGCTCTACAACAAGTCCTGCTTCTTCATCAACATCAATTGCTTTAGCTGTGTATGCCGATTGATCATCGCCAATCAAAGGATAAACAGTAAGCGTTCTTCCAGTAAGGAACATCATACTCTTGTATTCTGTAATTACGTTTTGCAAAGGCTCATCAAAAATTTTAAAAACCTGTCCGGCAATCTCCGAAATAAATCTTGCACGGGATGTAGCAGGGGAATCAGACGTGTTGTCATCAATTTGTGGCGCCTGCGTCACAAATCCCGCAATATCCTTTGCTGCCGATTTTTTTATTTTATCACTTGGTTTTATGTTAACACCAATTCCAATCACAGCTGATTCAATCTGACCTGTTTCAAAGTTTGTAATTCCTTCTGTAAGAATTCCAGCGCATTTTTTTAGCTCGCCATTATTTTGTACGTAAATGTCGTTTATCCATTTTATATAAGTTTTCACACCGTAAACATTTTTTATTGACCTGCTGACTGCAACTGCTGCAAAAGTTGTTATAAGTGCAGGCTTTGTTATTCCGCCTTCTGGAGTGATGATTAGTGATACGTAAATGCCTGTGCCTGCTGGGGATTCAAAGGTTCTTCCAATGCGTCCACGGCCAGCTGTCTGACTTTCTGCAACTATGATTGTATGATGATATTTTGAGGGATCCTGCGCAGAGAGTTTCTTTGCGTATGTATTTGTTGAATCAATAGACTTAAAACATTCTATATGGCTCTGTGCGAACTCTGGGAAGTTTTGACCTAAGGTATATTCAAGAACTGACTGAGAAAGAACATCATTTGTCTGATTATCTGTAAGTGTGTATCCGTTATTGTTGCTTCCTTCAATTACAAATCCTTCATCACGGATAGCTTTTACTGCTTTCCAGATTGCGGCTCGGCTGACACCACATTCTTGAGCCAGCTTTTCACCGGAGATAAAAGAGCCTTTGTTTTCTGTAAGGATTTGCAAAACCTTTTGTTTTGTGGTCATGATATAAAAATAATATAAATGAGTTATTACATCAATATGATTTCATTGTAAAAAAATCGCGGAAGGCGAATTGCGAAGACAGAAACATTTTGAAGTGCGGTCGCGTTAAACTATGGCTGTTATTCCGCATTATTTTATAAAAGAAATATGCGGGACGCAGGAAAAAGAAATTAAGGGGGGACCGGCAGTGGGACAGCCGCGTTTACGTCGGCTGGCGCACGGATGCCGGGGGATACCTTGATTTTTTTTCCGTCGCTGGGACCCGCTTTTATGATTAATAAAATGCGGTATACAGTTTGATTATGAGTAGTTTCATATCATTGACAAACAAAGCCAAAGTTTTTTAAAATGTCGCGTATGAAACCTTATATTCATAAAGTAAATTATTACGAAACAGACAAGATGGGAATTACGCATCATTCTAATTATGTGCGGTTTATGGAAGAGGCTCGGGTTGATTTTTTAGATCAGCTTGGCTGGAGCTTTGATAAACTTGAAGCAAAGGGAGTTGTTTCTCCTGTTCTTTCGCTTGATTGTACTTTTAAAAAATCTACAAAGTTTGCTGATATTATTGAATGCATAGTAAAAGTAGAAAAGCTTAGTGCCCTTAAGCTCACACTTGCTTACGAATTTAGTTGTGGCGGCGAAGTTGTTTTTAACGGTACAAGTACTCACTGCTTTTTGGATTTGTCTGGCAAGCCTGTGTTTACAGAAAAGGTTTATCCCGATTTTTATGCAGACTTAAAGAAGTGTCTTGAAGCCTAAGCCTTTGTGATTTTTTGCGCGATTATTTGATTTCGTAAAGTTCAATATTTTCATCCTGAAAATTTGAAAAGCAAAGGTATTTACCGTCTGGGCTGATATCAAGTCCAGTCGGTTGATTGCCACCTTCAAAAGCCTGAACAACCTTCATCGTTTGTGTATCTATAATCTGAATCTTTCCATTTTCCGGGCTTCGTTTTGTGTAGTCTTCTTTATTGTTAGGGCCACGCGAAGAAACAAAAAGCCATCTGTCTTTATAAAGCTTGATTGTATTTGGATTATTAAAAACCTGAGTTTGGGCTGTGATTTTAAAAGTGTTAAGATTTACTTCATAAACAAGCCGATGATACATATCTGAAACATAGGCTTTGGTATTGTCGTTGTTCAAAACAATGTGGCGCATTGCTGCATCTGCAACTTTTATAACTGCAAGCTGCTTTCCTGTTTCTACATCAAATTTTTCTATAAGACCATCATCGAAAGAAAGACTTATAATTGTTTTGCCGCCTTCTATAAAATAAAGACCTCTTGGAGCGGCTCCGGTTGAAATCCTTTTAATGCATTCACCAGTTTTATAATCAATTATCGAAACATCATTTGAAACCCAGTTTGAAACTGCAAGTAACTGCTTCTGACTGCTAAAGGCAATGAACTTTGACCAGTTGCCGCCCGTTGGAATTGTTCGTATCAGCTTAAAATCAGGGTAAGAATATTCATATACATTTGCGGTGGTCATTTGCGAAACAAGAAATGTTTTTTTCTCTGGAATAAAAAGTCCTTCGGCAAATCCAAGCTTTGCTGCATTCGGAGGATTTATTCTTTTGATGATTTTCTTTTCTTCTACGCTGAATATATCAAAACCGTTGTCATCAAGCAGAGGCATAAGAATATATTTGCTGTCTGGAGAAAATAAAACCTGTTTAGGTTGACGACCGCATTTGTAGGAACCAATTTTTGTGAGCTCTGGTTCCTGCGCATATAAAAAGGAGCAGGTAAAAAGCATAATAAGAAAAACTAAAAATGATTTTTCTGTTCTGCAAGTTTTACCCAATAATTTATTCTCCTCTTCCAAGCATAAATGCTTTTTTGTTCATTTCAAGGAACTGTGGCTTTACAAGCTTTTCGATTGCAGCCATCCAGGCGTCTACAGGAAAATCCATATAGCGGCTAAGGCGTCCCATTAAAACAATGTTTACAGATTTTGCAGTTCCAGCCTGTTCTGCAAGAGTAAGACAATCCAAGTCGTCTACTTTAAGTCCTGCAGCAGTCATTGTGCCAACTAAATCCTGCGGATATTCTGCGGCACCTGTAATAACTGGCATCGGATCAATCTTCTGCGTGTTTACAACAATCTGTCCGTCCTTGCGGAGGAACTCTGTATAACGGGCTGCTTCAAGAAGTTCAAACGAAACTATAAAATCGGCTTCTCCTTTGTCTACGATAGGGGAGTAAACTTTGTCACCGTAGCGAACGTATGTTACAACAGAACCACCACGCTGGCTCATTCCGTGAACTTCGCTAACCTTTACATCGTAACCTGCATCAAGCAGAACCTGTCCCAAAGTTTTAGACGCAAGCAAAGCACCCTGGCCACCAACGCCAACAATCATTATATTCTTTACCATATGTTTCTCCAAAAAATTAAGTGGTGGTTGAGCCTGTCGAAACCACATCTTAAGGTCATTTCGACAAGCTCAATGACCGCGGCTATAACGCTCCAAATTTACACATCTGTGAACAAACTCCACAGCCTACACACAAGGTAACATCAATTTTTGCCTTGTTGTCTTTCATTGCAATTGCAGGACATCCAATTTTCATACACATCTTGCAGCTCTTGCATTTTGCTTCATCAACCTTGAGTGGAGGCTTATGCTTTACTTCTTTCAAAAGTGCACAAGGTCTGCGGCTTATGATAAGGCTTGGTTCTTCTGCTTCAAGTTCTTCTTTTACAGCAGCTTCACATTCAGCCATGTTGTAAGGATCAACTACACGTACACGGTTGATTCCCATAGCGCGTGCAAGTGCTTCCAGATCTACACGGCCTGTAGGTTCACCATACAAGTTCTTTCCTGTTGTAGGATTCTGCTGATGACCTGTCATACCTGTGATTGAGTTATCAAGAACAATTACTGTTGAGTTAGACTGATTGTATGCGATGCTGGCAAGACCTGTCATACCAGAATGCATGAAGGTTGAGTCACCAATTACAGCAACAGATTTCTTTTCGTTTTCTGGGCCACCAGCCTTGTTCCAGCCATGAAGTCCACTGAAAGATGCACCCATACAAAGAGTAACATCCATTGCGCTGAGCGGAGCAACCGAACCCAAAGTATAACATCCGATATCGCCGAATACTGTTACCTTGAGTTTGTTAAGTGCATAGAACATTCCACGGTGAGGGCAGCCTGCACACATGATTGGTGGGCGCACTGGAATTGCAGTGTCGAGCTTTGTGCCTGCCGGAACTTCTTTTCCAAAAGCGGCTGCTAAAATATTCTGACTGAATTCTCCGCAGATCGGGAACATGTCTTTTCCGTGAATCTCGCAAGTCAAACCAAGTGAGCGCACGAAGTTTTCGATGATAGGGTCAAGCTCTTCTACAACGATAAGCTTTTCGAGCCCGTCTGCGAACTTGCGAATCATATCTCCTGGTAGTGGATTTACCATTCCAAGCTTTAAGATATTTACGCTGTCACCAAGGACTTCTTTTACATATTGGTAAGATGTTGAAGAAGTGATGATGCCAACGCGCACACCTTCGGTCCCTGAGCCTGTCGAAGGGGTCGAAGGGCCACCCTTTTCAATTCTATTCACTCCACTGGTTTCGCTCCATTTTTCAATATCCTTCATTCTCTGTTCAACAAACGGATGGCGGCGGATTGCATTTGCAGGAGCCATAACATATTTGGAAATATTTTTTTCGTAAGGCTTGTGTTCAGGAACAACGCGGTCAACACCTTCTGTAATGCTCTGGCTGTGGGCAACGCGTGTACACATTTTATACAAAACAGGTGTGTCAAACTTTTCGCTTATTTCAAAAGCAAGCTTTGCAAATTCGCGGGCTTCGTCAGAATCGCTTGGTTCAAGCATAGGAATCTTAGAAGCAATTGCGTGATGTCGGCTGTCCTGTTCATTCTGAGTAGAATGCATTGCAGGGTCATCAGCAACGCCAATTACAAGTCCTGCGTTTACGCCTGTATAGCTCATTGTAAAAAGAGGGTCTGCCGCAACGTTCAAACCAACATGCTTCATTCCGCAGAAGGCACGGCGTCCTGCAAGACAGGCACCAAAAGCAGATTCAAGTGCAACCTTTTCGTTAGGAGCCCATTCACAATATATTTCTTTATAGCGTGCAGCTTCTTCTGTAATTTCGGTACTTGGAGTTCCCGGATAACTGGAAATAAACTCGCAGCCACCTTCATACAAACCACGAGCGGCGGCAGCATTTCCTAACATCAAATGTTTCATATTAATTCAATTCCTTCTTACTAAAAGAATGTGGCGGCTTCTGGCTGCCCTTCGACAGGCTCAGGGACCGCGGGGCTTCTACTGCTTCATAACTGCAAACGGATCTTCAGTTCTGTAAAGCTGTCGGAGCTTTGGCTTTTCAATCTTTCCTGTAGGGTTACGAGGAACCGGAGCAAAAATCAGCTTGCGTGGGCGCTTGTATTTTGGCAGCTCAAGACAGAATTCGTTTACTTCATCTTCTGTCAAAGTCATTCCTTCCTTAACTTCAATAACGGCAGCGGAAATTTCACCCAAACGTTTGTCGGCAAGACCAATAACTGCAACGTCTTTAATCTGATCCATCTTGCGGAGGAAGTCTTCAATCTGAACAGGGTAAATATTTTCACCACCAGAAATGATAACGTCCTTTTTGCGGTCAACAAGGGTTATAAAGCCGTCGCTGTCCATCTGAGCCATATCACCAGTGTAGAGCCAGCCTTCCTTATCAAGAACTTCGGCTGTAGCTTCAGGATTCTTGTAATATTCAACCATAACGCCAGGGCCTTTTACTGCAAGTTCACCAACATCACCCTGGGCAACTTCTTTGCGGTTTTCGTCAACAATCTTGCACTGCCAGCCGTAGCCAGGAATACCAATTGCACCAACCTTATTAACATTGCCAACGCCAAGGTGTACACATCCAGGTCCAATAGATTCAGACAAACCGTAGTTTGTATCATATTCGTGTTTAGGGAAATACTTAAGCCAGTCTGCAACAAGCTTGCGTGGAATTGGCTGAGCACCCATATGTGTAAGACGCCACTGACTCAAGTGATAATCTTCGAGCTTGATTTCTCCACGGTCGAGTGCATCAAGAATATCCTGTGCCCAAGGAACGAGCATCCAAACGATTGTACAACGCTCTTCGCTAACAGCCTTGATAACTGGTTCTGGCTTTGTACCGCGGAGCAATACTGCCTTACTACCACTGATGAGCGAACCAAACCAGTGCATCTTGGCACCTGTATGATAAAGCGGAGGAATACAAAGGAATACATCATCCTTTGTCTGGCCGTGATGAGCCTGTTCACAAGCTGCAGAATGCATCAAAGCCTGATGGCGGTGAAGGATAGCCTTAGGGAATCCAGTTGTACCGCTTGAAAAATAAATAGCACCAAAGTCGTTATCAGAAACAACAATGTGGGGATTTTCAGAAGAAAAATTCATTACAGACATAAAGTAGCTGTCTGCAAAAGTAGGAGCCATTCCTTCGCCAACAAAAACAAGAAGGCGGTGTGCAATAATCTTATCTGTGATTGACTCCAGACGTCCAATAAATTCAGGACCAAAGAACAAAACAGAAACATCTGCAAGGTTCAGACAATATTCAATTTCATCAGAAGCATAGCGGAAGTTGAGTGGCACGGCGAGCGCACCAGTTTTCAAAATACCAAAATAAATTGGAAGCCATTCAAGGCAGTTCATCATCAAGATACCAACCTTGTCTCCCTTTTTAACACCACGGTCCAAAAGATAATGTGCACAGCGGTTTGCCTTTTCGTTAAAAATGCGCCAGTTAATTTCGCGGCGGTAAGGAAGGTTTGGTTCAGGTTGAGTAAGGTCATAATCCTTCCAGGTAATGCGGCGGTTTTCTTTTACCTCTGGGTTTAATTCTACAAGCGCGCAGTCAGTAGCATAGATTTCTGCGTTTCGTTCAAGATATTGTGTGATTGGCATTGTCGTGTCCTTTTAAGTATATTTAATTTTTTTAATTATAATAAAAATGGCAAGGTTTTACAATTGTTCAAGTTTCTTTATACAATCCATGACGCGTTTTTTGTCCGTTGTCCATTTGGGTTCAATGAGCAGTTTTTTTGGAGGGTCACCTGTAAGCCGGTGAATGATAACTGATTCTGGAATAAGCTTAAGTGCCTTTTTTAAAAGTTCAAAATATTCTTCCATCTGAAATGTCTGGAATTTCCCTGCTTTATAATCATCTGCAAGGTCTGTGCCAGTCAAAACATAAAGACACATTATTTTAATTCCATCTGTTCCGGCTTTTATGGCATCTTGTACAGAGTTCATCATATCCTGCTCTGTGTTGCCGGGTAATCCGAAAATTATATGCGTAACAACGTGAATCCTTGGTGCCTGCTGGTGTATGCGTTTTACGGCATCAAAATAAACGTCATTTGAAAAAGCCCTTCGAATATATGCGGCTGTATTTTCATTTGTAGTTTGCAGTCCAAGCTCAAGCTGAACAAAATGCTTTTCACTTATTTTTGACAGCTCCTTAAGAACATCATCACCAAGACAATCCGGACGTGTTCCAAGTGCAAGTCCTTTTATTCCTTCATACGAAAGCGCTTTATGCCATTTTTTAGAAAGCTCTTTTAAATCACCATAAGTGTTTGTGTAATTTTGGAAATAAGCAATAAAGTTTTGGGCACCTTTAAAAGCTGTAGGAATATTAAGGATTTTTTTTGAATCGGGAATATCTTTTCGTTCTTCGCTAAAGTCGTCAAAAGGAACAGAAAATTCTCCAGAGCCTGCCTGACTGCAAAAAATACAACCACGGGTTCCTTTAGTTCCATCGCGGGTAGGGCAGGTGCAGCCGGCATCAAACGAAAGCTTGTAAACCTTTGTACCAAATATTTCTTTGTAAAAATCGCTGACCCAGGTATGCATAAGACACCTGATTATAATTCAATTTTTATGCCGGCACAAACCATAAGGCCGTCAATAGTTTTGTCAGATATAACAGAAATTGGAAAGAAAACAGCAATCTCTGGTCCGTATTTTGTTTTGCCGTAATAAAACATCCAGTCAAAGCCTGCAGAAAGATAAAGGAAACGAAGATTGTTGTAATACCAGGAATTCATATAACTTACATCAGCGCCGGCAGAGCCTCTATAACCTGGTGCCGATTCCTTTATATTTGCAGGAAGTATTGCATATCGGAAAAATGTTGCAACTCCGGCAAGAATACTCCAGCTTGTTCTGTCCTTGTAATTAATCTTAAAAACTACAGGCAGATTCAAAAGAAACGAAAGAGTCTGTCCTGTACGGTTTTCGACTTCGGCAGGAAGAACCATATTATCATAAACAAGATTGTAAGTAGTAAAAAATCTAAGCGACGGCTGGAAAGAAAAGAATGTATAGTTAGGCACTGAAAGCCCAATGTAAACAGGAACCGTAATAGGCGAAGGAGCGCTTATGAATTTTCCTTCTGCATTTTTTTTGTGTGTATTTATAGAAACAAGCGGTGAAATACCAAAAACAAAATCAAGTCGATGAATCATAGACTGAGACTGAATGAGCTCTTCTACTTCTGTTACAGTCATGTCTTTTTCATCAACATAATTTCTTTCGCTTTCTTCCTGACAAAAGACATGTCCTGCAAAGAGAATAAAAACTGCTGCCAAAATAAAAAGCTTTTTCATCAGCCTGATTTTTCCTTATCTTATTTTACTATATAAGGTAGAATCTAAGTCAACACTTAAAAAACCACTTCTGTTTGTTTTGTAAAAGTCTGTCTGCTCCCAAGCGGCATAAAGTGTAGTTCCGCTTATTACAAAGTCTGAATAAATATAACCACGTTCCAGCTTCGGAAGTCTTATTGCAACAGGGCTTCCACCACGAAGAATGTGTTTTCCCGGCAGAGCGCCTTCTATAAAAAGAGTTCCATCTTCGAAAAGAGCAGCGCTCCAGCTTTGAGAAATAATTGCTTTGGCCTTTAGTTCCTGTTCAAAAGAGCCTTTGATTTCGTTTTCAAAAATCCGTGGAGAACTTCCGCCGGCTGATTTTACTTCTATTATAAAAGGAACAGAATCTGTAAAACCAGCGAGCATTTTGCGTATTCGTTCCGGGGCAGTTGAATAAGCTTTTATGCTCATTGCATCACGGAATTCCTGAACAGAAGATTCGCGGACAGAAATCAAATTATTTGCAGTAACAGGAGAAATAGAAAGCAGTGGCGCAGACGGAGTAAATTTTACATAAGAAAAATCTGTTTTATCCTGATTTGTTTTAAGGCAGCAAAGCCATGTACTTCCATCCCAGTAAAAATCTGTAACTTCGCAGAAGGAATTATCTGTAAGATTTGTACTGTTAATTATAGGATAAGAAATTTTTGATTCATCATCAAACTGAATTAAAAAAAGATGTTCGCCTGTGTTATTTTTGTAGGTATCGGTGCTTAGTGTATCATTAAAAAATGCGCTTTTATAAACAGAAAAAACAGCAGTATCGTTTATGAAAACAAGATTTCCGGCAGTACGGTCAGAAAAAATTGAAACATCTTTTGCAAGTGAAAGCTTGTCATTTTCAAAGCATAAGACACCAAGTCTGTTTACAAGTGCAAAAGCCTTATTGCCCTGATCACTGTCTGAATTAACAGCATTGTTTGCGCAGGATATTCTTACTGCCTCGGTATAAGGTGCCTGTCCGCTATACGGAGCATTTTGAGGTAAATCTATCTGAGCAAAGCCGTCCTGTGTAAAATAATACCATACATGGTCTGAGCTTTGTTCACTTACGTTGAGGATTTGTGGTTCTTTTTCTGATGCAGATTTTGATTTTTTCTTACAGCTGCAGAATAAAACAGCCAGAGAAATGGTTATAAAACAGAGAATCCGCACATTTACAATTTTTTTCATATATCTCCAATAATGTATATCGGCAGAGAAATAAACTCAAGTGATATATTTTTTACTGAAGTACCAGAAATTAATACACCGCGGGTAAAATTACCATCTGTAAGCGCAAAAAGCTGTGGTTGTCCTTTTTTTATTGTTACATAAAACTGATTTTGATTTTCTGCTTCAAAAATAGCTTTATTTTCGGGTACATAAGATGAAAAAACTGGAAAATCCAGAGCAACTGACAACGTCCCCGGCATTTTTAGCTTATTTGCCGAAAAATTGTGATTTGCAATTCCTTCTAAAATCTGCTGAGTATTTAAAAGCCACGGATTTTCGTCCTGTTTTGATTTAAGGATTTCCAGAAGCCGGTTCCAGTTGAATTCCAGTAACATTTCTTCTATATATTCACTAGAATATCCTTTCTGCATACCGGATTTGATTAGTGATTTCATAAGTGCTGCCGCATAACCGTCAGTCCATGAAAGTTTAATTGTTTGATTTTTTGCGTTGACCTGGTATGGATAAATTGCACCGGCACATTTAAAGAAGCGGCTTTGCCTGTTTTGTGAATCGTAAATCAAAGGTTGGGCTGTTATACAAAATGGCCTGTTTCTTGCAACTTTTATTTTGAGAGAATCAGAATTAAGCTCTTTTGTTTCTTTTGAATTGCACAACTCCAGCTGCCAGCCGCAAAGCTCCGGTAAATATTCCGGCCATTGGGGAAGCTCCAGAGTAATAGTTTCGTGCTTTGAATTTGCAAGATGGGATCCCGTTTCCTGCAAAAGTCCGCACGAACACAACGAAACCGACGAAACTGGTACGGCAAAACAGACTGCCGCCCAGACCAATGTATGGTACAAGCCAATAGTTAAAAATGAATTTTTTCTCATACTATAGTATTAGAGAAAAAGTAAATTTTTTTACAAAAATTTCAAGACAAAATTGAAATTTCGGGTTGGAATTTCGTAATTAAAGCTTGAAGTTACCAATCTGCTCTGACAACGCAAGCATACTCTGCTGGTTTGTCTGAGTTGATTTTGTAACATTATCCATCGCAGTAGAAATACCCTGGATACTGGAAGCCATACCTGTCATTTCGTTATTAATTGTTTTGGTAATTTCAGAAAGACTTTCCATTTCTTTTACAATAAGTTCACTACCCGAAACCATCTCTGCAGAACCTGTTTTTACTTCCTGGCTTGAAGAATTAATATGCTTGATTGCTTCAAGAACATGCTGGTTTCCTTCTGATTGCTCTTGCATTGCCTTCATAATTTCGCTTTCTTGTTTCATTACAGTTTGAGCTAAATCATAAATTACATTGAACTTTTCCTGAACTTCTTTTGTATTTGTAGAAACAAGCTGAATTGAAGCAGACAAATCCTTAAGGTTGTCATTAATGTTCTTACCTTGTGCGCTTGATTGTTCTGCAAGCTTTCTGATTTCGTCTGCAACAACAGAAAAGCCTTTTCCTGCTTCACCGGCATGAGCAGATTCAATTGCGGCATTCATGGCAAGAAGGTTTGTCTGTGAAGCAATTGTCTGAATAATAGAGGTTGCTTCCATCAGGGAAGTAGACTGTTCAATAATTTTTTGTGATGTCAAAACAGCTGTTTCAACAGATTTTCGTCCATCATCAGAAGCATCAGAAAGCGCATTTACCGATTGAGTATTCTGGTTAAGAATCTCTGTTACGCTATTGATATTTTTGACCATTTCTTCAACAGCAGCAGAAGACTGTGTAACGGCAGAAACCTGTCCTTCAATATTTGTATTCAGAACGTTTGTTCTGCTGATAATCTGATTTACAGAAGTTCCTGCCTGTTCAACACCGGAAACCTGATTTTTCATTTCGTTGTTTACAGAATCAATACCGCCGTTGATAGATTCTACTTCTTTTTTTACAGTTATTATTTCCTGACCAAGATTTTCTGCAACTTGAGCAGTAGTTTCTACAGAACTCTTAAAACCTTTGAGCAATTCTTTTGTGGAATCTCTTAATGAATTAAGATGATTTGCAAGTTCTCCCAGCTCACAACGGATGATTACAGGAACATCTTGTGTATTGTAATCTTTGTTCATCAAATCTTCAGAAAATTTTCCAATGCAGCGGATACAGTGATTTACATGGCTAAGCTGAATATACATATCCAGAAGACCAACAAAACCAACGAAAACTGCAAATGGAGTTACCTTTTTTATAAAGAGTGTTGCAATTGGCATTTGTCTGTTCATAGGAATATCAAAAATAGCTTCGACCATGAGTACCAGTCCAAGCATGACAAATAAAGAAATAAGAAGACATCTTTGCATAAAAGAAAATGTCATATATTTACGGCTATATGGAAGCCATTCAACAGCTTTTTCAAGACTTGCAACTGTAAGTATATAGAACAAAACAGAAAAAATACAAAGTCCGCCAAAAATCATACAGAAAGCATAGAACAAATATGATTCTCCCATAAATGAGGCAGGAGAAAATCCTTTTTTGATATTATATGTTGCCAGAACAATAGGATCTAAAGCTGAGTATGTAACCGGAATTGAAAAACACAAAAGTTCAGCAATTTTTATTTTTTTATTAATCTTTGTGAGTGATTCTTCATTACCCGGAATATAGGCTTTGAGGCTTTTATTGAGCCATAGATAAATTAAAATAGGAAATAAAACTGAAGTGCCCATGAAAAATGTAGAAAGCAGATTGTTGCCTGTTTCCATACATTCTGCAAGTGTTAAACCGCCTACAAAGACATTGAGCGGCATGTACATAATAAATGGTAAAAGAAAAGCTCCCAGCATGAAAAACAGAATTTTTATTGGGAGTTTTCTGCTGGCAGGTTCCTGTACAAAAGTATTATTAACATTATCCATAAAAGTAATCCTCCTGAAGTGTATATATATTATAATACTATTTGTAGATTATTTAAATTTTTTTATTTCGTTTTGACAAAGTTGATCACATAATTCGTTGTATTCTATTCCGGCGTGACCTTTTACCCAGTTCCAGGTAACGTCAAGGGCGGAATTTAATGCATCAAGCTGTTCCCACAGCTCCTGATTTTTTACAGGCTTTTTATCTGCGGTTTTCCAGCCTTTTGCTTTCCAGCTGTGAATCCATTGAGTTATACCGTTTTTTACATACTGGCTGTCGATGTTTACAGTAACGTGTCGTCCTGCAAAAGAAGGAGTATTTTTTACTACAGAAAGTGCTGCAATTGCTGCGCTAAGCTCCATTTTGTTATTGGTAGTCATGGGGTCGCCGCCACTAAGCTTTTTTACAACTCCATCGGCAACAACAACAATACCCCAGCCACCAGGGCCAGGGTTGCCTGAGCATCCACCGTCTGTATAGATTATAATGTCGTCCACCGGTTTGCCCCTATACCAGCACGCCCTTTGTCGAAGGAATTGCTCCTTCTCGTCGTTCGTCAATACTTACGGCTTCGCGGATTGCACGGCTTACGGCTTTGAAAGCGGCTTCGATTTTGTGGTGGTCACTGCGGCCACGGATTGTATCTATGTGTAAATTGCATTGAGCTGCGTTTACAAAGCCCTGCCAGAAATCTTCAAAGCAGTCTGTCTGGAAAGAAGCTTCTTTTCCGTCTGCGCCGATTGAAACAAGAGGTACACCTGTAAGTTTAGCGTCGTTTACAAGGTAAGCGCGTCCGCCAAAGTCTACTGCAGCCTGCACAAGAGATTCGTCCATAGGATAAATAAAGAAGCCGGCGCGATAGATTCCGGCACAATTTCCAAGCGCCTTCTTAAAACATTCGCCAAGAACAATGCCCGTATCTTCTATAGTGTGGTGCTGATCTACATTAAGGTCGCCTTTGATTGTCCCTGTCAAATCAAAAAGCCCGTGCTTACAGAATGAACGAAGCATGTGGTCAAAAAATCCAATCGGGTTTTCTACCTCGCATTTACCTGTTCCATCAAGGTTGAGGGTGAGTTCTATTTGTGTCTCACCTGTTTCACGCTTAACAGTTGCTGTTCTCATGGTTATATCTCCTTTTTATTTAGGTTTTAGGTTCCAGATTTTAGGTTCCAGGGGTTTTAGAAAGCAGGCGTTACGGGCGGCGTTTGAGCCCGTTCAGGGGGTAGCGCAAGCCACCGCAACGAAGTGAGGAGGCTGAAGCGAAGGGGGCCTCCCCCTCCTAGCACCTAAAACCTGGCACCTGGCACCTATCCTACAGCATCACCTTTCTAAGTTCATATTCTACAATATCCGAAGCGCCAAGTGACTGTAATTTTGGGAGCAGTGTCGGAACTTCAGACTTCTTAACTGCAATTTTGACTGCAAAACCGTCGTCATTAAACAGCGGAGAAACAGTAGGGCTCTTCATAGAAGGAATGCCCTTTATAAGGTTATCAAAATCGGCTTTAGAAACATTCATTTCGAGCATTACACGGTTGCGGGCATTTAATACAGTTTCAAAAAGCATTTTAAGCTCAAGGATTTTCTGTTTTTTGTCCGGGTCTTCCATTGCCTCGCGGGAAGCATACATGCGGGTAGAGCTTTCCATAAGGGTGTCAACAATCTTAAGACGGTTTGCACGGAGCGAAGAACCTGTAGAAGTGTTATCAATCAAAATCTGTGCAATCGAATCTTCTGTATCCTGAACAAAGCCTTCGCTTGTTCCCCAGGTACGGAAAATTGAACCGTCAATCTTTTTTTCTTCTACCCATTTGCGGCTTAAGGCCTGATATTCTGTTGCAATTGTAACAGGTGCTTTTATAAGCTGATCAAGTTCTTTTGTGTCTGGAATTGCGGCAACTATGCGTACAGGGTCAAAACCAAGATCCATGATTTCTACAACTTTATCCTGAACGCCGTTTTCGTAAACCCAGTCTTTACCACTAAAACCTAAGTCGGCTTTATTGTTTGCAAGAAGAAGGCTTGTAATCTGAGGCTTTACAACCTGAAAAGCAAGGTCATCCTGATTTGTTGTAGGGAAATATGTTCTGTCGGGCAGGTAAATTGAAATACCTACATCGCTTAAGAGTTCGTAAACTGATTCGTAAATGCGGCCTTTAGCCAATAATATTTTTAGTTTTTCCATAAATGATATTTTATAGAAGAATAAAGATAGTTTCAATAATGTTTATTTATAACTATTTAATCATTTATGTGTTATAATTAATAAGATGAAACGTCTTTTCACCGTTTTTCTGGCATTCGTGCTATTTGCTGGTGCGTTTTCTGCCTGGTCTCAAAATACAGTACTTTCTCCAGATTCTGCGCTTGCTCTTCAGACAGTTCCTGTTTACGAAGGTGTTGAAGAATTTGAGGCTAAGATTCAAAAAATCAGAGAAGAAGAAGGACGTGAACCGCTTGGACTTGTTTTATGTGGCGGTTCGGCAAGAGCGTTTTGTCATATAGGCGTTCTTAAGGCAATGGAAGAAAATGATATTGTTCCAGATTTTATAATTGCCAATTCCATGGGCGCAGTTATAGGTATGCTTTATGCTTATGGTTTTTCACCGCAAAAAATTGAAGAAATAATTTCCGAGATAAATATTAATTCTTATTTTGAACCTGTTTTTCCTTTGCGGGGCGGTTTGCTTTCTGTTCGAAAATTTGAAGCTCTTGTTAATCAGCTGCTGGGTGAAGAATCTCATCGTGTAGAAGATTGCGCTATTCCTATTCTGCTTTTGACAGAGGATTTATATACAAAGCGCCAGATTTGGCATTGCAGCGGTGACTTTGCAAAAATAATGGATGCAACTTTTGCAATGAGTGTTTTTATGGAGCCTGTCAATTATACGCTTGAATACAATGAAAATGCCGGAACAAATGTTAAGCTTATAGACAGTGGTGCAATTGATATTGGCGGTCTTAAGGTTGCATATAAGTTTTCTGATAACATAATGATTTCTACTGCTTTTTATGATTCGGAGCTTGATTATAATAATCCTATAGTTGTAATAAACCGTACTATGTCTATTGGCAAGGAACGAATTGCAATTAAGGATATTCTTGATTTAGAGCCGGTGCTTATCCGTAATGATGTTGAGCATTTTTCATTTATGGATTTTCAAAAGGCAGAGCAGATTTCTATGGCAGGTTATACAACGGCAGCTTCTATGATGGAGCAGCTTGCTGCTTGTCCGCATAAAAAGCTTTCTTTGGCTTCTAATTTACTTGAACGAAGAAAAACTACAGATGTTCTTGGTGATGAACAGATTTTCCGTACAGCCCACGATTTTCCTGTTAAGCTTGGAGAGCCGTATGCAGGTGTAAAGCTTTGGCCTGTTTTTAGAGTTGTAGATTTTCCTGATTCATATCTTTATGACAACGATGGAATTGCGCTTGATGCTTTTATTGATATTCCCGGAGCATCTTTTAAACTGCGTGCAAATCAATCATTTGATTTTGAAGGTCTTTGTGCCGATGCCCTTATAAAGTTTGAGCCGTCTTATTTTGTAAGTGCAGAGCTTTTGGGTTCGTATGATTTTTCTTATGATGATTTTGAAAAGAGCAGCTTTTATGGTTTTGCAGGAATTAATCTAAGACCTGCATTTTTACCGGCATGCTGTAAGTCGTTTGTATTTACCGGTGAATGGATTGGCAACTGGAAATTTGAATCGCAAAAATTTTTGTTTACTATAGGATTTAAAAATATTTTTGGAAACGAAAACGACACTTATCTTTTTGTAAAACCATTTGTTTTTGCTGCGGGTTCAAGTTTTTCAGATCTTAAAGCCGATGGAACAGGGCTCGGGCTTGGCGGCGACATTGAATCGTGCTGGAATTTTGTAGAGCATGCGGGTATTGGCGAATATGCTTACGTAAAATACAATTTTGGCGCGCACGATTTTGATGCAGATAACAGAAATGAACTTTATTTTATTCACAAGTCGCCGGACATTACCTTTGCCGAAACTTTGATTCTTCAGCAGATAAAGGTTGGCAGTTATTATGAATTTGAATCAGGCTTTAGAATTAATCCGGACGGAATAAAAGGAAGCTTTGACCAGTTTGCAGGAATTTTTGTTCGGGGTGATGTTTCTGTAATCGGCCTTTCTAACTTTATTATGGAAGGTGGCTGCGGCTGGGATTTTTCTAAGAGCAGAGTTTATGGCAGTTTTAATTTGAAGTGCAGGATGTAGGTTTACGGCCCTTCGACAGGCTCAGGGATCCCCGCTGTTTAAATTGCAGAATGTAGGTAAGTGACCCTTTGATGAGTTCTGGACCCCGAGTGTCCCAATGGGGTCCCTGAGCCTGTCGAAGGGTCCTTATCAATTATGTCTAACCTGGTCCAAGCCTCTCTTAAATTGAGGAATTCTTGCACAGGTAACTGTATCTATGCCGCTGCGGTCGCCGCGCTGCAAAAAGTGATACGCAACTCCCGCAATCATTGCACCATTGTCTCCACAAAGCTTAAGTGGTGGGAAAATGCAGTTTAAGTCTGTTCGTTCGCCAAGCATTTCGCGAAGCCTTGAGTTTGCCGCAACACCGCCACCACAAACAACTGTTTTTAAGCCGGTGTCATCTGCGGCTCGGAGTAATTTTCCAACCAGAGTTTTGATTGCAGTTTCCTGGAAAGCTGCACACATATTTTCGGTAGAATGCTCGTAGCCTGGTTGCCAGAATAAATCGCTCTGATGAATTACAGCTGTTTTAAGGCCGGAAAATGAAACATCATAACGATGTGTTTCTTCATCAAGCTTTGGAACAGGAAACTTTGCTGCTTTTGGATCTCCTTTTTTTGCAAGATTATCTATGATTACTCCACCCGGATATCCAAGTCCGTAAAACTTTGCAACTTTGTCAAAGGCTTCTCCAACAGAATCGTCAACAGTTGTACCAAGAATTTCAAGGTCATCAAAGCCGTTTACTTTACAGATAATGCTGTGACCGCCGCTGACTAAAAGTCCAAGGAAAGGATATTCTACATCTGTCTGAAGCTGTGCGGCATAAAGGTGACCGAGCATGTGGTTTATTGCAATAAAAGGTTTATTTGTTGCCCAGGCAAGAGTTTTTCCAAAGGTAAAACCAACAAGAAGCGAACCCATAAGGCCTGGTCTGTTTGTGGCTGCAATTGCGTCTACGTCGTCCAATGTGAGAGCAGCTTCTTTGAGTGCCTGATTTACAACAGGTAAAATCCATTCGGTGTGCTTTCGGCTTGCAATTTCAGGAACAACACCCTTGTATATTTGATGAAAAGGAATCTGCGTTGCAACAACATTGCTAAGGATTTTTTTTCCGTCTTCTACAATTGCACAGGCTGTTTCGTCGCAGCTGCTTTCTATTCCAAGTACTTTCATTGTTTCCTCTAGTTCTTGAGTGCTTTACTTTTACTTACCACGCTGAACGAATAGCCCTTTGCTTTTAGCTCGGGATACAATTCCTTTAAAAGCTGCGGCAGAAAGTCTGCACTCCAAATGTGTCCTATCATTATAACGCTTCCGTTTTTATTGGCAATAGCAAGACCTTTTTTTAATTCCGAAAGAGCATTTTCGCGTGTCTTTTCGTTGTCCAGGAAAATGTTGCGTTCGTAGTAAGAATAGCCAAGTTCTTTTGCAACATACGGAACCTTTGTTTCTACATTTGTGCGGCTGTCCAGAAAATAAATGCCGTTTTCGCTTGCCATTTGAAGCACAAGTGCCATTTTTTCGGCATCGGCAGTAATACCCGAACCTTCGTGATTGTTCATTCCGGCAACAGGTCCAATCTGATTTATATTTACAAAAAGCTGACTTATTATCTGGTCATCTGTCATATCTGGTGTAATTGCGCCCGGCCCGGGATTTATATTTTCATTTATAGATTGCATCGGCTGGTGCAGAATCACTTCGTTTCCCGATTGACGTACAAGTTCTGCCGATTCGACTGAATGTGTAATTTGAGGAAGTATCGCAACTGTTATAGAAAAGGGCAGGCTAAGAAATTCTTTTAAGTTCGCGATATTCTGTCCGCCATCATCAAATACAAAGCAAAGCTGTGCGCCGTTTGAGGCTTTTGCAAGTCCAAAGTCTGATTTTTTTTGCTCGGTCTTTTTTTCTTCCTTTTGTTCAGATTTTTTTACTTCCGGTTTTGTTTGTTCGGATTGCTTCTGCTCTTTTTGTTCCTGCTGTTTCTGTTCAGTTTTTTTTGTTTCCTGATTTTTTGCAGCTTCGTTTTTATCTGAATCGCTTTTTTTCGCAGTCTGATTTTTAGTTTGCTTTTCGGATTCACTCGTTTCTTTTGGCGGTTCCAGTTCGGGGATTTCAAGAGAATATTTTTTTTCTATTTCCGGTTCAAATCGCTCGGTTATTGATTCTTCTACAGGTTCCTTTGTTTTTTTAGAACTTGTTTTTGGAATATTCATTACAAGCAGTAGAATTACACAAACCAGAATAACAGAAATGCATAAAATAACAGCCTTGTACGCAGGAATATAAACCTTAGGTGCTTTCTTTTTAGAGGCAGTTCGTTTTGTGGTTTTTCTTTTTCCCGTAGATTTTTTCTGGTATGCACTCATCAGAATAATTATATCAAATCATCCAAATAAATTAAATATTATATGTTATTACAGGTAAAAGGTAACAGGAAGGGGGTACGTATTATAAATGATAAAGGCATATGCGGGACGCAGGAAAAAGAAATTAAGGTGTGCAAGGTCGCTGGCGACCGGTGTTTTATAGCAGACCGTTAAAAAAATTGCGAAAGCAATTTTTAGGTCTACTTACTTACGGGGTTTTAGGGGTAGAGCCCCTAGGCGAAGTAGGGGAAGGCCTTCCCCTACTTCGCTGGGACCCGCTTATATAATTTATCTTTATAATGCGGAAGCAATTTTTAGGTCTACTTACTTACGGGGTTTTAGGGGCAGAGCCCCTAGGCGAAGGGGTGGCGGAAGACCGCTTTGGCGGGCTGGAGACAGGGGAAGGCTTTCCCCTTTTTATCCCCTGAAATCTGGAACCTAAAAACTGGCACCTAATCACTTGTTTTGACATTCTTGTATAAATACATCATAATAATAATATAATTTTTTTTGGAGCATATAATGACAGTAACTTGTCTGGATTTGGAAGGGGTACTTGTACCGGAAATATGGATTGCGTTTGCAGATACAGTTGGAATTCCAGAACTGCGCCGTACAACACGCGATGAACCTGATTATGATAAACTGATGAATTTTAGACTTGGAATTCTTAAGGAACATAACCTTGGCCTTAAGGAAATTCAGGATACAATTGCTAAAATTGATCCTTTACCTGGTGCAAAAGAATTTTTAGATGAATTGCGTTCGATTGGACAGGTTATTATTTTGAGCGATACCTTCAGTCAGTTTGCAACACCTCTTATGAAAAAGCTTGGCTGGCCGACAATTCTTTGTAATTCGCTTGTTGTTGCAGATTCCGGTGAAATTACAGGCTATAAGATGCGCTGCCCGCACAGTAAGCTTACTACTGTAAAGGCACTTCAGTCTGCTGGTCTTGAAACTATTGCTTCCGGCGACAGCTTTAACGACCTTGAAATGATTAAAGCTTCTAAGGCTGGTTTCCTTTTCCGTTCTACAGAAAAAATCATTAAGGAATATCCTCAGTTCCCTGCATTTACAGAGTATTCTGAGCTACTTGAAGCAATTAAAAAATATTTGTAACCTAAAAGTGTATATATTAGTTTTAAAGTTGTGTCATAAAGTACAAGGTATGTTATACCTTGATTAGACATTTTTTAAGGAGAATTTATTATGAAGAAAATTATTGCTATGGCTATTGCAGCTATCTGTCTGGTAAGTGCTTCTTTTGCACTTGATCTTGAATTTGGTGCCCGTGCAATCCTTGGACGTAACCTTGATGATGGTACTTTCAAAGAAAATGCAACAAAGGCAAAGGAAGAGCAGACTTTTGATTTTGGTGGCGGTGCATACGCTAACTTTGCATTGTTTGGAGGTCTTGGAATCCAGGCAGAAGCTAACTATATCAAGAGTTCTATCGATTTTAAGGCAAAGGATCCTGACACTAACAAGTATGAACAGGTAGCTTATGAACTTCATACTCTTGATCTTGCTCCAATGGTTTGGCTTAATCTTGATTTGTGGAGATTGACAATTGGTTTTGGTGCCGGACCAAACTTCTCTATTCCTGTTGCTACTGTAAGTGATATAAAAAATGCTCAGAAGCAGGATTTTACTGTTGGTCTTATTGCCGGTGCCGATGTTAAGTTCTACTTTACAAAGCATCTTGGTGTTGTTCTTTCCGGCCGTTACATTACAGACTGGACAAAGAAAAATATTACACTTGAAGGCTACGGACAGACTGTTGATACAGGAATTCCTGAATACACCTTTAACAGAAAGACCTTCTACGGTGGACTTGGTCTTGAATTCAAGCTGCTGTAATTTTCTTTAATTTTGAAAGAGGCCCGGTATTGATGCTGGGCCTTTTTTTTTGTATTATGTGCGTATTCTAAAAGGGGTGCTGACGCTGCTCGTTGGGTGGCCAGGCTGAGATTATACCCTAAGACCTGATCCGGATAATGCCGGCGGAGGAAATCTTTATGCGCAATAAATTTGCGAAAATCTTTTTATTAACAATCACAACATTAACATTTATTGGTCTGTTCACAAGTGCTTCTAAAAAGAATGCCAGAACAAACGAGATTGTAGTTTATACCTACAATTCATTCAGCGGAGAATGGGGCGCAGGTCCTGAGATTGCCCGTCTTTTTGAACAGAAGACTGGTATTAAGGTAACTTATGCAGAAATTGGCGACAGCGGTCAGATTCTTGCAAAAGCTATTCTGGAAAAGAAAAAGCCTTATGCTGATGTTCTTGTTGGACTTGATAATTATTCTGCAGAAAAAGCTGCTAAGAGTAAGGTGCTTTTAAGTTATAAGCCTGCTAATGTGGATGAACTTGTTCCGGCAGAATTGTCGCGCAAGCTTAACGCGGGTGCTGGTTCTGGCAAATGGCTGCTTACACCTTATGATTACAGTCATTTTGCTTTTATTTTTGATTCGTTGAGCGGACTGCCTGCTCCAACCTGTCTTGAAGATTTGACTAAGAGCGAATACAGCAAGAAAATTATTGTAATGGATTCAAAGACCAGTACTCTTGGTGTTGGTTATGAAGAATGGGTAAAGGCTGTTTACAAGAATAAGGCTGATGACTTTTTTAAGCGCATTACTCCTTCTATTCTGACTGTTGCTCCCGGCTGGAGTGTTGGTTATGGAATGTTTACAGACGGCGAGGCTCCTTTGTGCTTCAGCTATACGACAAGTCCTGCTTACCATGTTGAATATGGCGAGGGTGACCGTTTTAAGGCGCTTGTATTTACAGATGGTCATGTAATGCAGGTTGAAGGGGCTGGTATTGTAAATGGTGCTCCAAACCTTGAAGGTGCTAAAAAGTTTATGGATTTTCTTATAAGCGATGAAGCACAGAATTTGATTCCGCTTACTCAGTGGATGTTCCCTGCAAATAAAAATGTTGAGCTTCCGGCTTCGTATGCCGCTGCAGCTCCTGTGCCTAAGACAATAGAATAGTGGTCCCTGAGCCTGTCGAAGGGCCTCAATAATGTTACGAATCTTTTTTTACACATTATATACCGCCGTTCTTTCTACCCTGATTGCCGCTGTAATTGGGGTGGGGACGGCTTTTTTTACAGCACGTCGTAACTTCTTTGGCCGCCGCTTTTTGCTGGCTGCGGGAATTGTTCCTTTGTGCGTGCCGCCTCTTGTAATTGCGCTTGGATATGTAAGCTTTTTTGGCGTAAATGGAATTGTGAGCGGCTGGATAAAGGGAATTGTTTCTGCTTTGTGGGGTGGTAAGTTTGATGGGCTTACTTTTTTGTATACAACTGCAGGTGTTGTAATTGCACAGGGCTTCTATAACTTTCCGCTTGTTACACGAATTGTAAATGATGCCTGGGAACGGCTGCCTCCTCAAAATGAAAATGCCGCAAGACTTTTGGGAGCGGGTGAAGGACGGATTTTCTTTACTATAACTTTACCACGCTTGAGCGGTGCTATTGCGGCTGCGTGTATTCCTGTTTTTCTGTTTTGTTTCTTCAGCTTTATGATAGTGCTGCTTTTTTCTCCACCGGGAAACTCTACGCTTGAAGTTGAGCTTTATCATTCTGTACGCACTACACTTGATATTGGAAGCGGCATGGTTCTGGCATTGATAGAAACCTTTACGGCTATGGGTGTTGTATTTGCTTATAGTTATGTAATCAGGAAAAATCAGATTGGTGTTGAAGGGTTGTCGTTTACTGGTGTTAAGAAAAGCTGCATCGGGGGACAGCCGTTTGAAACTCGTGGTGCGCGTGCGGTTGAAATTGCGGGATTGGTTGTGTTAGGTGTGCTGGCGTTGTTGTTTTTTGTTGGGCCTGGGGCTGCGGTTTTGATTTCTTCCTTTACGATTAAGCAGAATAATGCAGAAGTATTTGGTGTGGGATTGTATGGAGCTTTGTTTAGCTCGGCAACCTTCTGGAAGGCGTTTTTGAATTCGCTTTTGATAGGACTTTGTACTTCGGCATTGTGTTGTTTTATTTCGTTTGTTTATTCTGTTGTTATCCGAATGAAGGGGAAGCAGCAGAAGGTTTTATTCCAGCTTATTCCGGTGCTGCCAATGGCTGTTTCCTCTGTTGTTACAGGCTGGATTTTGTCGCTTATATTTGGCGGCGGTAATGTTGTGGTGCTTGTCCTGTGTCAGACTTTGCTTTTCTGGCCGGTTGGTTATAAGCAGATTCAAAATGGAATGAATCAACTTACTGGTGATACTCAGAATGCGGCATTTATTTTGTCGCGCGGGAAGCTTGATTGTGCATTGCGTTTTTATCTGCCGTCTTGCCGTAAGGTGATGTTTACAGCTTTTTGTTATTGTTTTGCCGTGAGTATTGGAGATGCAACCTTGCCACTTGTATTAGCAATTCCTAACTTTTCTACACTTGCGCTTTACACTTACAGGCTGGCAGGGGCCTTCCGTTTTAATCAGGCGTGCGCGTGTGCTGTTGTGATGATATTGCTGGCGGGATGTTTGTCATTTTTAAGAAGTGGTTTCAGGAGGAATAAATGAGTTATTTTTCGGTAAAAAATCTTCATAAAACTTGGGAAACAAAAACTGTAGAGTTTTCTCTTGAATGTCAGAAGGGTACAATGACATGTCTGCTTGGACCAAGTGGCTGCGGTAAGTCTACTGTACTAAATATTATTGCCGGGTTGGAGCAGAATGACAAACCGCAATCACAGGAGTTGTTGGAGGGTACCTTGGTGATTGAACTTGATGGAAAACGTATCGACAGTCTTCCGCCGGCTCAACGCGAAATAGGCATGGTGTTTCAGTCCGGGGCGCTTTTTAATCATCTTACAGTAGAAGATAATGTTGCTTACGGACTTATTTCAAAGGGAATAAAAAAATCACAGGCACGAAAAATGGCTTCGGAATATCTAACACGATTTGATCTGGACGGCTTTGACAAACGAATGCCTCAAACCTTAAGCGGTGGCGAAAAACAGCGTGTTGCTCTTGCAAGAACTCTTATTACAGAACCTAAGCTTGTGCTTCTGGATGAGCCTTTTTCTGCGCTTGATACAGAGCTTCGTCATCGTATGGCAGCTCAACTTCGTCAATGGCAGCAGGAATTAGGCTTTACGGCAATCATGGTAACTCACGATGAGGAAGAAGCAAGGACTGTAGCAGATAAAATAGTACGAATGGATTAATCGGCTTTTTGAAGAAATAAATTGATAAATTCTGTCTTTGATTTATAATTATACTATTACTATTAGGAGGCAGAATAGTGAAAAGCATAAGAATTAAAATCTTATTGGTAGTTGTTTTAATTTTAGTTATTGCTTCAGGATCTCAAAGTTTCCTTTCGTACAAGCGTTCTAAAGACACTTTAAACAATACTGTAAATGAAACTTTGAACATTGTATCATCAAAGGCCGAACAGCAGATTCTTGATCAGAATGATAAGCATTTCTCTATTTTGCGGGCTCTGGCAAAAATTCAGTTTTCAAGAGATCCGGAAAACTCTCCTAATGATAAAAATACCATGATAATGGATACAAAAGACCTTGATCCTGCAACTTATGTAAGTATGGCATTTTATGATAATGAAGGTTTCTTTTTTAATGCCGATTACAATACCCGAATGGATTTTAGCGACATGGAATATGTAAAGCAGGGTCTTAAAGGAAATGAATTTGTTTCGGACCCTGTAATATTTAAGAAAGAAGATCTTGCCGACCGTGCCGAAGATGGACAGACAATTGATCAGGAATCTGAAGCCCAGGTTCTGCTGTTTTATTCTGAACCAGTTTTTAATGATAATAATGGAATAGAAGGTGTTATTGTTGCCATTGTAAATGGTGACTGTTTTTCTGATATTGTTCGTAATATTGATATGGGTGGTGGAAATCATCCGGCAATTATTTCAAGAACAACCGGCCAGATCTTTGGTATGGCAAAAAATGAACAGGACAGTTACATCAATATTGGCGAAATGATGGAGGCTGATTCTTTTGTTGCTTATAAAAATGAAATTCTTGACGGAAAACAAAACAGAGTTACAATTAAATATCCTGGAAATAACAAACAGACAATTGTAGGTTATATCCCGATTCCGGGAACTACATGGTCTCTTGTTGCTGCTGTTCCTTATGATTATTATTATGGACATCTTATAGGACTTATGAATTTTTCTATTATATGTCTGGTATTATCAATCATTATTGCTATTATTATTCTTATTCCTGTAATCAGAGCAATTGTTCGTCCTCTTAAAGTTGTAAGTCAGTCAATTAATCAGATTGCAAGTGGTAATGCAGACCTTACAAAACGAATTGAAATTAGTTCAAAGGATGAAGTTGGACGCGTAGTAGAAGGCTTTAATAACTTTTCGAACAAGCTTCAGAATATTTTGCAGAATATTAGGAATTCTCAGACAGAGCTTGAAAATGTTGGAAATGCAATGGATGAAAGTACTCAGGATACAAGTGCTTCTATTACAGAAATTATCGCAAATATCGAAAGTGTTCATAGCCAGATTATCAAACAAAGTGAAAGTGTTTTGCAGACTGCCGGAGCCGTAAATCAGATTGCTGCAAATATTGCATCTCTTGAAAATCTTATTGTTAATCAGGCTAACGGTGTAACTGGTGCTTCTTCTGCAATCGAAGAGATGATGGTTAATATTGAATCTGTAAATAACTCGATGGATAAGATGGCTTCTTCTTTTGATAAGCTTATGCAAGATACAATGAACGGTTCTTCTAAGCAGGCAGATGTAAGTTATAAGGTTGAACAGATTGTAACTCAGTCAAAAATGCTTCAGGAAGCAAACCTTGTTATTTCAAATATTGCCGAACAGACAAATCTTCTTGCGATGAATGCTGCAATCGAAGCTGCTCATGCCGGTGAGGCAGGAAAAGGCTTTAGCGTTGTTGCCGACGAAATCCGTAAGCTTTCCGAAACTTCTACTGCGCAATCAAAAACAATTGGTGAACAGCTTAACAATATTCAGAATTCTATTGATGAGGTTGTACTTGCTTCAACCGATTCAAATAGTGCCTTCGTTTCTGTTGCAGAAGCAATTAAAGAAACAGATGAAATTGTTCGTCTTATTAAGGCCGCAATGGAAGAACAGACTATTGGTTCTCAGCAGATTAATAAGGCCCTGCACGAAATGAACGACAGTACTGCCGAAGTAAGAACTGCCGGTCACGAAATGGCAGAAGGAAATAAACATATCCTTGACGAGGTAAAGAATCTTCAGGACAGCACTCTTCTTATGAAAGAAAGCATGGAAGAAATGTCTGTCGGTGCCGAACGTATTAATGCAACCGGCGCCGGCCTGAAGGATATTTCTGAAAAACTTAAAAATGCAATTGCCCGAATTGGCGATGAAGTTCGGTTGTTTAAGGTTTAAGTTTTTAAATGGAAACTAGAAAAAAAGTTTTTCTCGAATGGCTCAAGATTGTTCTTGGGCTTATTGTGTTTGCATTTGGAGTACATCTTACAATATATGCAAATATCGGACTTGCGCCCTGGGATTGTCTTGGCATGGGAATCGCAAAGCATACGCCGTTGAATTATGGAATGGCTATGACAATTATGGCTGTTACAATTCTGATTATAGATATTCTTTTAAAAGAAAAAATCGGTTTTGGAACAGTCATAGATGCGCTTCTTACAGGAAACTTTGTTCAGACTTATAACTCTTTGAATCCGCTGCCGGAAAATCACAACATGTGGCTTGGAATTATTATCATGTTGACCGGCTTTGTTTTTATGGCAATTGGAATGTGGATTTACATGAGGTCACAGCAGGGATGTGGTCCGCGTGATTCTCTTTTAGTGGGCTTGGGCAAACGTATGGCAAAAAAGTTCCGATTGGAATTGTAGAGGTTATTTTGTGGGGCGTTGTGTGTTTGCTTGGATTTTTACTTGGCGGCCCTGTTGGTATTGGAACACTGATCGGAACCTTTGGTGCCGGGCTTGTAATGCAGCTTGTTTATACAATCATCCGCTTTGAACCGCGTAAGTTTAAGCACCGCGATGTATTTGCAGTTGTAAAAGAGCTTAGCAGTACGGAGGAAAAATGATTTATATTATAACAGGCGCCTCTCACACAGGAAAAACTGCTCTGGCACAAAGACTTCTGGAGGCGCTTAAATTTCCGTATCTTTCGATTGATCATCTTAAGATGGGTTTAATTCGCAGCGGCAATACAACTCTCACCCCCGAAGATGATGACAAGCTTACAGATTACCTCTGGCCGATTGTCCGCGAGTTCATAAAAACTGCAATCGAAAATAAACAGAATCTTATTGTCGAAGGCTGCTATATTCCGTTTGAATGGCGCAAGGATTTTGAGGCAGAGTATATTTCCGAAATTAAGTTTATCTGTCTTGTGTTGACTGAGCGCTACATTGACGAACACTTTGAAGATATCCGTGCTCATGGTTCAGACATAGAACGGCGCTTTGAATCTGATGAGGCAGCCCTTTCCAAAGACTATGTTAAAAAAGAAAACCTCCGTTTTACCGAAGGTTTTACAAAAGCTGGGGAACAAGTTGTTCTGATTGATCAGGATTATGAGCAGGTAATAGACTCCCTGTGTCATTGTCGGGCTTGACCCGACAATCTTTCTAAACGATCTCAACACATTTTTCGTTATAATCAGAAAGAAGCCCATCGTGTGACAAAAAAAGCATTTTTTCTGATTTTGCCTGACTGATAAGCATTTTGTCGAATGGATCATTATGAGGTGCGGCTTTTTTATTTCGTTTTAGAGTGTGTAAAAGATTGATGTGGTCTGGATGTAATGGTAGGAAAGAAAAACTGGCATTTTCACAGTTTAAAAGAAAATCATTGCCACTACTTATCATTCTATCTGGATGAAGAATATGCTTTATTTCAATTTCCCACATAGAAGCAATGCTAAAATAAATTGTATTTTCCAAGTCATCAATATAAGATTTTGCTTTTTTGCTTAGTTTAGAGTCTCCATTTAAATACCAGAGTGCTATATGTGTATCAAGCAGAATATTCATGCATTCACCCCAAACATAGCTGCTATTTCATCATTGCAAAAATCAATATTTTCTGGATATTGTAGCTGTCCTTTAGCCATGCCAAAAGAACGTATTTTCTTTTTAGAAGCAGTACGAGTAACATCATCTAATAATGAAGCAGACAGGCTGTTGATAATACTGAGTTTCATTTCATAGTTTAAAGTCGAAAGCAAATCTACATAATGGTCTGCAATTTTCTGTGCTGCTGGTGACATATAATACCTCCATGTAATAATATAGCATGAAAATTAGAAAAAAGCATTTAAATTTCCCAGGTGATGATATTCTTTTTTTTATTTTGCTGTATCTACAGATTTTTTAAATGCTCTTGCAATTTCTAAGAAATTTTCTAATTGTTCAAGCGTAAGGCGATCTACAATTACATTTATTTCTTTCTTCTGCCAATCTGATTTTGTATTTTGATGGTTTGCGGGAGTTTTTTCATCTGTTCCTAAAATAAGATATTCTGTCGTAGTATTTAAAACACGAGCCATTTTTACAGCGATATCAGCAGCAGGTATTGAACCTCGGTAAAGATACATGTTTAGTGTATTTATGCTGATGCCGACTTTTTCAGCAAAATCCGTTTTTGAAATTCCTTGATAATTCAATTCATCTAAAAGTCTTTCTTTAAATAACAGATGTTTGTCTTCCATAATTTAAATATTACATCACTTGTGTAATTGAAAATTGACTTCGTGTGTTATTGAGTATAAAATAATTGTAATAACACATAATGTGGTTATGTAATTACATAAAAAGGAGTCGAAAAATGAAAACTATAGCAAAGATTATGTGTCTTTTCACAGTTTGTTTTATTTTGTTTAGTTGTAATGATTTGCAAAATTCGAATAAAGAGTTAAATCATTCAAATGATATTCCAAGTTCACAATCTCAACTAAGTGATATTGTTTTAACTGCACAAGAAAATGGAATCCTAATTACAATTATTAAAGATGAAAAAACTACATATAAAAATCTATATATTCAAAATGTTGAAAATGAAATCGAAACGAGTGTATATAATTTAACTTGGACTAATAATAAGATTGAGATACTTTATCCATTTTCTGAAAAAGGAAACATAAGTAAATTTAATATATGGATAAATGGTTCAAAAAAACAAACTGTTGAGATTATGGCGATAGGGGGAATTGGATATCCCGTAACTGGACTTTTTGAGCAAATTAAAATGAAACCTAGTTATGATCCGGCATATGATTCTTTCTCAGTTACTATTACCTCTGATGCACAGGCTATAGATGATTTTTATATTACAACAGTGAATGAAAATAATAAATTTAATAAGAATATTTCTATACAATTCTGGTTAGGAGATCCAAAAAATGGAAGTACATTTGGAATTTCAGGTATTAGTCTTAATAACATGGTATCTGGATGTTATTATCATAACATCAATTTTTATGTGCCGCCTTATTCAGAATATAATAATAAATTCTGTACACAGCCAATATTTAATCTTGAGTATAATGGTATACTTTGGCATCGTTATGCAAAAAATATCTCAGAAATCTGTATGATTAATGAGAATCCGGAAAGAGATTGTTCTCAAGCAAAGAATATATCATTAACAGCACAAGATGATGGTATTTTGATCACATTGAAAAAAGATGAAAATACTTCTTCGGCAAATTTTTATATTCAAAATATTGAAACAGGAATTAAAACAATTGCAAATAATTTAACTTGGACTGATAATAAAATCGAATTACATTATCCTTTTTCGAAGAGTGGAGAAATCAGTAAATTCAGTCTATGGATAAATAATGCAGAAAAACAAGAAGTAGAAATATTAGCAACAGGAGGAATCGGTTATCCTGTAACGGAACTTATTGAACAGATTAACATGGAACCAAGTTATGACCCAACTGATGATACTTTTGGTGTAAAAGTAACTACAGATGCCACAAGTATATCTGATTTCTTTATAGATGCTGTAAATACCAATAATGATTTTAACCCAAAAGTAATTGCAATTCAATTTTGGTTAGGAACACCAAATACTGGAGCAACATGGGGATTTAGTTCTGTTGTTATTGGAAATTCTTCAGGGGTATCAGGTTTTTATAAACATATTTTTAACGGTTTCTTACCTGATTATACAGAATATGATAATAAATGCTGTACACAAGCATGGTTTGATTTATGGTATAAGGGAATATCTTGGTCAAATTATGCAAATTCTATCTCTGAACCTTGTATTATTTCTAATCAATAATGATACATACCTTGTTATTTCAGAAATCTGAATTGATACAGATATAAAAAGATGTTGGTATACACGGTTTTCTAGTGAGACTAAATCTTTAGAATATCTAGATTATTGAAACCTAGTAAATCATAGTACCAATTCCACGATCAGAGAACATTTCTATAAGTAGCGAGTGTGGGACACGACCGTCAATTATGTGGGTGCGTGGGACGCCGCCGGAAAGAGCAACTTCACAGCAGTCGATTTTTGGAATCATGCCGCCAGAAAGGATACCGGTGGCTTTAAGTGAACCAATTGCGGTGCGTTCTATGCGTTTAATCAAAGTTGTCGGGTCGTCGATGTTGCGCAGGATTCCTGGTACGTTTGTAAGTTGAACAAACTTTTCTGCATGCAGGGCAACGGCGATTTTTGCGGCTGCTGTGTCTGCATTTATGTTGTAGCGGGCATCGTCTCCTTGTTCGCCAAGGGCTACTGTTGAAACTACCGGGATAAAGCCTTCGTCCAAAAGAGAAGTTAAAATTTCTGGATGAACTTCGGTTACTTCGCCAACAAAGCCAAGATCTTTTTCTGTTTTCTTTGCACGGAGTAGGCCTGAATCTACACCGCTAAGTCCAACTGCCTTACCACCTTTCTGAAGCAGAATACCTACGATGTCCTTATTCAATTTTCCAGTAAGAACCATCTGAACAATTTCCATTGTTTCGCCGTCGGTGTAGCGAAGTCCATCGACGAACTTGCTTTCTTTGCCAACACGTTCGAGCATGTGGTTTATTTCCGGACCGCCGCCATGAACTAATACAACCTTTATTCCGATTGTGTTCAAAAGAACGATGTCTTCCATAACGGCCATTTTGAGTTCTTCGTTAAGCATGGCATTGCCGCCATATTTTACAACGACAACCTTGCCACACCAATTCTTAAAATATGGCAGGGCTTGTACAAGTACTTCTGACCACTGTTCTGTTGATATGTCGTTATTATCTGTATTCATAAATTCCTCACAAAAAATTTTAGCAGGTGTTGCGGGCGGCGTTTGAGCCCGCAGAGGGGGTAGGGCGCAACGAAGTGCGACCGCAGGGGGAGTCTTCCCCCTCCTAAAACCTAAAACCTGGCACCTATAACCTAGGTTCTATAATCTCCATTAATCTTAACATAATCATAAGTTAGGTCGCAACCCCAGGCTGTACCGCAGGCAGTTCCTTCGCCGCACTGAACAAGGATTTCTACGGCTTCCTGACTCATGATTTTTTTTGCAACTTCTTCGTCAAACTGGGTTGGAACGCCGTCCTTGTAAACCTGGACTGTGTCTTCGCCGTGAACTTCAAAGTCGTCGTAGTTTGTAAAATATCTTTTGGCACCGGCTTTGCTTGTAAACCAGATGCTTGTTTTTTCGGGGTCAAACTCTATGCCGCTGTAACCCATTGCGCAAAGGAAGCGTCCAAAGTTTGCATCGCTGCCGAACATTGCGGCTTTTACTAAAGAAGAACAGATTATTTCTTTTGCAAGAGCGCGGGCATTTTCTACTGTGGCGGCACCTTTTACGTTGCATTCAACAAGTCTTGTGGCACCTTCGCCGTCGGCTGCAATTTTCTTTGCCATGATTGTGTTCATTTTGTTGAGTGCTTCAAGGAAAGTGTCGTAGTCTGGACCAGGGCCTGTGATTTCTGTGTTGCCGGCCATTCCGTTTGCCATGATGATGAGTGTATCGTTGGTAGAAGTATCACCGTCTACGCTTACGCAATTGTATGTGCCTTTAATTGATTCGTGAAGTGCCTTGTCGAGCATTGCAGAAGAAACAGCACAGTCTGTTGTAATAAAGCTGAGCATTGTTCCCATGTTGATGTGAATCATTCCAGAACCCTTGCACATTGTTCCCATTCGGCAAAGCTTTCCGCCAACTGTAAATTCAACGGCACATTCCTTGTACTGAGTATCAGTTGTCATGATTGCAACACGTGCCTGTTCGTGACCTTCTTTAGAAAGTCCAGCCTTGAGGGTGTCGATATTTGCTTCTACTTTTGTAACGTCAAACTGGGCGCCGATGACACCTGTAGAATAAACCATTACATCTTCTGTTTTTATTCCAAGTGCTGTGGCAGCAGCTTTTGCCATTCTGAATGCATTTTCTGCACCCTGTGGTCCTGTACAGGTATTGGCATTTCCACTTATTTCAATAGCGGCCTGAGCTCGTCCGTCTGCAATATGTTTTTGAGTAATTTTAACGCTTTCTGATTTTACCCGATTCTGGGTGAATACACCTGCGGCATTGCAAGGCACCTCTGAATAAATAAGTGCCGTGTCGTTTGTTTTACGGCTTGCCTTGATTCCAACTCTCATTCCGTTGGCAGTAAAGCCTTGTGGAGCGCAGACTCCTCCGTCGATAAATTTCATAGAAATACCTCCGCATTGTATATTTATGCAAATATAATGAATAATTATACAGAAATGTAAATGTTTTGTATAGATTAAGTTTGACAGATTCAGTTCAAAAAAATAGCGGAGGCCGAGTTGTAGATTCAAAACCGCACGACAGAATGTTTTCGAAATCCGTAATTCGCCTTCCGCATTTTTCAAGATTTCAACAACAAAAGTTTATAATACGGAAGTACTGGAGCTACATGCTACATTTCAATATATCTCTATAATATTTACATAAATTCCTGTATAATTATTTCATTATGAAAACATACAAATACGAAACTCATTTGCATACAGTTCAGGGAAGTGCCTGTGGTCATTCCGGAGGGCAGGAATATATTGAACCATTTTTCAACGCCGGTTATTCCGGTATTTTTGTTACTGACCATTTTTTGGGAGGAAATACTGCAGTACCAAAAGAAGGAAACTGGCTTGATCGTATAGATCATTATTGCAGTGGCTATGAAGCAGCTTTAGCGCGTGCACAACAATTCAATAAAGAAAAAGGTCTTGCCGGCACAGATGATGAATTTAAAGTTTTTTTTGGAATAGAGCAGACCTTTGACGGCGATGATTATCTTATTTATGGACTGGACAAGCACTGGCTTTATGATCATCCGGAAATTGAGACTATGCGTCACCGTGAAGTTTTTGAAGCTGTAAATCGTGAAGGTGGACTTATGATTCAGGCTCATCCTTTTCGTATGCGTGATTATATAAAGGCCATTCATATTCATCCGCGTGATATTCATGGAGTCGAAATTTATAATGCCGGAAATAAGGCTATAGAAAATGAACTTGCTGAACATTATGCCAGAGCTTATGATTTTCCTGTGACAAGTGGAAGCGATATCCATCGGGTTGATTTTATTCCAAATGCACCCGGTAAGCTTAATATAGGCGGTATGGAATTTGACACTCCGCTTAAGGATACTTTTGATTACGCAGAAAGAATTAAAAATAAAGAGGGCAGGATTTTAAGATAAATGAAAAAATTTACAATTACCCCAGAGGTTCTAAAACAAAAGTTTATCGAAATGTATGGTGAAGGTGAGGAACAGACAGTCCGTATGTTTGCTTCTCCTGCACGCATTAATATTATTGGTGAACATATTGATTACAATGGTGGAAAGGTTTTTCCTGCCGCAATAGACCGCTATCTTTATGTTGCAATCCGCAAGCGTGGTGATTCAAAAATAATCTACAACGATTTGTTTTTTGAGGGCACTTACACCTTTGATATAAAAGACAATTTTACTTTTGCCAAAGCCAACGATTATGCAAACTTTTTGAACGGTATTTTATCCTGCATGAAAAAAAAGGGATATACCTTTGACTGTGGTTTTGAAGTTCTTATTGCAAGCAATGTTCCAAGTGCCGGAGGAATCAGTTCTTCTTCTGCTTTGGAATGTGGTTTTGCCTGGGCTGTAAATCAGACTTTTGATTTTGACATCTCGCGCAAGGATATTGCACTTATGGGTCAGCAGAGTGAGCATGAGTTTATGAACGTGAACTGCGGAATTATGGATCAATATATTATTGCAACTGCTCGTGCAGAAACTGCAGAACTGTTAGATTGTGCTAATATTACGCATGAGTATGTTCCGCTTGTTCTTGGTGATTACCGCTTTATAGTGATGAATACAAAAAAGCAGCGAAAGCTTGCCGATTCAAAATACAATGAACGACGCAGTCAGTGCGAGGCAGGACTAACAATGCTTAGAAATGCAGGTCACAATATTCCAAATCTTTGCTCAATGACATGTGAACAGTTTGAACAATGGAGTGACTGTATATCGGATCCAGTTATTTATATGCGGGTTCGTCATTGTGTAACAGAAATGGATAGAGTCCTTCGTGCTGTTGATGCTTTAAAAGCAAACGACCTTGTTAGTCTAGGCAAACTTTTATATGCATCACACGAATCGCTCAAAAATGATTATGAGGTTACAGGAATAGAACTGGATACTCTGGTTGAGGCTGCTTCTCATCAACAGGGTTGTCTTGGTGCACGCATGACTGGTGCCGGTTTTGGTGGCTGTGCAATTGCACTTGTTCACAAAGATTGTGTTCAGGATTTTATTCAGAATGTTCAAATTGAATATACAGAAAAAATCGGTTACAACGGTGATTTCTTTGCCTGTGGTGCCGGAGAAGGGGTAAAAGAATTATGAGTAAATATGTTTGTTTAAGCTTTGATGATGGCCCGAATAATGAACCGGGTGATAACACAATGAACGACATGCTTGATATTTTGGAAAAACATAATGTTCCAGGTTCCTTCTTTTTAATTGGAAATAAAATTACACCAGAAAATAAAAAGGTAATCCTTAGAGCAGTAGAGCTTGGCTGCGATATCCAGAATCATTCGTGGACACATCCTTTTATGGGCAAGATGACAGCCGAACAGATAAAAGAAGAATACAAAAAATGCGACGATGTAATTACAGAAATTACAGGAGTAAGACCAACCTTTTTCCGTCCGCCATTTATAAGTCTTTCGCAGACTGTGTTTGATAACATCAATGTTCCTTTTATTTGTGGTTGTGGTTGTAACGACTGGGAACCGGATAAAGATGCTGATTACCGATATGAGCATATGCTCGACTATGTATATAATGGAACAATTTTTCTTCTTCATGTAATGGAAGGAAATAAGGCAACACTGGAGGCTGTAGACCGTGCAATTCCAGTTCTAAAAGAAGAGGGTTGTGTGTTTGTAAATCTTCCAGAACTGTTTGAAAAATGTGGCGTAGATCCTCATGTGAAAAATGCACTCTGGTCTATTGCAGATAAAGAAATAAAAGGTAATGTATGGCAGATGTAAAATCAGAAATTCCATGGGCAAATGAAATTCCCGAAGGAGCATTTATTTCAACTTCACCTACCTATAAGGTTGGAGAATATTTTTCGCGTTTTCATAAAGATACTTTTACACCGACAACCTTTGCACAGATGGGTTATTATTTTTACGACCCTACTGAACATGGTTATGCAAAAGGTCGTGAATATCCGCTTTTTATCTTTATGCATGGAAGATCAAATGCTCTGGAAGGCGATATCTGTATCAATTATGGGGGTGCAGAATTTTATTCTAAAGAAGAATATCAGCAGGCCGTTGGAGGAGCATATCTTTTGATGCCGCTTGCAAATGAATACAAGGACGAGCAGGGAAGATGTCAGGGAACCTGGAGTAATGATTATGTGCGTCCTGTTTATGAACTGATTAATTCGTTTATTCAAAAGCATACGGCCGCTAATGGTGGAGTTAGTAAAAAGGTTATAATTGGAAATTCTGCCGGTGCTACAATGTGCTTTAGCATGGTCAACGCCTATACAGATTTTTTTGATGCGCTTATACCTATTGGCACCGAAGCAATTCCAGATGACAAAACCTTAGACCGCTACGATCAGAACAATGTTGCACTTTTTTATGCTATGGCAAAGCGCGATGAATTTAATGATTTTGAAAAGGATGTTGTTCCGCGGTTGCCACGTCTAAGACAGATGAAGCGATGTTTTATTTTTACACCAGATTGGGTTTATAACGGAGACCACGGAATTGCTTCGATCAACTTTGGTGTAGAAATGGGACAGCACTGTCTTACAAATCCAATGCACTGCAACTTAAAGTTTGATGACGGCACCATAATGGAGCCGTCGCTGCCAGATGGAGTAACCGGTTGGCTCAAGGAAATTATTTCCTAGTTATACTTACCAGCCTGAGCATTCCACATTTCTGCATACTTGCCGTTTTTGGCCAGCAGCTGCTTGTGAGTTCCTTCTTCTATAATATGACCTTCTTCAAGCATGATGATACGGTCTGCATCTCGTGTTGTAGAAAGTCGGTGTGAAATATAGAAAACTGTCTTGCCTTTTGCAGCTGTTTCCATCGCTTTGTTAAGCTCGTATTCGGCAATAGGGTCAAGAGCGCTCGAAGGTTCGTCCATAATGAGAATATCTGCATCCTTGTAGAAGGCGCGCGAAATTGCAACCTTCTGACTTTCGCCACCAGAAAAATCAACACCTTTTTTATCAAACTCTGTTGTTACTTGAGTGAATAGTCCGTCCGGCAGATTAGCAAGCTTATTACCAAAGCCGGCTGCCTGCAGAGAGTCTGTGATTTTACCAGTCTGTTTTTCAAGCTCGTCTTTTGTCATATCATCCATTACAACATTTTCTGCAAGTGTTGCTCCGAACATCTGATAATCCTGGAAAACTACACCGATTCGTTTATGATAATCAAGCGGTTTAAGAGTGCTTACATCTTTTCCGTGGTAGGTAATTGAACCTTTGCTTGGGTCATACAACCTCATAAGCAGTTTGATAAGAGTTGTTTTACCTGCACCGTTGTAACCTACAATCGCAATGTGTTCGCCGGGTTTTACAGTAAGCGAAATATCATCAAGAACTGTACGGCTTTTTTCATTATATTTAAAGCTGACATGATTAAGGACAAGTTCACCAGGGCCTTGTGGAACCGGGTCTCCAACATCCTGCTTGAGACGTGGTTCGTAGCCCAGAAAGGCACGAATCTTATCGACAAACATACTGTTTTCGTGAGCAGCAGGACCAAGGTCAGCAAAACGACTGAGACATCCTCGTAAGCTTCCAGTTCTATTAAACAAAATTACAGCATCACTGTAGTTGAGCGAATGAAGAACTGCAGCCTTATAAACAAGGTACGAAATATAAACACCATCAATCAGGAAATCACTCACAGCATAATTTCGCAGGAACATAAGCCAGGTGCGGATACGGGATACCTTCTGGTGTTCGGTAATAATGTTGTCATCTGCTTCGGCAAATTCTTCTTCCAGCTGTTTGCCTGCCCGTGGATGAAGACGAAGCTCCTTTGCATAATCCTTAAGGTAGAAAACACGGCTTACGTAATCGCGCTTTCGCATGTGTGGATTTACCTTTATGCGATTTGCATAATTAACCTTGTTAAGCTTTGTCGAAACTAAAAAGCGCATGATGAATGAAACAACAACAAACACAATACCGATTGGGTCCGTCATAAGATAGAATACACCGGTTGTAAATAAAACTGTGATTGCCTGCATTCCCATATTGAGCATATTCAAAAAGCGGTCAATCGTTGCTTCTGATTCAGAAACGCCAAGAACAAAATCGTTGTAGTATTCCGGGTCGTCGTAGCAGAAAAGATCAATTTCCGAAGCCTTCTGGAAAAGCTGCTCTTTTAGTGCACGGTAAAGGCGTGGCTTATATTTATAGCTCCAGCCGTATATAAAAAGACCATCAGGAATAATCTGAATTATATTTATAAGAAGAATAAGTCCAATGTAAAAAAGCGCCTTTGTAAACGGCTCATGAAATTCTGCACAACGCAAAACGTAGCGAATACCAAGCACGTGCTCCAGAAAAATAATTCCCTGGTAACGGAACGCATCATAAAGGTGATAAATCATATAGCCGGGACATGTCTTAAAGCAGAGCTTCCACAAAAAGATCTGGTTCTTGAGTACACTGGTTCCCTGTTTTTTTGTTTTCTTGTCTTTCATCATGCCCAAATCCCCTCTTTTTGTTTCTTGGTGTCAGCAAGATAATTCTGTGCCTGCTTTGTATACATATCTGCATACAAACCCTTCTTTTTCATAAGCTCGCGGTGAGTTCCTTCTTCCCGAACCTGTCCCTGTTCCAGTAAAAATACATGGTCTGCATTTTGAACAGAAGAAAGTCTGTGCGAAATAAATAAGAGCGTATTTTCCTGACAGGCTTTCAGAATGTTATCAAAAAGCTTGTACTCTGCAATCGGGTCAAGCGCACTTGAAGGTTCGTCAAAAACCTTTACAGGACAGCGGCGTGCAAAAGCTCTGGATACAACAATTTTCTGAAACTCTCCGCCGGAAAGAACTGCACCTTCATCATCAAACTCACGGGTTAGGGTAGTGTTAATTCCTTTTGGCAGCGACATTACTTTATCATAAACACCCGAAAGCTTGAGCGCATCTGTAACAATCTGTTCGCGTTCATTTTCAGGAATCTCTTCTCCAAGTGTAACGTTGTCTGCAACACTCATAGAAAACATTCTGTTGTCCTGAAAGGCTGTAGCAAAAAGCGTCCGGTATTTCTGTAGGTTGTAATCTTTTATGTTACGACCATTCAGCAGAATTTCTCCTTCTGTCGGATCATAAAAACGAAGCAGTAGTTTGATTATTGTAGATTTGCCGGCACCGTTATGTCCAACTAACGCATAGGTTTTTCCACCTTCCAGCTTCATGTTCAGATTCGTAAGAACCGGAATATCCTTGTAGGCAAAACTAACATTCCTAAACTCGATTGATTCAATCTTTGTACCGGGATCTGCGCCATCATAATCTTCCGGAATTTTTTCCTTGTATTCAAGAAACGTCTTAAGGTAATCAACAAAAAGACCGTTCTTAAAACATTCGGTAACAGAGTCTGTAAAGCCAATCAAAATCCAGGTTGTGCTTACCATCATACTTGTAAGAACAGCAAGCTGTGGAAGCGACATGGAATTACTTACAAGAGTACGAAAAGAACCATAAATCAAAAGTCCTTCAAAAATAAAAGTAAAGGTAAACATAACATAAAGCCAGTGAAGAACTGCCGACTTCCAGATATATTTTTTTGTAACATCAGCAACACCCGTAATAGAATCGCGGTACTGTCGCTTAAGCAGGCGGAAAACCTTTGTGATTCTCATTTCCTTTGCATATTCTTTAAGATACATTACGCGATTGATATAGTCGATTCGTCGGTTGTGAGGAGCCATATCCTTGTTACGTTCATAATCAATGCGGCTGTTCAAACGGCGGAAGTAAAAGTTTCCGATTATAGGAAGCAGAATAAAAAGAACCGAAAGCCTGTCAACCTGGAACATAAAAATAAAAGCACAGACACTTGCGACAGCACCAAAAATAACGCCAAAAATCACTTCGACAGTGCGGATAAGATTTACATCAGCATTTTTCATGGCAAGCGTGTACTTATCGTAAAACTCTGCATTTTCAAAACATTCAAGTTCAACATTGCGGGATTTTTGGAATAACTTCTGATACAGTTTTTTATTAACTTCGGCCTGAGTGATTGGAATAATCTTTCCATTAAGATAACTGACATAAAGTGTCTTAGATGCAAATACTGCAACAGTAAGACCAATGAACATCATCAGAGTAGAAAAGGCGCGTCCTTCCTGAAGAGCATTGATAACATATCGCATGAAGAATGCACTGTAGAAAAGCCATTCTCCGTAATCAAGGATTGCAACAATAGCCTTATGAACAACAAGCCGCGGACAGATAGCCCACAGCAGCTTAAGAGCATAAAGATTGTTTTTTACGGCACCAATTCGTTTTTTAGATTTTCGGGCTTTTTCTTTTTTTTGAGACATATTACTGCTCCCCTTTTTTTTAATTAATTGCCCCCCATTATGACAAAAAATAAATAAAAATTCCATAAGCGGCTTTCGGCGAATCTGACGACTTGGTTGATTCTGACGATTTGGTTGATTCTGACAACTTTGGCGATTCTGATGAATCTGTTGAATCTGACAATTTGGACGATTCTGATGATTCGCGCGAGGCCTTTGAAATTCAAAATTCTTTCCAAAGCGCAACTTCCATTTTTTTATTTCCTAATAGAAATTTTAGTTGTATAATTATAAGAATGAAAAACATAGCAATTCTTGTTTATGATTTAACAGTTGAGTATAACATAGTTGTAACTGATGGAGTTCTCGATTTTTTTAAGGATAAAGGGGATGATTTTCATTTAATTATATCAACTATAAATGCCCCTCATGCAACAAGTTTTGACTATGATTATCAGTATTGGACAGCACTGGAACTTTTAAAATCAGACAATATAGACGCTGTAATTGTTGTAACAAATTCTTTTTGTCATGATCTTACAATCCCGGAATTGTCAAAGGCTCTTGAATGTCTTGCGCCAAAACCTGTTGTTTCAATTTCTAATCCGCTTGATATTCCAACAAATCATTATACTTGTGTTTCATGCCAGCAGGCTTACGAAGAAGTTGTAGAGCATCTTTCAAAAAAACATAATAGAAAAAAAATTGCTTTTCTTTCTGCGGCACTTAATAAATCGCCTGAATCGGAAGAAAGAGAAAATGCATATAAAGCTGCCCTTAAAAAGTTTGGACTTGAATATAATCCGGATTGGGATTTAGCAGGAGATTTTACACCTCGGTCTGCGTATGATGCAATTCTTGGGCGCTATAAGAAAAAAGAAGATATTCCTTTTGATGCTTTGCTTTGTGCCAACGATTATATGGCAGCTGGAAGTCTTAGTGCTTTTCTTGAACTGGGGGTAAAGGTTCCGGAGGATATCTGTATTTTTGGTTTTGATGATGCCGAGGTTGCAACCAATGCTTCTCCAACACTTTCTACAATCAGTCAATCTGTTGCGCAAACCGGTTATGAAGCAGGAGCTCTTGTTTATGATATTCTTATGGGAAAAAAAGATGTTCCTAAAAGTGCTGTAATCCAGTCGTTTTCAATGTACCGGCAGTCTTGTGGTTGTATAGATATAAATAATAAGATTCGTGCTTATATCAATAATCAGGGAGAATTTATAGAGCAGGGGTCTGCAGATATGACACAGCTTCAGCTCTTTAACAATGGCTTAAATGATATGGCAACAATCTATCATATTTTGAATATGTCAGATACTGTTGTAAAAATGCGGCTCTTTTTTAATCTTGTCGTAAAAAATCTGAATGTAGTACATATTGGAATGATGGCTTTGTGTGTTTATGATGAACCGATTGAACTTAATTCCGAGGATGATTTTGTAATACCGGAAAAAGCGAATATGGTTATGCTTATAGATGAAAGCCGCCATATTGAACAGAATTATTTTGACCAGGGGGGAATTGAATTTAACCCTAAAAAGCAGCTTCTTCCAGACGGACTTGAAGAGCTAGCCGGTGGAAACTATTATCTTTTACCAATATTCCTGCAGAAAAATAATTATGGTTATCTTGTTTGCCGCTTTCCTACAAATAAATATCCTATTTATACAATCTTTCTTAAGATTTTAGTAAACGCCTTTGTTCACTCTTATATTTATTCCAAGACCGAGCAGGAAAGAGCGTTAATGGCCGAAAAAAATCAAACCCTGAATTTTCAGTCAAAAACCGATGAACTTACACAACTCTTTAATCGCCGAGGATTTTTTGAATATGGTCAGCAGCTGCTTGATTTTTCTCTTATTGACGAAACCTGTGGCTGCGTCTTTTTCTGTGATCTTGACGGCTTAAAAACAATTAATGATACCTGGGGACACGACATAGGTGACCTTGCAATAAAAACAGAAGCAAAAGTTTTAAGAGCAGCCTTCCGCGATTCAGATTTGATTGGTCGCTTAAGCGGTGACGAATTTGGAGTAGTATCACCTGGTTGTCCTGCGCGCATTGTGGAACGAATGCGGGAGCGCTTTTTGGAATTAAACGAACAGTTTTCGCAGGAAGCCGGGTTACCGTTTACACTTTCAATCAGTATTGGAGCGATGGAATATAGCGGCACAGAAAATGATTTGAACAAGCTCTTAACCCAGGCCGACAAAGATCTTTATAAAGAAAAGAAACGTAAGCATGCCCTGCGCGACAAAAACAAAGCCAAGACCTAATGGATTTTTGGAAAATCGGAATATCTGGTAGTCCAGCAGGGGCTAAGAAATTCCCGCTTCATTTCCCAACCGGTTGTTTCGCCGGCCTTTGCAAGTGTTAGTGCTCCTCGCCCATAGTGACTTGTAATTTTATCTACGCTGTCCATTAACCTCCGTTTTTTTTCATCCTCCATGGGGTCTACCCAAAGATGTCCCTGATACGCTGCAGGCCGAATTTCCATAAGCGTAACCATGATTGTTTTGTAGCCATAACCCTTCCTGTAAATGCGTGGAAGAATTACGCGTGCCGCCGCGACAATATCTGGTGTATAGCTTGTCATTCGTGTAAGGTAAGCAATTGCGCCATTTGCATACTGACTTTCTGTGTCCTCGGAATAATAGTTGCAGGTAGAAATGTAGATGGAAACAGCACCACATTCGCTGCCTTGCTGGCGCAGACGTTCTACTGCAAGTTCTGTATATTGTACAAGGGCACATTCCAGAGTTTTCATATCGTAAACACGGATAGAAAACTGACGGCTCGAAGTAATTACTTCTTTTTTATCTCGTGTGATTTTATCTATGCAGCGGATTCCGTTCAGTTCGCGCACAGTTGCATAGCCCTGAATGGTCAGGAGTTTTTTTGCTGTGTCCAGTCGCATGTTCTTAAGGTCAAGCGCAGTTTTTATGCCGTGCCGGTTCAGGACTTTTGCACGGGCAGGGCCTATTCCCCAGATTGTTCCGCAGTCGGTGGAGGCGAGCAGTTCGTCTACCTTGTCTGGTTCGTAGACAAAAACTCCACCATGCTCCTTTGCCTTTTTGTTGTAAAGTTTAGAAAGCGTTTTGGTGGGAGCTGCGCCAACACAAATAGGCATGCCAACTTCTTTGTAAATGCGCCGCTTAAGCTCGTGCCCCAGTTGATACCAGTCGTCCAGAGAAAAATTGCATTTGTCAAAAAACAGAAACGCCTCGTCTATAGAGTATTCTTCTATGGCGGGCGCATATTCCATATATATAGAAGTAATCCTACGGTTTATGTCTGCATAAAGCGTGTAGTTACTTGAAAAAATAGTGATGTGCCGCATGTTGCAAAGGTCTCTTACTTTAAAATATGGGTCGCCGCGTTTTATACCTAAAGCCTTTGCCTCTTTGTTCAGTGCAATGATAATTCCGTCATTATTGGATAAAACCGCTACAGGTTTACCGCGCAGGTCCGGCCTGAAAATCTGTTCGCAGGAGGCATAAAAACTGTTTCCGTCAGCATGAAAAATCATAAGCGTATGGGGTCCCTGAGCCTGTCGAAGGGCAGCAGAGGATTCTCCTTATATCTCCTTTACCGTGTGAATTACATGAACAATGGCTCCCGTCACAAGCGCCTCTCCCTTAATGCTGCAAACCCGCCCGATTACAAACTCTCCTTCGCTTTCATAAACAACAAGCGAGTTTTCTGTAATCTTTTTTGCCCTGTCAATAATCAGCAGATCGCCGTTAAAAATGCACATGCCGGAGTAGCGGTCTGTATCAACTGTCATAAAAACAGTAGCCGAAGGATGCTTTATAAAAAGCGTGTTGAGATCAAATTTATTATCTTCATACCCTTGAGCCGGGCTCGGAAATCCAGTAATCATGCGTCGTTAATGATAATACTATTGGAATACTTTAAAGTCAAGAAAATAATCAAACGGAATACTTATTGTTTTTTTTAGATTATGTGCTATAATGGGGAACATGCAGGCACAAGACTTTTGGAAAAAAATAAAAGACCAGCTCGCAGATCATGGCAAGACACAGGAATGGCTTTGCGAACAGACAGGTATGGAGCTGCAGGGGCTCAGAAACAGAATTTACAAGAACAGATTTCCTACAATAGAAGAGGCGCTCAAGATTCTTGCTGTATTTGATTTAACCGCAGAAGAATTTTTCGGCGATGAAGGGGCGGGGTCTGGTACTGGCACAGGTTCTCCAGCAGTTGTATCCACAAGAACTGGTCCCAAAGGTGTTATGCTTATCCCCGTAATGGAGCAGGCTTTTTCTGCAGGCCATGGACAGTTTGTCCCGGATACAGAAGAAGTTACAGAATACATTTCGGTACCAGGCAATCTAAAAAGATTCGGCGGCAAGCTTGCAGCATCCAGAGTGCAGGGTGATTCAATGGAGCCAACTCTCTTCAACGGCGACATAATCATCTGCGATTTAAACGGCTATGACGGCACCGACGGCATCTACACCATAATCTACAAAGGCAACGGCTTCGTAAAACGCCTGCAGCGCACCAGCGACGGAGTAAAAATCATTTCCGACAACCGCCACTACGACCCAATGTTCGAAAGCTCTCAAAGCGAAGATTTCAAAGTAATTGGCAAGGTTCGGGCGGTGATGCATAGTATGTAAGATAAAGGAGGGGTAAGTCTCCCCCTCGCTACAACCCGCTGCGCGGTTTTTCGCTACCCCCTCTCCTAGGGGCGCTGCCCCTAAAACCCCGTGCGTAATTAGAAAACAGATTTTGTTATGATATAATAAAATATATAAAGGGAAAAAGAATGTCACAAAACAACATAAAATCACTAGAAAACGACCTCTGGGAAAGTGCAGATGCATTACGCGAAGGTTCAAAACTCAGCTCACAGGAATACTGTATGCCAGTTCTCGGACTCATTTACCTTCGTTATGCTTTTACTCGTTTTAAATATGTAGAAGCAGAAATTCTCAAAGACCGTCCAAGCCGTAACGGAGTAAAACTCCCTGTTGAATCAAGTGATTTTAAGTCAAAAAGTGCTATCTTCCTTCCAGAAAACGCCCGCTATGATTACCTTTTGAATCTTCCAAAAGACAAAAATCTTGGTGAAGCAGTAGATAAGGCAATGGAAGCAATCGAAAAAGAATGCCCAGATCTTTCCGGTATTCTTCCAAAAAACTATCAGACAATTTTTAAGAATGACTTACTAAAAGATCTTCTCCGCCTTTTTAACAATGATGCTCTCAATGAAATTAGAGATGATGTCATCGGCCGCATTTATGAATATTTCCTAAATAAGTTTGCAAAGAATATAGCCAGTGATGACGGTGTTTTCTTCACACCAAAATCTCTTGTAAGAATGATTGTAAATATCATTCAGCCAACTCACGGAAAGATTCTTGATCCAGCCTGTGGTTCTGGCGGAATGTTTGTAAGCTCCGGAGATTTTGTAAATGCAAATGGAATTAACGCCAGTGATAAACTCACATTCTTTGGTCAGGAAAAAGTAGAGTTCAATGCTCGCCTTTGTAAAATGAACATGGCAGTTCATGGTCTTAATGCAAAAATCATCAGCGGAGATGAAGCTAACTCTTTCTACAATGATTATCACAAGCTCGAAGGCAAATGTGATTACGTTATGGCGAATCCGCCTTTCAACGTAAATAAAGTAAAATACGAAGCAGCGCTTAATGCCGGTCGTCTTCCTTTCGGACTTCCTGGCTACAATGAAAAAACAAAAGAAATTGGAAACGCAAACTATCTTTGGATAAGTTATTTCTATGCATATCTGAATGAAACCGGTCGTGCAGGTTTTGTTATGGCTTCCTCTGCAACAGACAGCCAGCATGCAGACCGCGATATCCGCCAGAAGCTTGTAGAAACTGGTGATGTAGATGTAATCCTCAGCGTTGGAAATAACTTTTTCTATACGCTTAGTCTTCCTTGTACCCTCTGGTTCTTTGATAAAGGCAAAAAGGATGAACTTAAAAACAAGGTGCTTTTTATAGATGCCCGCAATTATTTTACAGTTGTAGACCGCAACTTAAACGAATGGACAAAATGGCAGATTAAAAATCTTACCAGCATTGTTCATCTTTATCGCGGAGAAACTGAAAAATATAAAGCTGTAATAAATGATTATTGCAATTACTTTCATGATATTGCTAACACCTTCATTGAGCGCAAAATGAAAGAGACGCTTGAAGTCTGTAAAGATGAAAAAGATTTCACAGCCGTTCACAAAGCAATTCAAGATGAAATTGAAAATATTAAGAACGAACAGAAACAACATGAAATTGAATTTGATAAAAAGATAGAAGCCGCAAATAAAGCCGGAGATAAGAAAACTGCAAACCAGGCAAAACGTGATAAAAAGAATGTAATTCAAGGACTTGAAGGTTTACTTTCTGATATTGGCGAAGTCCTCGATGTTGCAAACGATGCCCTCTGGCTTTCTGAAAAGTTTGGAGAAGGAAACTATTCTGATGTTGCAGGTCTTTGCAAAATTGCTACCCGTGCAGAAATTGCAGAGAAAAATTATTCCCTTACTCCAGGTGCTTATGTTGGCGTTGCCGAAGTTCAGGATAATGATGAAAACTTTGAAGAACGTATGAAAGAGATTCACAATGAACTCAACACTTTGCAAAATGAAAGTAATGATTTGATGGCAACAATCAATGCAAATCTTAAAGAACTTGGATTGGAAAAATAGGAGTATTTAATTATGGCGAATTCGCCTTAATTAGAGTCATAAAAATGCAGAAAGATAAGGCATTTCTGTTATAAAATATGAGGTACAATATGGCAAAAGCTAATAAAATCGAAGTTGAAGGAAGCGAAATTTCAGTAGTTAAAAATCAGAATGAAGATTATGTTAGTCTTACAGATATGGCAAAGTTTAAAAATGCCGAAAATACCGGGCTTGTTATTTCTCATTGGCTAAGTACCAGATTTGCGATTGATTTTCTGGGGATTTGGGAGCAGATTAACAATCCAGATTTTAATCTTACTGAATTCAGTAACATTAGATTTAATGCTGGAAGCAATGGCTATGTACTTTCTGCAAAACAATGGATAGAAAGAACAAATGCTATAGGAATAATTTCTAGTGCCGGTCGTTATGGTGGAACATATGCACATAAAGATATTGCCTTTGAATTTGGTTCTTGGCTAAGTCCGGAATTTAAGTATTATCTTATCCGCGAATACCAGCGCCTAAAGGAAGAAGAACAAAAGCAGCTTGGCTGGAGTGCAAAACGTGAACTTGCAAAAATCAATTATCGTATTCATACAGATGCTATAAAGCAGAATCTTATTCCGCCGGAGCTTACACCCGCTCAAAAATCTTTTGTTTATGCAGATGAAGCAGATATGCTAAATGTTGCTATGTTTGGTGTTACCGCAAAACAGTGGCGAGAAGCAAATCCAGACTTAAAAGGAAACATTCGCGATTATGCGACAATAAATCAGCTGATTTGTCTTAGCAATATGGAAAATCTGAATGCGGTATTTATTGATGATGGACTTCCACAAAACGAACGTTTGGAAAAATTGAACAAAATCGCTATTCAGCAGATGAAAGTTCTGGAAAACGTTGAAGACAGAAAGCTTCTGACGAAAGGAAAATAAATGGCAACAGAGTGGAAGAAAGGATTCTTAAATCAGATATGCAGAATCGGTGATGGTGCGCATGCTTCTCTAAAACGCCAAACTGAAGGGATTCTTTATTTAACTGCAAAAAACATAACTCAAACAGGTATAGATTTAACGACAGTTGATTATATAGATGAAAAAACTTTTGAAAAACATTTTACAGAGAAATCTTCGACTGTTTCTTGCCCTAAAGAAGGAGACATTTTATATAGCATCATTGGTTCCGTTGGTGGATGTTATATTGTCAAAAAGGAAACCATCGGAATATCCAGTAGTGTTGCAATTTTTCGACCAGATAAGAATAAAATAAATAATTTATTTCTCTATTATTATATTAAGAGTCCTTTCTTCTATAACAGTATCTTAGCAATTAAAACCGGAGCAGCTCAGGGGTTTATGAGTTTAGGAAAACTTGGTAGTGTAGAAATAAAGTATCCTGAATCACTTGAAACCCAACAAAAAATCGCCGGAATACTTTCTGCATACGATGACCTCATAGAAAAAAATCGCAAACAGATAAAACTTTTGGAAGAAGCAGCACAGAAGCTCTACAAAGAATGGTTTGTAAAACTCAACTTCCCCGGCCATGAAAACGTAAAGATTGTGGATGGTGTGCCAGAAGGTTGGAAGAAAGCTGAACTAAATACCGTGTTGTCTAAAGTTACTACTGGTTTAAATCCTAGAAAAAACTTTGTCCTTGGTAAAGGAAACAATTATTACGTTACTATTAAAAACATGGGCGATAACAACCTTTACCTTGATGATAAATGTGACAAGGTGGATGACGAAGCTCTAGAAAAGATAAATAAACGTTCTGATTTACAAACAGGAGATATTCTTTTCTCTGGAATTGGAACAATTGGACGTGTTTATTTGGTAAGCATTTCTACTGATAATTGGGATGTCAGTGAATCAGTTTTTACTTTAAGAGCAAATGAATTTATTTCAAAAGAATTTTTATATTTGCTTCTTCTTTCAGATGATATGCAAGCATATTGTGATTTAAATGCACATGGAGCTGCACAAAGAGGAATACGTATGGCTGATTTAAAAGCTTACAAATTTGCTTTACCAAACTCTAATTTAATAACAAGATTTACAAAAATAATTGCTCCGTATATTTCGAAAGCACAGTGCTTAAAGAATCAAAATGTTAGTCTTCAAACCGCCCGTGATAAGCTTTTGCCACGACTTATGAATGGAGATATAAATGTCTGACGAAAAAGTATATTGGGATTATTATAAACAAGCATTTTTGCATTTTCATATAGAGTTAGAGAATCTAGGGGTAATGCGCCAATTATATTTAATCGAAAGACGAAAGTTTTGGAAGTCTATTCCTCTCAAAGAATATGAATATGAAGAAGCCACAATGTTACTATCAGATTATTCACGACAATTGGAAATAGTCGCAAGTAATATTATTTCGCAAAAATCCTTTTTGTATTGGATTCATGTTTATAGAAGAATTGCACCTGCAATACCTAAACCGGGTGCTACTATATTGGATATTTTAAATACAAGACGAATAATGGAAATAGCATTTCAAAAATATGGGAAACAAGGATTTTGTTCTCATATTGCTCGTTCAAAACAGATTGCTATTAGTCAAATATTTAATGGATTATTATTAACTGAAGATTATTCTACAGAACGTAGGATAATAGAAAAAGCTCCAGATATGTTAGTGCTAACAGATTTTGGAGTTAATGAATTAAAAGAAATATATGAGTTAGAAAAAATATGCTTAGAGATACATTTAGTTAATAAAATGTATAGAATACTTGGAAAAGGATGTAAACTGAATTACATAAATGCCAATGAATGGTATAATTTTACTATTACAAATGATGCAGTAAAATTAATGCAAATCTATGATAACCGAATAAATTTAAATAAAGTCAATTCTTCCTATCTAGGTGTTTATTATTCTAATATTTCAAGTAAAAAACCTGATAGTTATTGTTTATTTCCTACTTATAATGTTGGAAATATTTCATTTGATAACTTTAAAGAAATATTTGCTAAATTATATAAAATGGAATTCACCTGCTTAGTAAATGATTGTCCAAATTTTGTTTTTTATGAATTTGATATAAGAAGTTACTATTTAGCACATAAAGAGGCAAGTGAAAGTTTTTATGAAACAAATAAAATTAGTTTTGAAGCTCTTCTTTGTGTAATTTATTTTTTCTTTTCTGTTGTGTTTTCTGATTTTAAGAAACCAGAGTTTTTGTTAAACTATTTATTTAGAGGATATAGTATTAGAAGTAAAAAAGATATTATTAGAAATCTTGAAAATAATAAAACTTCTATAAAATCGAAAATAGGTATCAATAATAAGGAAATATCAAGAAAAGATTTTGAAGATGCAATTAACTTTCTTAGTTTTTCAAATAAAAATAGAAACCTTTTAGATTTAAGTTATTGTAGTTTATATTTTCCTTTTTATGAAGTTAGTAATAATTTATTAATTGATTATTCTTGGATGTTTAAAACTTTCCTGACTTTATTTTTTAAATTAAAAATGGATGATCAAAACTTTAAGGGAACAATTCTTGAGAATTCATTAAAAACATCTGAATCAATATTACCTACTGACACAATAAAAGCACAGGATGGTACTGAACATCAAATAGATTATTCTTTTATGAAGGATGATGTATTATTTATACTAGAATGCAAAGTTGTTTCAATGTCACTCGCATATGAGAGAGGTGATAAAAAAGCTGTTGATTATAGAACTGTTGATGTAGTAGAACGAGCTTTAACTGAAATTGATATAAAAGCTGATTGGCTTATAAAGCATAAAGAAATTATACTAAAATATGTTCCACAGGCAAAATGTATTGTTCCAATTGGAGTAAGTGCTTTTGTTGAATATATGCCTAGCATTGACAAAAGATATTGGTTAACTGATGAAATTCCAAGAGTTTTACTTCCAAAAGAAGTAGAATTTATCAAAACTAATCCAGTAAATATATTGTATAATAAGATAAAGATTTAATTATTGGAGACAAAATCATGAGTTACGAATACAGCGAAAACGAGCTTGTTCAAAACAGTACAATAGGACTCTTACGAGACACTCTAAAGTGGCGAACTTTCTATGCTTACAATGATGAAGTGCTTGATGATGATTCTTCTCCTAAATCTATAGGTCGTAAATCATATAAAGAAATTCTTTTGACTCGCTATCTCAAAGAAGCTGTATTCAAATTTAATGACTGGGTTACGGAAGAAATTTTTTCCCAGGTCGTAAAAATCCTAAATACAAAAATCTCCAGTGATTCTGCAATTCAGACAAACGAAAAGAACTATAACTTTTTCAAAGATGGAATTGAAGTTGATGTTCAGGATGAAAACGGAAACTATGTAAAACGCAAAGCTCAGCTTTTTGATTTTAATCATCCGGAAGAAAATGATTTTCTTGCTGTGCAGGAAATGAAAATCTGGGGAGAAGTTTATCACCGCCGTGCAGACATTGTTGGTTTTGTAAACGGCATTCCACTTTTATTTGTTGAACTAAAGCGTGACGATATTCCTGTAGAAAATGCTTATAACGATAATTACAAAGATTATCAGGATACCATTCCGCAGCTGTTTTACTACAACGCTTTTATAATGTTTGCAAACGGGCCGGAAGCAAAAGTGGGAACTCTTGGTTCTAAGTTTAAGTTTTTTCACGAATGGAAACGTCTTAGCGAAGATGATGAAGAAGGTTCTGTTGCTTTTGAAACAATGCTGCTAGGTATCTGCGATAAAAAGAACTTTATAGACTTATTTGAAAACTTTATTCTGTTTGACCATTCAAATGGAAGAGCCGTAAAAATTCTTGCTCGGAACCATCAGTTCCTTGGAGTTAATCAGGCATTTGAAAACTATAAGGCACGTAAATTCAAAAATGGAAAGCTTGGTGTTTTCTGGCACACTCAGGGCTCTGGTAAAAGTTATTCCATGGTTTTCCTTTCACAAAAGATTCACCGTAAACTTGAAGGCTCACCGACAATCGTCATTCTTACAGACCGTACGGAACTTAACAAGCAGATTAGCGGAACTTTTGAAGCTTGCGGTTGTCTTGGAAATGTGAAAGCAGGAAAGTATATTGCTTCCAGTGGTTCAGATTTGATTTCAAAACTCAAAGGAAATCCTTCTTACATTTTCTCTCTAATTCAGAAATTTAATCAGCCGGATGAAAAGCCGATCCATACAGATTACGACATTCTTTTAATCAGTGATGAGGCGCACCGCAGCCAGAACGGAGTTTATGCAAACAATATGTGCAAACTTTTGCCGGAAGCAAGCCGCATTGGTTTTACCGGAACTCCACTCTTTAGTTTTGATAATATCACTCAGAGAACTTTTGGTGACTATGTTTCTATTTATGATTTTAAGCGTGCTGTAGATGATGGTGCCACAGTTCCTCTTTATTATGAAAACCGTGGTGAAAAACTTCTGCTTGATAATCCAGAAATAAACGATAAACTTCTTGAAGCTATTGAACAAATTGATGATGAAGAAAAGCGAGCTAAGGTTGAAAATCTTATAAAGCAGGAACTTCATATAATCCGAAATCCAAAACGCCTTGATAAAATCGCAAGAGATTTTGTAAATCATTATTCAGAAGTTTGGCAGACCGGAAAAGCAATGTTTGTTTCTGTAGACCGTCTTACAAGTGTACAGATGCTGGAACTCTGCCAGAAATATTGGAAAGAAAAAATCACAGAACTTGAAGCCTCTTGTGCTGGTATTGATTCTGAACAGACTCTCATGGAGCTTCAAAAGAAAATCGACTGGATGAAAGAAACAGAGATGTGTGTTGTTATCAGCCAGGAACAAGGTGAAATTGAATACTTTAAAAAGCATGACATAGACATTATTCCTCATCGCAAAAAGATGATGGATCGCGAACTTGATAAAGAATTTAAGGATGAAGATAACCCATTCCGCGTTGTATTTGTTTGTGCAATGTGGCTCACCGGATTTGACTGTCCTTCACTTTCTGTTTTGTATCTTGATAAGCCACTTCAGGCTCATACACTCATGCAAACAATTGCCCGAGCAAACCGTGTAAATGATGGAAAGGAAAACGGACTTATTGAAGACTACATTGGAATTGTTACTGCCCTTGAGAAAGCTCTGGTTGATTACACAACAAGCGGCGGTGGAAATGCTGGTGGCGGACACAAAGTTACAATTGACCGTGATAAGCTTGTTGCTGCAATTTACGAAAACTGCGCACTTACAATCGAGTTCCTAAAACAACATAATTTTGATATAAGCGATTTGATAAAATCAAAGAATTTTGCAAGAATCAAAATGATTCAAACTGGTGCAAACAGTGTAGCTGCTCCTGATGAAGTTAGAAAAGAGTTCTGTACAAAGGCCGGAGAATTCTTCCGTCTTTACAAATATGCCGTTCGTTCAGAAATTACTGCTGAACTAAAAGAACAGCACGATGCTCTTGAGGCAATTTATCGTCAACTTACAAAGCCAAAAGCTCCTGTAGATGTTGACGACATAATGAAAGGACTTGAAGAAATTGTAAACGAATATATTTCTACAGAAGAAACACCTGACTCAGCAAAAGAACCAAATGCAAAAATTGATATAAGCCGAATTGATTTTGATAAGCTTGCAACAGAGTTCGCAAAAATCAAAAACAAAAAACTTGTAATCAATGATATCAATCAACTTGTAGCTATGCGCCTTGCTCAGATGCTTAAAACAAATCCTGGCAGAATAGATTATTACAAACACTATCAGGAAGTAATTGAAGAATACAATCGCAGTCAGGACAAAGCCGTAATAGAACAGGTTTTCAATGATCTTTTACAAACTGCAAAAGACATGACCGAAGAACAAAAGCGATATGTTCGCGAAGGTTTCGAAAGCGACGAAGAACTCACAATCTACGATATGCTTTTCAAGGACAGCCTGACTAAAGAAGACATCAAAAAAATCAAAGACCTTTCAAAAGAATTACTTAAAAAGATAAAGAGCCTTCTTGCCGAAATGGACAGTCCTTTTGATAAAGATGCAACTGTCGCTACTATTCAGAATGAAATTAGAGACACTCTTTGGGCAGAATTACCTGATGACTGTATGAACGATTTTGATAAATACAGACAGAGTATTTTTGATTATTTGAAGACTGTTTATTCAGCAGCATAAAATTATACTATGTAAAATTACTATTGATAGAAACACGCTTTTGAGGTATACTTCAAAATATGGCAAAACAAATGATCATGGGAAACCAGGCTATTGCCCTTGGGGCCCTTAAGGCTGGAGTTAATCTTGTTGCAGGATATCCTGGCACTCCTTCCAGCGAAATTATTGAATTCATCTCAAAATATAAGGACAAGACTGGTACCTATGTTGAATGGTCTGTAAACGAAAAGGCCGCTGCCGAAGTTGCAGCCGGAGCCAGTTACGCAGGCAGCCGCACTATGATTACAATGAAGCAGGTGGGCCTTAATGTTGCAAGCGACCCTGTAATGTGCCTTTCTTACGTTGGCGTTAAAGGCGGAATGGTAATTGTTGTTGCCGATGATCCGGGTCCAATTTCGAGCCAGACCGAGCAAGATACCCGAAATTATGCGCAGTATTCCAAACTCCCTTGTTTTGATCCATCAACTCCAGGCGAAGCATACGAAATGGTGCAGGAAGCCTTTGAACTTAGTGAAAAATATAATACACCTGTTTTGTTGCGTCCTACAACCCGCGTTGACCATGCCTACGAAAGCATGGAGTTCCCCGAGCTTGGGCCATGTCGTACGCCCGGGACTTTTGAAAAAGATTCCGCCCGCTGGGTAATTTTCCCAAGGGCGTCTTTTAATAATCACAAACGTATTTTTGAAAGAAATGAAAAGGTTCTGCCACAGGAGTTTAGTAATAGTAAATGGAATTTCGCTGTCGCTGACAACAGTGCGGTCCCTGAGCCTGTCGAAGGGCAAGGAGGGGAAAGCTACGCTTCGCTACCGAGTTTTGTTTCCGATTCTAAAGAAGCGGAAAACAAAACATCGCTTCCCCTCTCTGAAATTGCTTTTGCAACAGGCGGAATATCATACTGTTATTTAATGGAAGCCCTTTCCTTACTTGGAATAAAGGACGCTCCTGTCCTAAAAATCGGAACACCATACCCGTTCCCAAAACAGCTTGCAGAAAAGTTTTTACAGGAACACGACCACATAATTGTTTTTGAAGAGCTGGATCCCGTTATAGAAGAAAACTTAATCCGCGTTGCAGGTAGCGCAAATATTAAGGCCGCCATTAAAGGCAAACTTGATGGCACTGTTCCTGTAGCAGGTGAGTTGAGTGTGGAGATAATAAAGTCGATTCTTAAAGGGTCTCAATCTGGGGTCCCTGAGGCTCTCGAAGGGCCAGCATCAGAACCAGCCCCATCCCTCCCAGTCCGCCCGCCAGTTTTATGTGCAGGCTGTCCACACCGTGGTGCCTTCTACGCTGTAAAGCAGGCAATGAAAGGAAAGAAAACCGTCTACTGCGGAGACATAGGCTGCTACACACTTGGTAATGCTAAACCACTTGATATGACCGATACCTGTCTTTGTATGGGTGCAGATATTACAATGGCACAGGGCTTTTATCATAACGAAAAGGATCGCTACTGCTTCAGTTTCATCGGTGACTCAACTTTCTTTGCAAGCGGAATCACTGGTGTTGTAAACGGCGTATACAATCAGGCAAAACAGACAATCTGTATTCTTGATAATTCAACTACAGCTATGACAGGCCATCAGCCGCACCCTGGAACAGGTATGACAATGATGGGTCAGGTTGTGGACAAAATCAGTATAGAAAAAATATTGCAGGCAATTGGTGTTTCACCAGTTATCACTGTAAATCCTTTTGACCAGAAGGCTGCCGTAGAAGCTGTAAAAACTACAAGCGAAGCTCCTGGTGTAAGTGCAATAATTTTTAAGGCACCATGTATTGCAATTGCGCAAAAAGTCGGCTGGGAAAAACCTCATGCCCTTACTGTAGACACAACAAAATGTATTGGCTGTCGCAAGTGTATAAATGAACTTGGTTGCCCGGCACTTAGTCTTACGGTGGTTGAGCCTGTCGAAACCACCACAAACAACAAATGCCTTGTAGAAATAGACAAGAGCCTTTGTACCGGTTGTGGATTATGTTCACAGGTTTGTCCTGTAGGAGCAATACTATGAGTAAAAATATAATCATCTGTGGAGTCGGTGGTCAGGGAACAGTCCTTGCGGCTAAGGTACTTTCACAGGCTGCAATTTCTAAGGGGAAGCATGTGCTCAGTGCCGAAACAATCGGAATGGCCCAAAGAGGCGGTTCTGTTGTAAGCCATGTTCGCATTGGAGACGATGCCTTTTCTCCCCTTGTTCCACTGGGCCAGGCAGATGTTCTTATTGCTTTTGAAGCAGCCGAAGCTGTGCGAAATATAGATTTTCTTAAGCCGGACGGAACTGTTATTGTAAATAAAAAAATCGTTCAGCCGGTAACTGCAAGCCTTAGTGGAAAAGCTTTTGATACAGACGAAATGATTACTTATCTGCAAAAGCGTGCAGCAAAGGTTGTTGCTGTAGACACTGATGAAGCCTGTCGTGAACTTAAAAGCAGCAAGGTTGTAAATATGGTTTTACTTGGAGCAGCAAGCAAGAGTGGACTCATTTCTAAGGATGAACTTAAAGCTGCAATCAAACTTTTAGTAAAACCTGATTTTTATGAATTAAATGTAAAGGCGGTAGATTATGTCTGACCTTGAAAAAGCCCGTGAGTTTTTTGGCGGCGACCTTTATGCAACAGATGCAACCGGTATTGTAATAGACGAAGTAGGAGACCATTTTGCCCGATGTTCTCTTGAAATTTCACATAAACACCAGAATGCCTACGGCGGTGTAATGGGTGGTGTTATCTGTACTCTTGCCGATTTTACCTTTGCAGTTTGTTCCAATTTTAATCAGCCGCATACAGTTTCTTTGAACTGTTCAGTTAATTTTCTTGGAATGGCAAAAGGAAAAAAGCTTCTTTCTTCTTCGCACGTTGTAAAAGATGGCCGTTCCACCTGCGTTTACCAGATAGACATCACCGACGAGCTTGGAACACAGATTGCAATGGCCACCTTTACTGGTATGAAGCTGGTAAAATAATATTTGTCTTTAAATGTAGAGTGTTCCTCACTAAGAATTCCCAAAACGTTATCTGGCCGGGGAAATGTCTTTCCATGCCACCCAAATAACCCGATATAGACCAAATGCTTATTCTTAGTTACCATATATATACTTAGATTGTTCTTTAATATGAAATCGCTATTGAGTATTATTAATTATACGCAGGAGATTTATATGAAGAAATCCAGACAAAATTATCGTCACAAAAAATATCCGGTTCTTTTTTTAGTTGCTTTTGTTTTTTCTTTTTCTTCCTGTTCATTTGCTTTTGAAATTCTTGACGAACTCTTAACTTACGAAACTTCATCAGATAATTCCGATAGTTCCAACAGTCCTTTCCCCTCAGATGATTCTTATGTTCCCTCTGGTGGTTGCCCGACTGAGCTTGCAAAAGTAGTCTTTGAATATGCAAAAAAATATGCCGCTGCAGATACTCAATATAAACTTGGTGCACAGGATCCGCTTCGTGCCATTCAAGTAGACTGTTCGGGACTTGTAATCAGGTGTTACGGTTACGCCCTTCAGAATACAGATTATTCGCTTGTTCAGCTAGATATGTCTTCTTTGTATATGTATCAGTATGGCTCTATTCCAACCGATTCTCCACGCAGAGGAGACCTTGTTTTTATGACATACAATAATTCAAAGGTTTCGCACGTTGGTATTTTTGACCGCTTTGAAGGAAATCAGGTTTACTTTATAGACGCAATAGAGCAGGGCAAAGGAAAGTGTGTTACGGAACGACATTATTCCAGAACTGACAGGAAAATTGTCGGTTATGGAATAATGAAAGTCAAAAAGCGCTAAATCTTTTCTGCAATATCGTAAATAAGACGTTCTGTTTTTTCCCAGCCAAGACATGGGTCTGTAATAGATTTTCCGTAAACTCCATCGCCTATTTTCTGGCAGCCATCCTCTATATAACTTTCAATCATAAAGCCTTTTACAAGTCCCGCAATTCGTTCGTTGTGACGGCAGGAATTAAGTACATCCATAACAATACGTGGCTGTTCAAAAGGATTTTTATTTGAGTTTGAATGATTTGTATCAATAATAACGGCAGGGTTTTTAAGTTCAAGTTCGTCGTATGTATTGCAAAGGCGTTCCAGGTCTTCATAGTGATAGTTTTGCAGATGGTTTCCGTGTTTGTTTGTAGAGCCGCGTAAAATTGCATGACAATGTGCGTTTCCTTCGGAATGAACTTCCCATCCTCTGTAAATGAATGTGTGTGAATGTTGGGCAGCAGAAATTGCATTCATCATAACTGCGTAGTCACCGCTTGTTGGATTTTTCATTCCTACAGGAACTTCTATTCCGCTTGCTGTAAGGCGGTGCTGCTGATCTTCTACAGAACGGGCTCCAACTGCAACGTATCCCAAAAGGTCATCAAGGTATTGATAATTTTCAGGGTAAAGCATTTCGTCCGCAAAAATAAATCCTGTTTCTTCTACAGCACGCATGTGCATGTGACGGCAGGCAACAATTCCTTTGTAAAGGTCAGGCTTTTCGTTCGGGTTAGGCTGATGTAACATTCCTTTATAGCCGGCGCCTGTTGTCCGGGGTTTGTTTGTATAAATGCGCGGTACCATAAGAATCTTGTCGCGCACTTTTTCCTGTACAGGCACAAGCCTATTCATGTAATCAATTACTGCGTCTTCGTTGTCGGCAGAACAGGGACCAATTATCAAAAGCAGACGGTTCAGGCGGCCTTCAAAAACAGCCTTAAGATCTGCACGTTTTTCTTCTACGATTTTTCCAAGCTTGCCCGAAAGAGGATACTGTTCCTTTACTTCCGCTGGTATTGCAAGTCTTCGTTCAAATTCCATATTCATATTTTTACCCCTTATCTGAAAATCTTTAATTTATCACATCTATATTGTATTTCATGAACCATCTGTTCAAAATCCTTCTGGCTGGAATTGCCTTCAACTTCGATATAAAAATAATATTCCCAGGCGTGTGATTTTAATGGACGGCTGTGAATTGCAACCATGTTGTAACCAAACTCTCCAAGTCGGTTCAAAACCTTTACAAGTGCACCGGCTTCGTTTTTTACTGCAAACATCATTATAAAAGTTCCGTTGTCTTTGCAAACCTTTTGATTCTGATTTTTAGAAAGCACAACGAATCTTGTGGAATTGTCCTGCTGTTCGTTGATGCCTTGTGCAAGCACTTCAAGGCCATAAAGCGCCGCAGTTTCTTCACTGGCGATAGCTGCAACTGTTGTGTCGCTGTCTTGTGCAACCTGTCTTGCGGCGCGCGCTGTATTTACTGCTTCTATGCTTTCATAATTGTGAGCCCGCAGAAATTCTGCACATTGTTCCAGTGCCTGCGGATGGCTCATAACCTTTCTGATTGTCTGGAGTGTAGCGCCTTTTACGCCAAGCAGGTTTTGTACAACATTGAGTGTATAAACTCCATTTACAAAAAGTTCTCCCTGAAACATCAAATCTGTTACCTGACCAACGTCTCCTGCATAACTGTTTTCTATAGGAAGTACTGCATAATCGCATTCATTTTTAACGACAGCTGCATAAGCCGAATGAAAGTCTCCGAACGCAACAAGTTCATCATCAGGAAAAATGCGCTTTGCCGCAATGTATGCAAAAGCTCCCTCTATACCACTGTAAGCTATTTTCATTTATACACTCCTGTATTCGGGTCCTTCGACAAGCTCAGGGACCACCCTTCGACAAGCTCAGGGACCACCCTTCGACAAGCTCATGGACCACATATAAAAAAAGCGGCTCCACCCTAAAAGATAGAACCGCTCCATTGTATCAGTAAATTATTAATCTATCTATCCTAAAATATTCAATGTAATTGCACCGGCAAGAATCACAAGTCCAAGCGTTGTGAATGCAAAATCGCGGAAGTGATGCTTATAAACCTTTGTACAGCTTTCGCGTGTCCTGAAGTAGAAGCCTCTAAGCTCTGCGGCCTTTGCTGTGAATTCAATTTTTCTTACTGCACCCATCAAAAGAGGGAAACACAAAGGCAGAATCATTCCAAGTTTTTTGAACGGATTTTTTACATCAAAATCAACACCGCGTGCTTTCTGGCTTTCTATTATTCCACCCATTTCTGAAGAAAATACCGGTATAAAGCGGATGGCAGAAGTAAGGGTAAATGCATACTTATATGGAATATGCAGTTCCTTTACCATTGTATTCGAAAGATCATTCAAATTGATTACAGAAATTAAAACAGAAAGGGGAAGGGTTGCGCCTGTAAGTCGCATAACAAGCAGCAGACCATTACGAATTCCGACATCGGTAAATCCAAACTTTGGTCCAAGAGGAATCACAATATTTCCACGTCGGATAACAAGAATCTGCAGTACAAAAAGGAAGAGAGACATTTTGAAGAGTCCTTTGAAAATGCCGAGTGTTCTCTTAAAAAGTCCTGAGCCTGTTTTTCCTTCTCCAATAAATCCAAGCAAAATATCAAAAACGATTATTCCAAGCAGGTAGAAAAAATCTGAGGTAACAAAAGCAGATGCACAAAGCAAAGCCGCAACAAAAATCTTTGTAAGGGGATGCATTTTATGAAGAATCGAATCGCCCTGTAAGTAGTCTAAAAAGCCTTTCATTATTTTGCCTCCTTGGTTGTGTTGCGCAGGTCTTTCATTTTTGCAATCATTTCTTCTACTGTGAAAATGTTTTTATAGTCGTCGCCCAAAAGTGAACAGGTTGCTGCAATCTGTGGCTGAAGCAGGCGGGCACGACCAAGCAGCTCGTTGTCGCTAAGGATTGTTCGTGTTTCACCCTGAGCCAGAATCTCGCCCTTATTCATGACGATTAATGTTTTTGCAAAATCAAGGACAACTTCCATATCGTGGCAAACCATAATTACTGTTGTTCCGTTTTCATTAAGTTCGCGGATGCGGCTCATTGTTTCCATACACTCGCGGTAATCAAGACCGGTTGTCGGTTCATCAAGAATCAGAATCTCGGGGTTCAGTGCAATCAGACAGGCAAGGCAAAGTCTCTGGCGCTGACCTCGGCTCATATTGAATGGTTCAACTTTAGGGTCAAATCCAAACTCCTGAATAGTGGCTGCAACGCGGGCTTTTATTTCTTCGTCGGCAAGACCATTATTTTTCAGACTGAACGCAATTTCTTCTTCTACAGTGTTGCAGCAAATCTGTCGGTCCGGATTCTGAAACAAAAAGCCTATATGCTTTGCAAGGTCACTTACTTTTTTGCGTCTTGTATTTTCGCCAAGTACAAAAACATCACCTTCGCTTGGCTGTAAAAGTCCGTTACATAATTTTGAAAAAGTTGACTTTCCGGCGCCGTTGGAACCGATGATTGCAGTGAAATCACCTTTTTCAATTTTTACATTAAGATTATGAACGTTTGCTGTTGAATTGTACGAAAAGTTTACGTTCTGGAGTTGAAGGACTGTGTTTGAATCCTTTTGCCCTTTGACAGGCTCAGAGACCCCGATTTTTGATTCTTGGAGTCTCTGTGCTTCCTGATTATTCTTTTGTGGTCCCTGATTATTCTTTTGTGGTCCCTGAGCTTGTCGAAGGGCCTTTTTAATAAATTCTGCTGCTTCCTGTGTATTCAGGCAGATTCTGTCCTCTTTTTTCATGTCCTTTGGTGTAAGCCCTTCATCCATCATTTTGCCTGTTAAAGTTAAAACGCGCGGACAGTTAATTCCGGCTTCTTCCATTTCGCGCTGATGGGTGAGTGTGCTGCGGATTTCTCCGTAATGAACGACTGTGCCTTTTTCAAGAACAATCAGTTTTTTTACAAACTCGCAGAGCAACATAATTTTCTGTTCTGCAATGATGATTGTAATTCCTTTTTCTTCGTTGAGTTTTTTAAGAAGTTTGAAGATCTGGAGCGAAGAGGCTGGATCAAGTTCGCCAGTAGGTTCATCCAAAATAAGGTATTCAGGCTGAAGTGCAAGGATAGAAGCAAATACAACCTTCTGTTTTTGGCCGCCACTTAAAGTACTTATTTCTCTATGGCGAAGATCAGTTATATCAAGGGCTTCGAGTGCTTCGGTAATTCGCGACTCAATCTGATCTGCAGGTACTCCAAAGTTTTCCAATCCAAAAAGAATTTCGTCTTCTACAAAGTAGCTTACAATCTGACTTTCGATATCCTGAAATACAGAACCAACCTTAAGGGCAAGCTTGTCGGGTTTTATGTCAAAAGTATCCTGACCTTCGACCTTTACAGAACCGAAAAAATCTCCGGTATAGTGATGCGGAATAATACCGTTCAAACAACTGCAGAACGTAGTTTTTCCTGCTCCCGATTCGCCTATTATTCCAATAAAGTCGCCCTTTTCTATATTAAGTGTAATATTTTCAAGGGCGTTCTTTTTTGAATCCGTATACTTAAAAGTCAGTTCCTGTATTTCAATCATTTCTAGTCATCCTGTTGTAATATAAATGTCGCGCCCCTGTGATCCCAGTGATCCTTATGAACCTGGTGGTCCCTGAGCTAGTCGAAGGGCCCGACAAATTTTTATGCTGCTTCCTTGTTGCTTTCACAAACAAATGGCTTTTTAATTGCTTTCATCAATGGTGCATACAAAAGTGCAACAATGATTGCGTTCAAGGTTGCAGTTCCCAAAACGATTGGTACATAAGCAGCCAAAGCACTCTTATCGGCATGGGTTACTATGAACAAAAGTACAACGAATAATCCGCCAGAAATTACAGTACTGATGAATGTACTTACAGCACCAAGTCCAATTTCCATAGGGCGATTCTTTACAGGAATCTTAATCAAAAGTCCCATACAAAGTGCACCTGCAAATTCTGATGCAAAGTTCAAACCAGCTGTTCCTGGAAAGAACTGACAGATTGCACCAGCCAGGAGACCAACTATGATGCTATACCAGATTTTCGGACGAAGAAGAACAATTATCATACAATACATAGCAATGATGAAGTTAGGTTTCATTCCAAAGAAGTTGATGAATGATCCAACAAAAAACTTCAAAACTGCACCGGCTGCCAAAAGCACCGCAGTGAGCAAAAGGTCTCTTAATGAAAGGCCTTTTTTTTCTTCCTGTTTAATTTCTCTTTTTTCCATAATTAAATCTCCTTGTGTGTTAAGAAACGCGAGCAGTACGCAGCGCTTCTTTAGTTTTATTTTACAAATCTAATTTGAATGTTCTTGCTTCGTCGCGCGTTACTATTCACAGAAACATTCTTGATACTACCGATAGTAACATAATATATTTGTTTCTGTCAATAGAAACAATAAAAAAAAGTTTAAATTTTTTTTGAGATGGGATGGAGAATTTCCCATAAAATGGAAGAAAATTGTATTTCTATGGGAAAAACAATACCATGAACCAGTGATTCAATTTGGAGGCGGGGGCGTTATGGGGGTGTCCCCCGTTTTGGGGGTAGCGGAAAAGACCGGAGGGCATGCCCGAGGACTTTGGAGCGAAGGGGGCCGCCCCCTCCTTGTTTAATTTTTTTTTGTTTCTTTTTATAGAAACGGCTTGACACCTTTTGATTTAGGTGTTACTATTTGTAGTAACAAAGCAAAAGCCAATGGCGAGGGTCCTTCCCTTCGACAAGCTCAGGGCAAGCTATGCTCAGGGACCGCATGGATCTCGCAAGGATCTCTCGTCAAAACATATTTAAGGAGCATTATTATGAAACTTACAGAAACCCAACTCGAACAGATCCGCGCTCAGATTCGCCGCGTTAAGGCTTGCGGAAATCCTTTTTATACAGAGCGCTTTAAGAACGTTCAGCCGGAAGATATTAAAACTCAGGAAGATTTTGAAAAGCTGGTGCCTTTCTGCTCTAAGCAGGACTTGCGCGACGCTTATCCTCTTGGTCTTGCAACTGTACCAGAGGAAGAAATTGTGCGCATCCACTCATCAAGCGGAACTACAGGTTCACCGGTAATTATTCCTTATACAAAAAAAGACGTAGAAGACTGGGCAATCATGTTTGCACGCTGCTACGAAATGGCCGGCATTACAAACAAGGACCGCATCCACATTACACCGGGATACGGCTTGTGGACTGCAGGTATTGGCTTCCAGGCTGGATGTGAACGCCTTGGTGCTATGGCAATTCCAATGGGACCTGGTAACACAGAAAAGCAGCTGCAGATGATGCAGGATTTGAAGTCTACAGTATTGTGTGCAACTTCCTCTTATGCTCTCCTCCTTGCAGAACAG
>JAGCTZ010000126.1 GCA_017963165.1 Treponema sp.
AAAAAAATATACAGATATTGGTGGAAAGATTCCAAAGGGTGTTTTGCTTGTTGGTGATCCTGGAACCGGTAAAACACTTTTAGCCCGCGCTGTTGCAGGTGAAGCAGGAGTTCCTTTCTACAGCATTTCTGGTTCTGACTTTGTAGAAATGTTTGGTGGTGTTGGTGCCAGCCGTGTTCGTGATCTTTTTAAGCAGGCCCGCGAAAAAGCTCCTTGTATCATATTTATTGATGAAATTGATGCTCTTGCAAAGAGTCGTGCAAACGGCTTTAGCAGTAATGATGAACGCGAACAGACTTTGAATCAGCTGCTCGTAGAAATGGACGGCTTTGATAACGAAAAAGGACTTATTGTTCTTGCTGCAACAAACCGTGTTGATGTTCTTGACCCTGCAATTCTTCGTCCCGGTCGTTTTGACCGTCAGGTTCCTGTAGAAAAGCCTGATGTTAAAGGGCGTGAAGAAATTCTTCGTATTCATGCAAAGAACGTTAAACTCGACAGCGATGTTGATTTTGAAAATATTGCACATGGTACAACAGGTTTTGCCGGTGCAGATCTTGCCAATGTTGTAAACGAAGCCGCACTTCTTGCAGTTCGTAACGGACGCAAAAAGGTAACTATGGCCGACTTTAATGAAGCAATTGATAAAGTAAGCATTGGTCTTAAGAAAAAGAGCCGCAAGGAAAACAAGAAAGAGCTTCGTCTTGTTGCAGTTCACGAAACTGGTCATGCGCTTGTTGCTGCCTTTAATCCGGAACACGAGCCTGTAAACAAAATTACAGTTGTTCCGCGCAGTCATGGAGTAGGTGGTTTTACACAGTATCGCGAGGAAGAAGAAAAATTCCTTATGACCCGCAAGGATATGATGAACGAAATAGACAGCCTTTTAGGTGGTCGTGCTGCAGAAGAGGTTATTCTTGGCGATATTTCTACAGGTGCTTCTAATGATATTGCCCGTGCTACAGATATAATCAAACGTATGATTACCGATTTTGGTATGTCCGACAAATACAGAAACGTAACTCTTGGAAAAGGTGTGCTTGGCAACAGAGGCGGAGACCCTAGTCTTGTACGCGAATTCAGTGAACAGACTCAAAATTACATCGACGAAGAAATTGCCCGCATAATGAAAGAACGTTACGACTTTGTATTAAAGCTTCTTGGCAAGCACAAGTCTCTTATAGACTACATCGCAAACCGTCTTATGGAAGTAGAAACCATCGAAGGTAAAGAATTCTACGACATAGTAAACGGCGAATCTCATTGTCTTGAGCTTGAAGAAAAGGCAGTCGAAAAAAAGGAAGTTACCTCAAAAAAGACTGTTTCAAGAAAAGCACCAAATAAGAAGAAAGAATAAATAGTAGAACTATTAGTTGAAAAAATCTTTGGCGAGTGGGACGCAGGAAAAAGAAAGTAAGGGGGGACCTGCAGTGGGACAGCCGCGTTTACGTCGGCTGGCGCACGGATGCAGGGGGATACCTTGCTTTTTTTTCCGTCGCTGGGGCCCGCCGACAAAGATTTTTTTATTTAAATAGACACTTTATCATTTTATCGATATAATATTTGTTATATGAAAAAGATTTTTTTCACAGTACTCGCGTTTTTTTCGGCATCACTTTTTGCCCAGAGCATTACAACTGCAAGCGCATATTTTAAGACAATTTCTGAATATTACGCAACAATAAAAGATTACGAAGTAGACTTTGAAATAAAGGTAGAAAAACAGGAGTCTGCCGGAAAGCTTTCTTTTAAGGCTCCTGATCTTCTTCGTCTTGATTATACAAATCCGCAGGAACAGGTAATCTGCTATAATGGTGATGTCCTTACAATTTATCTGCCAGATTCAGATGCTGTTCTTCAGCAGAATATTACAGATGACATTGGTGCCGAATCTCTTACAACTCCGCAGGGCTTGTCTCTTTTAAGCCGCTACTACACAGTTGCCTACGAAACAGGTCAGAATGAAGAGCCTTTGGAAGACGGTTCCGATGAAATGGTTATAAAATTTATTCTTACTAGAAAAAGTGCCTCAGAGGCTTTCAGATATATCAATATTGCAATAAATGCACAGACTAAGCTTATTCGCCGCATGGAAGCTGTAACTCCAAAGGGCGAAGTAATTGTTTTCAACTTTTTTGATTATAAGCTTAATCAGGATATAACTGACCAGCGTTTTATTTACGACGCACCATCTTCGGCAAACAATTATAATAACTTTCTGTTTTCGGAGTAGGAGAGGTAAATGGATAGTTACGGCGAACTTTTAAAAAATGCCAGAGAAGAAAAGAACCTCAATATAGATAAAATATCCCGCGAAATATCAATAGAAAGCCGTTACTTAAAAGGCCTGGAAGACGAAGATAATGGTGTTTTTCCCGGCGAAGCATACATGATTGGTTTTTTGCGTAATTATTCAAATTACCTTGAACTTGATACAGATTATATTCTTAAGCTTTACAATAATAAAAAAATCCAGGAATCGCCTGTACCGGAAGGACTTCTTGTTAAACATCGTCCGCGCTGGCTTGTCTGGGCAATTGTTATTCCTGCTGTACTGCTTATAGGTGCTGGTGTAATTGTTACAGTACTTCTTATGTCAAAGAAAAATGTTGTAGAAGATGATTCTGTAATTCTTTCGGGAAAAATAAAGACACGCCAGTACGAGCTTGATAATTCAAAGTTTACGCAGCGTGTTTACAAGGGTGATCAGATTATTGTTCCAACAGATAATGGCCAGATTGTCCTTACTGTAAGAGATACACTTTCTTCATTCGGACTTGATACTCCAAGCGGAATATTCTATACAGACCTTGCCGAAGAGACAGAAATTGATATCAACGGCGATTCAGTTCCAGATCTTATTGTATATGTTTCTGATATTTCTTCAACAGATGAATCTCGTGGTGTAGAAATGAGCATGCTTCTTCGTCATGGTATTTCTACTTCTTCAAGTTCTGTAAATGTTGATGATATTCCATTTGAAACAGATATTGTATCAAAGCATCCTCAGAAGGTTATTCTGGAAGATAACCGTGCATATCCATTTACAATAAACGCTTCCTTCCGTGGTGCCTGTTTGTTCCGCGATAAGGTAGATAATGATAATTCTGTTGAATCGTATTTCAGCCGTGGCGAAGTATTTACTGCAAATCCACATAATGGAATAAGACTCTGGATTTCTAACAGCAATGCAGTTAAGTTCACTATTGTTGCAGATTCAAAAACCTTTGATCTTGATATTGGTGCTGCAGGTCAGGTTCTTGTAGAAGATATCAAATGGATTAAAGATTCAGACGGCAGATACAAGCTTATTGTTGTAGAGCTTGATTAAACGGCGGAGTTATGGCGACATTCTTTATAGATAATCATGGCTGCGCAAAAAATCAGACAGATGCCGAGCTTTTATGCGGCTACCTGGAAAAAGCAGCTTTTGAATTAACAGACAATCCTGATACAGCCGATTTTATAATCATCAATTCCTGCGGCTTTATTGAATCTGCAAAAAAAGAATCAATTGATGCAGTTTATTCTGTAAAGGCAAATTATCCAAATGCAAAAATAATTCTTGCTGGTTGTCTTGCGCAGCGTTATGCACAGGAGTTAAGCAGTTCTATGCCCGAGCTTGATGGAATATTTGGCAACGGAGACCTTTCTAAAATTGCAGAATATATGAATAAAGTTGCAGCTGCAGGAAATCAAAAAACAGAACCCGCCCTTTATCCTCAAAAAGGGATCTGCGAAGGGGCTCGTCCTCATATATTCAATTTTAAGGGTTCTGCCTTTGTAAAAATCACAGAGGGCTGTTCAAATAACTGTTCGTTCTGTGCAATTCCCTTAATCCGTGGTGCTGTAAGAAGTCGTCCGGTAAAGAATATTGTAGAAGAAATCAAATCACTTGTTGCTTCTGGTATTTACGAAATAAATCTTATTGGGCAGGATCTTGCCGCTTTTACAACTGATGAAGAACATAAAGGTTCTGCGCTTGCATATCTTTTACAGCAGATTTCTTTGTTAAAAGGACGTTTTATTATCAGAACCTTGTACATTCATCCGGATCATTTTAATACGGATATTCTTGATGTTTATAAAGCCGATTCCCGTTTTGTTCCATATTTTGATATTCCTTTTCAAAGCGGCGATGACAGCATAATCAAGGCAATGAATAGAGTTGGACCAGCTTCTTATTATGTTGAACTTGTAAATAAAATACGAACACAATTGCCAGCTGCAGTATTAAGAACAACCTTCCTTACAGGTTTTCCTGGTGAAACAGAACAGGCAGCTCAGAATACAAGAGAATTTCTTAAAAAGATAAATCCAAACTGGTCGGGTTGCTTTGCGTATAGTCGCGAAGAAGATACACCTGCATATTCCTTAAAAAACAGTGTTCCCGCTCGTGTAGCACAAAAAAGGGCAGAGGCGCTTGAACAGCTTCAGGCAGAGTTGACAGCCGCACATAATGAAAAATATACAGGCATGGAGCTTGATGTTCTGATAGAAGAAATAATAGCCTTTAGTGAAGATTCTGCTTCGGCAGAGGACGCAGAAGGTCTTGCAATTGGTCGCGCATGGTTTCAGGCTCCCGAAGTTGATGGAAGTGTAGTTATCCGTTATGATGCCGATGACCAGAAACAATGTCGGGCTATTGAACCAGGTAAGGTTGTAAAAGTTAAAGTTCTTGCCAGCACCGGCATTGACCTGGACGCAAGATTACTTATAAGGTAGAAACTATGCTCACACCAATTCCACCAAAGAATTCCTGTATTACTCATGTAAAAATACAGGGCAATAATGTTTTTTTATATTCCGAATCGGGAGTTCTTCGCGTTGCAGTTTATGAACCGGAAGTGTTCAGAATTTCTTTTAATATAGATGAAACTTTTGATGTTGAACAGGGCAGTGAGTTTTTAGGGCCAGCTGCTGCACCTGAGTTTTCTGTCGAAGAAACGGAAGTTCATATTTTTATAAAAACACCGGTACTTATTTGTAAAATTTGCCGTGATTCTTCTTCTGTCAGCTTTGTGGATACTTCAGATAAAGTACTTTTTTCCGAAGCTTTGGAGCACAGTCATATTCTTGAACAGTTTGATGTTTATAAAACCTGCGGAAATATAAAAACAGAAGAAATAAAAACTGCAGATGGTGTAAAAAAGAAAGTAATTGCCGCAGATAAAGTTTTTGATAAAACTCTTTTTCATACACGACTTGATTTTTGTTTTGATGAAGAAGAAAAACTTTTTGGTCTTGGACAGGCCGAAGAAGGCTGCTGGAATCTTCGTTCTACAACTCAATATCTGAATCAGGCAAATAAAAAAATTGCAATTCCTTTTTTAATTTCGAGCAAGGGTTACGGAATTCTTTTTACAACTCAAAGTCCTTCTATTTTTAGTGATACTCAATATGGCTCATATTTTTATACAACCGCCGATTATTATCTTGATTATTTTTTCATAGGACAAAAGCCTGTCGCTGCAATGAGACGGCTTACAGGAAAAGCACTTTTGCCACCAAAATGGGCTCTGGGGTATATTCAGTCACAGGAACGTTACGAATCGGAGCAGGAAATTCTTGATACAGCTGCCGAATTTAAAAAACGCGGAATTCCTGTAAGTGCAATTGTTTTAGACTGGCTTTCCTGGGAAGATGGAATGTGGGGACAGAAATCGTTAGATAAAAAACGCTTTCCTTCACCAGAAAAAATGATAGAAACACTTCACAAGGATGATATTCATTTTATGATTTCTATCTGGCCTTCGATGGACGAAAAAAGTGAAAACTATAAAGAGATGAAGGAGCATAATACTCTTTTACCTGGTGTAAATATTTGTAATGCGTTTGATAAGGCTGCCCGCGAGCTTTACTGGAAACAGGCAAAAGAAGGCCTCGCAAAATATGGAGTGGAAAGCTGGTGGTGCGATTCAAGCGAACCTGTTACTCCTGAATGGAATCATTTAGAACCGCAGCTACCTCAAATACAATTTAATGAATATGTAAATGCAACAAGCGACATAATGCCGGTAGAAAAATCTAATGCCTACGGCTACTATCATGCGCTTGGAATGTATGAAGGACAGAAAAAAGATTATCCAGACAGGCGAATGCTCATATTAACAAGAAGCGGCTGGAGTGGAAGTCAAAGGCTCGGTGTTACTCTTTGGTCTGGTGATACAAGTGCTTCGTGGAAAACGCTTCAAAATCAGCTGGTTGAGGCTATTCAGTTTTCTATGTCTGGTATTCCGTACTGGACTTTTGATATTGGCGCCTTCTTTGTAAAAAAAGGAATCAACTGGTATTGGAACGGCGACTATGATGATACAACTAAAAATCCAGGTTACCGCGAGTTATATACAAGATGGTTTCAGCTTGGTGCTTTTTTACCAATGTTCCGTGCGCATGGTACAGACTGCCGGCGCGAGCCATGGGCTTTCGAAGATAAAACAAATATTTTCTATAATGCAATCTCAGCTTTTATAAAGCTTCGTTACAGCCTTATGCCTTATATTTATTCTGTTGCAGCAAGTGTCTGGAAAAATGATGAAATGTTTATCCGTCCTCTTTTCATGGAATTTAAGGATAAAGCAGTTTTAGATATTTCTTCGCAGTTTATGTTCGGCCCGGCAATAATGGTCTGCCCTGTTACAATGCCAATGTATTACGACAAGGCAGGAAATCCAATCGATAAAGAAAAATCAATAAAAGTATATCTTCCCGCTGATTGCGGCTGGTACGACTGGTGGACTGGAAAAAAATATGATGGCGGTCAATGGATAACGACATCTGCAGATATTTCAAAAATCCCTCTTTTTGTCCGCGAAGGAAGTACAATTCCAACAAGTACAGATTTGCTTCGTTTTCCAGACAGTCATGGAAACTGCAAACCATTTGAACTTTATGAGGATGATGGAATTTCAAATGATTATCAAAATGGGGAATTTAGTATCAAATTTGTTTAGGGTATTTTCCTTAAATTTTAAAAAAAATGGCAAATTTCGGGATTTTTTCACGGTTTTTCTTGAAAAAAAGCGTATTTAAGGGTTATAATATAAGAAGTTATGAAAGTTAGTGAGAATGAGTTGAGCGTGGATGACATTCAGAGCATAAGGGACGCGGTAAGAGAGAGGCGGCCTGTAAATTTCTATTGTTATACTCTTACTTTGGAGCAGAAAAAACGTTTCCAGAAAATCCTAGAGGTGTTTCTGGAAGAATGTGATGAAGCCTATCTTTTTAACTGTCTTTCATATTGTCTTTTTGAACTTCTTGATAACGCAAGTAAAGCAAACGCAAAACGAATCTTCTTTAAGGAACAGCATTTAAATATCAATAATCAGGCAGATTACGAAAACGGAATGAAAAACTTTAAGGCTAATCTTTCTGATAATACAAAGCATTACAAGGACGAACTGGAAGCTGGTCTTCTTCAGGTTCATCTTGAGTTGTCTGCTAATGATGTAATTTCTCTTGCTGTTTCAAATAACACAAAAATTACAGAAGCTGAGTACAAACGTATTCAGGATAAAATCGAAAAAACAAAAGGCTATCAGAATGTTGCAGATGCCTTTTCTGATATTGACCAGACAGAAGGCTCTGGCCTTGGAATTATAACTGTTGTAATTATGCTTCGTAAACTTGGACTTAATACTTCAAATCTTAAATTCAGTGTTACAGAAGATGAGACTGTTGCAACAATAGAGATTCCAAAACATATGATTGCAGATCTTGATGATTTGGAATCTCTTTAATTTCTTCATTACTTCTTTTTACCAGACGCTTTTTTAGGAGCGTCTTTTTTTGTTGCTTTTTCCTTTTTTGTGGTTCCAGATTTTTTAGAAGCTGCCGGCTTTTTTACAGAAGCTTTCTTTTCTGCGACAGGTTCAAATGCTTTAGCAAAAAGTTCGCACTTATATGCAGCCTTAAGCTTACTTGCGCGAAGTGCCTTAAACAGCTGAAGTATATTTGGAACAACAGAACTCTTTGCATTCATAAGCATAAGAAGTTCTATCATATTCAAACTGTCGTCGCACATTTCCTTGTTGAACCACCAGATGTTATCAAAAAGATTTGCTCCGCTAAGAACTCGTCTGTACTTACTTATTACGAGAAGCTCTGTAATTCGTGCTGCGCTTGTTCTTGCACCTATAGGAGTTCCAAGCTTAGAAACATCGCTTACACGTGCAAGCAGGAATAGTCTTGTAAGGTCGCCGCGCATGTTTTTATCAATGTCTGTATATTCCTGAATAAACTGATTGAATTTTCTTCCAAAGTTCAGGAAATCTGCAAGACCTGTAGTTGCATATTTTCCACTGAGTGCACGACAAAGCAAAAGAAGCTCAATTTTATCATTATTCAATTCCATCAATTTTATGAACTGCGGAACTTCTTTTGCATTGGCAATTGCTTTTTGTATATCTGCCGGCTTTTTAAGTGCCTTTGCATTGTGAACTTGAATAAGAAGCTTTATAAGTTGCTGACAATCCTTTGTAAGTGCACAGTCTTGTGTTTTGCTGGAAGAAGCTTTTGCCTGAGCCTTTGGCTTTAATTTCTTTTCTTTGAAGGTTCCTTCAGAAGCTTTTTCTATTTTTTCGCATTCTTTTTCAAAGGTACGTGCCTGTTTATCTGCAAGCTTAAGCAGCTTTGAAACATCCGAAGCTTTTACCTTTGGTTCTTTTGAATTTGTAAAGGCGTGTACAAGCGGAGGAAGAACAGTTTTTACATAAGCTTCCATCGCAGCATAAAGCTCTGCATAAATAATTTCCTGCCAGGCCGATTCAATATCTTCACAGCCGGCACCGTTCAAATATTCGCAGAGAATCTTGTAGCGGTGATCTTCAAGATCGGTAACCTGATGTACATCCATATATACCTGATATTCAAAACCATTGAGCATTACAAAAAGACCTTTTTCACAGATTTCGCTGCTCTTGCGGATGAACCAAAGACCACTGCGGTTTTCGCGGAAGATACAATACTTATCATCCTCGCCGTTTAAATTTAAGCCTTCTGAAATTGAGCGAGAGGTGAGTGCAGTTTCATCTCCCTGACCTGTTTTTACAGCATAAGGATCAGACTGCTTTATCCAACCGTATGCCCTGTCATACTTATTGTTGTAAACTACAAATACACGTTCATCTCCGCTTCCGTTTGAATAAGCAAATACATTTTCGTTTACAACGCCATCCTGCCACAAATCATAGAAAAGGAAATTTTCTACACCGCTGAACAGATAGCGTTTTTTCATAAGCGGGAATATTTCACGCCAGTGTCTGTCTACAAGATACTGACTTGGTTTTTCATCTTTGTAAGCCTTTGTGTATTCCATTCCGTATTTTTCTGTAAAGCCTTCAATCTGACCATGACCAAACATAGGAAGTCCCGGCATTGTAATCATCAGGGTACATACACCAAAATATTTATCGCCGTCACCAAATTGAGCAATTGCAGTTTCTTCATCAGGGTTGTTCATAAAGTTTACGTAACGCTTAAGAATCTGCGGATCAAAGGTAATTGTGTTTTTTACAGTTTCGCGGTATTTTTGGTTTTCCTCTTTTTTAAGCATGTTCATGAATGCAGAATTGTAAACACGATGCATGCCAAGTGTTCGTACAAAGTAACCTTCCATCATCCAGAAGGCTTCGGCAAGCAGGAGTGTGTCTGGACATTCGCGTGCAACCCGGTCTACAACTTCACGCCAGAATTCATTAGGAATTGCATCATTAAATTGCTGAAGGCTAAGCCCTGTTTCGCTGCGGGTTGCAATGTCGCCTCCATGTCCTGGTTCCGGATACCACAATCGGCGTATAGATTTTTTAGCAAGAACCATTGCCGCATCAAAACGAATAATAGGAAAATTCTGTGCTACGTGTAAAATTTCCTGCATAACTGCTTCACGGGCTTCTGGATTCAAAAAGTCAATCTGTGCAGTGTCATTCCAAGGTAAGCCTGTACCGTCGTTTCCGTGGTAGATATAGCGGGTGTCACCTGTCTGATTATCTACGCGTTTAAAGACTACAGAACAGTCGTCCTTGCTGTAGTAGTGATCTTCAAGGTAAAGCGAAACTCTTCCATCTTGAGAAAGATTTTCACCGTTAAAGGTGTAATGAGGGAACGGACAGTCACGTCGCTGAATAAAAAGGTCAGGGCGGTTGATTACCCAATCACCGTCCATACCTGTATGGTTTGGTACCATATCAGAAGCAAGACGTATTCCTCTCTGCCACAAGCGTGTGCGAAGATTGGCGAGTGCGTCCCAGCCACCGATGTTCTGGGCAATGTTGTAATCATAAAGAGAGTAGGCGCTGGCAGCTGCCTCCGGGTTTCCGCAGATTTGTTTAATGCGTCGGCTTGCTTTAGAGCGTTCCCAAAGACCTATGAGCCAAAGACCTGTAAAGCCTTCATCACGTAATTTATCAAGCTCGGCGTCCGGAATCTGATCAAGGCGTGTAATAGGGTAGCCGTACTGTTTTGTAAGCTGGTCAAGCCATACAAGAACAGTTTTTGCAATTAAGATTACCTTTGGCATCCAGTCGCTGTCAGGACTGTAACGCTCATATTCGTTCATAAGGTTTTCAAAGGTGTAAGCAGACATATCAGGAAGGTCGCCACCACCAAAACCATGCCAGGCAGCTTTTTCTTCTTCGCTGATTGTATCCATTCCGGCTAAGATTTTTTTGAGCCATTCACCAAGGAATTCATTCCAGTATTTCTGAATATATTCAAGCTGTCCTTTAAGACTTTCCGGTGCAAACTGCTGAGGCTCCTTAAGAAGATTTATTAAGTCGTGATCAAACGGACCAAAAGTCGGCTGGCTCTTTGCATATTTTTTTATGCTTGTCCAGGTTTTTCCGTAAAGCTTGTTCTTTGCAAGAGTTGTGTCGCCAAAAAGCAGAAGGAATGGTTTAAAGGCTGCATTTTCATTTGCAAGATGAAGCAGAATCAACTCTTCGAGCGTCTGTTCGCGGTTAGAGCGTTCCTTTCCTGTTCCAAGGTCAACTGCTTTTTTAGCAAGATATTCACGGGCTGTACATTTTTCCTTGTAAACTTCAACCGGTGGGAATTCATTTATAAAATCAATAAGCAGGGTGTCTATTTCTTTTTTTGTATACTGCTTTTCAAGCTCGGCAAGCAGATCCTTTGTAAAAGAAGGAACTTTATTTCTGCGGTAAAGCATGCATACATAATGAAGAATTTCATCAATCAGTCCCATTGCATTAAGCTGACCAGCACTTACCCTTTTATTTTCATCACCAGTAACAGTATCGATGTAATTATTATAAAGCAGCTGAAAATTGCGGACGTTTCTCATGTTAGCAAAGACAACATTTCCGCTGGAAGCAAAAAGCCCTTCTTCAAAGCTGCAAAGATCGCGTACTTTTCTGGATATGTGAAATTCGTTGTATGAAATTTTCATTAATGTATCCCCTTGATTTTTTTAATCAATTCCTTGTTTTCAATTAAATCTTCTACTGTGCATGGCATTCTGTATGTCCAGTTGAATTTTGTTACCGTGCCCGGAATATTTATGCGTTCATCGCTTGCTTTTTCAAGCCAGCAGTTTTCTTCTATATATAATAAGTCCTGAAGTGGTGGAATAAACCATTGGCTGGCGCTTGTTGCAGAAAGACTTAAAACTTTTTCTGCAAGCTCTGGCGTAAAATCTGTTTCTGCAAGAGCCTTAGCTGCTTTTTCAATTTCGCTTTCTTCTTTTTCGAACAGGGCTCCTTCTACTTCGCTTCCAATTCCAAAGGCTGTGGCATTTGCTTTTATAAAGGCTGCTACGCTTTCTTTTTCTGTATCCCACCATTCGCGGATTGTGCTTGAATCGTGAACCGAAGTTGTTGTAACAGAAAGAGGAGTGTAGTCCTTGAAAGGAACATAAGGCTGACCTTCTTCTGCCCATTGGCGTGTCCAGCGGACAACACGAAGTCCTAAGATTTTGTGCTGCTCCATAGTTTTTGGAACGCAGGCAATTCCTACTCCAAGGTCTTCGCCGCATGGAATCATTTTAAGTCCACTTGTGATTGCAGTGAATATTTCGTCGGCCTGTTTTTTCCAGAGTGATAAGTTCTTTTTTTCAAGCGCCGTAAACAGTTCCAGAAGACCTTCTTTTTCGGTTTCATTCAGACTTGCCCACGAAGTAGAGTGATCATAAGTCCACAGTGGAATAAACTTGCCTTTAGAAACTTCGAGCAAGGTTATATTAGACCAGTATTCAACAAGCTTTTCTTTTATTTTTGCAGCGGCAGGTTCATCTACAAAGGCACTTAAATCAAGCTCACAAAGGTCGCGGCTTCCTTTTATTGATTTATCAAAAAGCCAGAGCTCTTCGTCGCCGATACGGGTACAAATTGTTTTCAAAATATTATGTGCAACTTCGCGGTTCCAGGTTACGTCTTCTACAACGCTTGTTGGAATATGAGGCTTGCTTAACCAGCGGATCCTGTCATCGTCAAATCCAAGCTCGTACAAATCATCAATTTTAATGGAAGCATAAGGTTCTGTGTGTCCATTTAAAGCATTACAATCATCTGCCGGAATTGCCCAGATTCTGAAGAAACCTAATATGTGGTCAAGACGGTATGCATCGTAATAGCGTGAGGCAGTTTTGAGGCGCTGCTTCCACCAGCTGTAATCCTGTGCTTTAAGGTTCTTCCAGTTGTAGGTAGGGAAGCCCCAGTTCTGACCAGTTGGATTTTCCCCGTCACTAGGAGAGCCGGCTCTTAAATCATGATTAAAGAATTCCGGATAAGCCCAGGCATCGCAGGAATCTTCGTTCATAAGGATAGGCATGTCGCCTTTGAGTAAAAGTCCCAGTTCGTGCACCTGTTTTACGGCTTCTTCAAACTGATTTGCTGCAATCATCTGACACCAGGCATAAAAAAGATGTTCCTTTTTAAAGGCTTTTGTATTCCACAGTTTTGTAATCTGCGCGGCAGACATTTCCTTGTCATCATCATGCCAGCTTTTCCAGCTTGCCTGCATGTAATTCCATTTAAGATTTTTATAAACAGAATAGGTTTTTACCCATTGATTTGCTTTTATCCAGTCTGTAAGCTCTTTATCTGGTTCTCCAGTCTGTCCTACAGGTAAAAAATCATAAATCTGCTTAAGTAAAGTTATTTTTGCATTAAGAATTGCATCATAATCATAACGCAAACAATAATTATTTGCTTTTACAAAATTATCATAAACTGTTTTGAATTTAGGATTAGAGCTGTAAAGAGCACCAAAGCCCGGAACTTCACTAAGCCGGATATAAATAGGATGAAGCGCAAAAGCCGAAAGCCCTGAATAAGGTGAGCTTTGAGTTCCTGTATCATTTACCGGTAAAAGCTGAATTATACCAAGCCCGGCTTCCTTGCAAAACTGTGCAAAAGGAATAAGATCAGGGAATTCACCAATTACTGGATTTTCTTTTGTATATAAGGCGCCAAGCGGTACAACGACGCCGGTAAGTTTCTTTTTCTGCATAGTGCAGATATTATACCATAAAATTTGCAAAAATGATTAGAAAATTATGTTTTTTTGCTAAGCATGCAGGCAAATGAACAAGCATGGGGGGGGCTGAGCAATCATGCGGTTCCTGAACAATCATGCGGTCCCTGAGCAATCATGCGGTCCCTGAGCCTGTCGAAGGGCCACTTAAAATGTTTTAGCAATGCCAGATCGGTGTCGCCAGCTTATTTGAAAATGGTTGTGCACGCGTAAAATCTGGCAGCCAGCTGGTGTCGTCTGTTAATTCCTGGTAAAAAAGATATTCAAAGTCGTAAGCTTCTATAAGATCCTGAATGTCGGCATCTTCCTGCGGCGAAACAAGGCGGTTTTCTAAGTTCAAAAGGGCTTTGTGGCGGGCTTTAAGCTGTTCGTCGGTTTCTTTAAAAGGAACGGGCGTATATTGATTCATCAGCGAAATTATTGCGCGACCGTCTGCATTGTCCTTGAGCCATTCAAGAACCTGGGCTGTCTGTTCAAATTTTCCCGGCATAAAAAGGTGGCGGATAATTACTCCAGACATCATTTTGTCGCGGGGTTGGCCTGGTTCTGCCCATTCGGCGGGTTTTGCATTCGGGGGTTCCGGCATGCTCACAATTTCCAGCGGATTATTTTCTATCATCCAGCGGATTGCGGCAGTTGCAGCAGAAGGGTAATTTGGTGCGGCAAATAAATCTCGTGCAAGTGAAGAATCAAGCGTTTTTAAATCCGGCAGCCAGATTGTTACAAGCCCTTTGAGCAGCTCCAGCATTTCAACTGACTCATACGCAGAGCTGTTCCAGCAAAATGGCACGGTAACTCCACCATCGCGCGCAGCCTGTAAGTATTCTGCAATTTTAGGAATATGATGACTTCCTGTTACAAGATTGATGTTTTCTGCACCTGCAGTCTGAAGCTTTAAACAGATATCTGTGAACTCTGCAGAATCAACCACGCGGCCAAGTCCGTCCTGACTTATCTGATAATTCTGGCAAAAGGCACAGCGCAGGGTACAGCCTGTAAAAAAAATTGTTCCACTTCCGCCAAAAACTGTTATAAGAGGTTCTTCTCCAAAATGAAGTCCTGCAAATGCAATGCGAAGGTCGGAGGATTCACGGCAAAAGCCAGCATGAAGCCCTTCGACAGGCTCAGGGACCACACAAGTTCTATTCACTCCGCACTTTCTTGGGCACTGGCGGCATTCACGGTAAAAATCCTCGTAATCCAAAATCAATAAGCTCCCTTTGAAACAAGTACAGACATAAGCTCCTGAAGTATATCAACAGGCAAATCTTCTGCTTCGTAATTTACAAGCCTTCCTATTTCCTGCCAGTCTTCGTCAGTTATAAGCTCCTGATCTTCATCACTGTTATCTAAGAAAGCAAGCATTGCTCCAAGCTTTGCAGCATTTTCTGTACTAGGCTCGTAAGTTAAATCTGCTCCATTAAGAACATATTTGTCTTCCCAATATTCAAAGATTGAACCAGGTAATCCCATAGGGCATGAGGTTGCTCTTTCAAAAAGATTACGGATTTCATCGCGGATATCATTGTAACCCGAAAAGCCCGGTTTATTGTTGCGTGCGAATTTTTTAACCTTGTCCAAATCGCTTAAAAATTTTCCAATGTCTGTCATACGGACGATTATAGATGGTTGAAAAAAATGTTTCAATCTGCCAGAATCTTTATATGTTTTCTGATACCCATTTTCATTTTAAAAGTATGTGTGAAAGCGGTATAGACGGAACAGAAGTTCTTTCGACTATGGCTTTACGTGATTGTTTCTTTGGTCTTGATATAGGAACCCGTGCAGGAGACTTGCAGAACAGGCAGCAGGTTGTGGAAAAAAGTATTGCCGGTATTTCTGATTCAACGCTTGCACAAAAGGCTCGTTCCTTTATTCATTTTACAGCAGGAATCTGGCCGGATGTAGACAGTATAAAAGACAGAGAAAATCAAATTAAACTTTTGCGAGAATCTATTACCCCAGGCTCAATAATTGCAGTAGGTGAGTGTGGTCTTGATCATCACTGGAATCCGGCTGGTGTTGACGGCCGAAGTGAAAATGATTTTGACGAACAGATTTACCGCGGTGAACGTGAACTTTTTGAAGCTCAGCTTCTGCTTGCAAAGGAACTTTCTCTTCCTGTAATTGTTCATAGTCGAGACGCTTTTGAAGACAGCATTGACTGTATAAAAAATATTGGTTATGACAACGGAATCATTCACTGCTACAGCTACGGTTTAGAAGAAGCCCGAGCCTTTCTTGACAGAGGCTGGTATATTGCACTTGGCGGCGCCATAACCTATACAAAAAAATCAAAGCTGGAAGAAATGAAGGAGCTTATTAAATATATTCCGTCAGATCGCTTGCTTACAGAAACAGATGCGCCTTATCTTGCGCCAGTTCCATTCCGTGGTCAGACAAATACCCCTGTCCTTGTAGAACACGTTTTTACATATATTGCTCAGGCACGCGATGTTTCTGTAGATTCGTTGAATGCTCTTGTTGATGAAAACATAAAAAAATTATTTTTTCTGTAAAAATATATTTTTCATGTTATAATATTAAAAAATAGTTTTAGGAGGAGTCGTCATGCAAACAGCGGCTTTGGTATTGGGAATTGTTTCTCTTGTAATCGCAATAGGCGGTGGTGCTGCAGGAATGGGCTGGATTGGTTCTGTCTGTGGTATTCTTGCAATCATTTTTGGTGCAATCGGAATGAAAGCCGGTGGACCTCAGCGAAAAACTGCAAAAACAGGTCTTATTCTTGGAATTATCTCTTTGTGCTGGGGTCTTATTGTTACTGTTGCTTGTCTTGCTTGTGTTGGTGCCGGTGCTGGAATTGGAGCAGGCCTTGGACTCTTTGACTGATTCTAAGGTAGTCGGTCTACGTTTCCATTTATAAATCTTGGCATAATAAAACTTCCGCTTTATGGTCTATTGATTGTAACAGGGATTCTGAGCGGTGCTGCAATCTGTAAAAAGTTGTGCGCCGTTCAGAATCTGAATTTTTATGATTTTATAATCATTTCTGCAGTAGCCGGTGCATTCGGCTTTGCAGGAGCAAAAATCTTTTTTTTATTCGATTATTATTCTCCGGCATTATTTTTTAAGTCGCTTGGATATATGCTTTTTCATCCGAAAGAGTCCGGATTGATTTCCGGGGGCTTTGTTTTTTACGGCGGGCTCATTGGTGGTATTGCAGGATATTTTCTGGGTGTAAAGATTGCACATACAAAAGTCATCGCCTTCTTGAATACCTATGCGTTTGCAATTCCCTTTGTTCATGCCTTTGGACGAATCGGTTGTTTTTGCGCAGGCTGTTGTTACGGTATGAAATATGAAGGTCCGCTTGCCGTTCATTATAATCACCCTGTGAGTGATGTGCCTGCCGGTCAAGGATGTTTTCCAGTACAGCTGCTTGAGTCACTGCTTCTTTTTGCATTTAGTATTGTAATTCTGCTTGTGATTTTTAAGAGAGCAAAAGACAATTTCAGTAAATCATATGTTTACTCATCTTGTCCCCTGTTTCTTTACTACATTCTGTATTATTCCATAGTACGTTTTTTACTGGAATTTCTTCGTGGCGATGAAATCAGGGGTCAGATAAAAATTTGTTCTTCCCTTACGCTTTCGATTTCGCAGATTGTAAGTTTGATTTTATTTGCCGGTGCTTTAATCATTATTGTTTTGATTAAAACCCGCAAAAACGATAAAGTAGAAATAACGGAAATTCAAAATGATTAATACAACGCTTTGCTATATAGAAAAAGATTCTTCATATCTGATTATTCACCGCACAAAAAAGAAAAACGACTGCAATCATGATAAATGGATTGGAATAGGCGGAAAGTTTGAACAGGGCGAAAGTCCAAAAGAGTGTGCTTTGCGCGAAGTAAAAGAAGAAACCGGGATAATCTTAAACAAGGTTGAATATCGGGGAATTGTAACTTTTGTTTCCCGCGAGACTGCAAAGCCTGGAGCACCGGAGCCTGAGGTTTACTACGAGTTGATGCATCTCTTCTGGAGCGATGATTTTACAACTCCTACCGCAACTCTTCCTGTGTGTGATGAAGGTGAACTTGAATGGATTCCAAAAAATAAAATGAATGATCTTCCTCACTGGAAAGGCGATGAAATATTTTTGGAGCTTATAAATAAAAAGGTACCATTCTTTTCTTTAAAGCTTGAATATTTAGACGGAGAACTGATTAACAGCGAACTTCAATAAACATAAATACATCACAGAGGTACATAATGAAAACAGTTGTAAAAGAACTGACTTATGAAAAAGTTCTTGCATTAAAACCAGAAAAATTACAAAAGCCTGTAAAACCTGGACTCTTCTGGCGCTTTCTTATGCAGCAGCTTGGCAAGGGAGAGTTAAAGGCAACTAACTTTAAAGCAAATTATTCAGGGATGGAAAAACTTGGTAAAAAAGAACCATGCCTTATTCTTATGAATCATTCCTGCTTTACAGATTTGCTCATAGCAGAAACTGTTTTTGCACATCGGCCTTTTAATATTGTCTGCACCAGCGACGGTTTTGTAGGAAAGAATTCTTTAATGCGTCACCTTGGCTGCATTCCAACAAACAAATTCGTAACAGATTTTGTTCTTGTCCGCAACATGAAATATGCCTTCGAAAAACTTCATACTTCTGTGCTTATGTATCCCGAAGCAAGCTATTCTTTTGATGGCACTGCAACACCACTTCCTGCAACACTTGGAAAATGTCTTAAACTTTTTGATGTTCCGGTCGTAATGGTAAGAACTTATGGTGCTTTTGCGCGTGACCCGCTTTATAACAATCTTCAGAAGCGCAAGGTAAATATCAGTGCCGATGTAAAATATCTTTTATCCCGCAAAGACATTCAGAATAAATCTGTAGATGAATTAAATGAAATTCTTAAAAACGAATTCACCTTTGATAACTGGAAGTGGCAGCGCCAGAATAACGTACTCATAACCGAACCGTTCCGTGCAGACTATCTTAACCGCGTTTTGTATAAATGTTCAAAATGTGGAACAGAAGGTCAGATGGTTGGACATGATATTGAACTTAAGTGTATGCATTGCGGGGCAGAATGGGAATTAACAGAAAATGGTTCTTTGCTTGAAAAGTCTTCAGGAAAATGGACAGAAGCTGGAAGTAAAAATATTTTTGATAATGTCCCTGACTGGTTCCACTGGGAACGTGAGCAGGTTCGTAACGAACTTTCTCAAGGTACCTACAAGCTTGCTGTCCCTGTAGAAATTTATATGCTTGTAAACACAAAGGCAATCTATCATGTAGGCGAGGGGACACTTAAACACGATAACAACGGTTTTGTGTTAGACGGCTGTAACGGCGAGCTTCACTACGAGCAGTCTCCAAAGGCAAGTTATAGTCTATATTCAGATTACTACTGGTACGAAATAGGCGATATGATCTGCATAGGCGACATGAAAACCTTGTATTACTGTTTCCCAAAACAAGCCGGCGATATTGTAGCAAAAGCAAGAATTGCAACAGAAGAATTGTACAAGCTGCAGGATGAATCAATTTAGAATGAATCAATTCAGTAAAATTTTGTTTTATTTCTGTAGAAACAGAGTATAATATATAGTGTATGACTCTTAGATTGGTATATCTGATATTATTTTTTATCTCTGTTTTTGAACTTGTTCTGTTCTATGAAATTACATCAAATACAGTAAATAAAAATTATCTTCTCTTATATATAACAACAATTATCTCTAACTTTGGCTATGCAATGAAGGTTTATTCCGGTTCTCTTGAAGCAGCAATGTGTGGAGATTTAATTTCATATATTGGAAGTATATTTACAATTTTATTTATGCTTAAAGTAGTTGTAGATATGTGCGGCTCAAGATTTTTCCTTCCAATCAGAGTCTTTCTGTTTTTATATGCTTTAATTATGAGTCTGCTTGTTGCTACAACAAAAGAAACAAATTTGTTTTTCAGTCATCCATATCTGATAAGACAGTACGGACTTACTCTTGTTAAACATGATTTAGGTCCGGCAATGTACTTTTATATGATATATCTGGGTGGAATAAATCTGGCTGCGATGTTTATGGTAGTCAGAGCTATTCTAACTAAAAAAAGAGTATCAAAAAGAACCTTATGGATTTTCTTGTGCATGCTTATAATTGGAACACTTTTTTATGTAATTCCTTTGTACATGGGCGTAAAAATAAATTTCATGCCATTTATTTATGTAACGATGGAAACCTTCTTTATTTATATCTGTTCCAAAGCAAATACATATGACCTTCAATTTAATCTGATGAATGTTTATAAGACTCGCGGCGGCTACGGATATATTGCCTTTGATAAAAGAAAACATCTTCTTGGATGTGATGATTTTGCTATTAAGCTGTTCCCAGAACTTGAATCAATTTCTATAGACTCTTATATTCCTTCATCCTGCAAAACTATAATAAAAAAACTTCATTATAAAGATCCATCATGGGATTGGGATGAAAACTGTAATAAAGATTTTAATATAACTACAGGCGAAATGGCTGCTATAGGAACAATTCATCCTATGTCTGCTCATAATAAACGTATTGGTTATCTTCTGGAGCTGCGTGATGATACCGCCCAGCAGAATTATATAAAAGGAATCAATCTGTTTAATAAAGAGCTTTCCAGAATGATTGGAGAAAAAACCCGTCAGGTTACAAACATGGAAGATTCAATCATTAAAGGTATGGCCATCATGGTTGAAAGTCGCGATAACAGTACAGGTGGACATATTCTAAGGACAAGTGATTGTATTCAGATTTTTGCAGATGAACTTTTAAAACATAAGGAACTGCCTCAGATTAATCAAAATTTCTGCAATTTACTTATAAAAGCAGCGCCAATGCATGATCTTGGAAAAATTGCCGTAGATGATTCTATTTTACGAAAGCCCGGCAAATTTACAAAAGATGAATATGAGAAGATGAAAAAACATGCAGCAGAAGGAGCTGTAATTGTAAAGAAAATATTAAATGAAACTTCGGATAAAGATTTTGAAAGAATTGCTGTTAATGTAGCACATTATCATCACGAAAGATGGAATGGTACAGGGTATCCGGAGCAGTTAAAAGGCGAAGAAATTCCACTTGAAGCACGCATAATGTCTCTTGCCGATGTTTTTGATGCACTTGTAAGTACCCGTTGTTACAAAGAGGCTAAAACTTTTGATGAAGCTTTTGAGATAATCGAAAGTAATTTAGGCGAACATTTTGATCCACAGATAGGCAAAATTTTTATTGAATGCAGGCCTATGCTCGAAGCCTATTATGAATCTTCACTTCAGAATTCATAAGCTTTCTTATAAATCTGGATGCTAAGAATTTAATGCTGTTATTAAGCATAATAATTGAATAATATTTAAAAAAAATATAGAATACACTTACTATCTGGGGAATTAGCTCAGTTGGCTAGAGCATCGGCTTTGCAAGCCGAGGGTCAGGGGTTCGAGCCCCCTATTCTCCACTATCTTATATAAAATCAAGGAAAATTATTATGGCAGACACAATGCACGTTTTGGAAAAGAACCCAAACTGGAAGGGTCGTCGTGGTCCTGTCGTTCTTGTTATTATGGACGGCGTTGGATATGGTAAATTCGAAGATGGTGACGCTGTAAAAGCAGCTCGCATGAAATATCTGGACTGGTTTACTGCAAATTGTCCTCATACACAGCTTAAGGCACACGGTACTGCTGTTGGACTCCCAAGTGATGATGATATGGGTAACTCCGAAGTAGGTCACAATGCAATGGGCTGCGGACGTGTATTTGCTCAGGGTGCCAAGCTTGTAGGTGAATCAATTGCAAACGGTTCTATGTTTGCTGCCGACACCTGGAAAAAGCTTGTAAAAAATGTAAACGCCAAAAACGCAACACTTCATTTTATTGGTCTTGTTTCTGACGGAAACGTTCACTCACACATTGACCATCTTAAAGCAATGATTACACAGGCAAGCAAGGACGGAGTAAAAAAGCTCCGCGTACATGCACTGCTCGACGGTCGTGACGTAGATCCTACTTCTGCCTTGAACTATATTACTCCACTCGAAGAATTCCTTGCAGGATTTGCAGGCTTTGACTATCAGATTGCTTCCGGTGGTGGGCGTATGTACATGACTATGGACCGCTACAATGCAGACTGGTCTATGGTTGAACGCGGATGGAAAGCTCACGTTCTTGGTGAAGGCCGCAAGTTTGAATCTGCAACAAAAGCAATTGAAACATACCGTGCCGAAGTTCCAGGTGTACTCGACCAGGATATGCACGAGTTCGTAATTGCTAAGCCTTCGACAGGCTCAGGCACCCCTGTACCAGTTGGAACAATCGAAGACGGCGATTCTGTTATCTACTTCAACTTCTGAGGTGACCGTGCCCTTGAAATGACAGGCGCTTTTGAAACACCAAAGGGTGGAGACCTTCCATTTGATCGTGTACGCGTTCCTGCTGTTGAATA